>JAPPOR010001109.1 GCA_028817905.1 Myxococcales bacterium
ACTCCAGGTCGCGCGAGGGCTGGTGCGCGAAAGCCCCTTCGCACCTCGCTGCTGCTCGGGCTCGCGTCGGCGGTGCTCGCGTGCGGGCAGGCGCGACAGGGGGAAAGGGTACAGCCGTCGAACATGGCGCCGCCCGACAGCACCGAGACGGGGCCGGAAGGTGTGGCGCCGCGCAGCCAAGAAGCGTCGACCCGGGAAGCGTCGACCTGGGAAGCGTCGACCCGGGAGGCGTCGACCCGGGGGGAGCAGTCGCCTTCGGCGGTCGGGTGGGATGCAGGTCGCGACAGCGGCGCGGTGGGCGACGATGTCGCGAGTCCCGCGCCAGCCATCGATGCGGGTGCGCCCGCGCCACCCATCGATGCGGGCGTGGTGGACGCGCTCCCGGACGCCGCACCCGAGCCGACGTCACAGGCCCAGTACGCCACGGAAACCTGGGGCGCTGCGCTGTGGCACCTCAACATCACGAAGCTCGACCCGACCCATGGCTACTGCGTGCGCGTCCTGCTGGCGTCCCCTAGCACCAATGTGACCTCCGACATCGACGTGCCGGCCCCATGGGCCCTCCATGGAATCGAGGCCATCGTGACGGACGACGACTGCGAGTATCGAGCTGCTGATGGCGCGGAGCGCCTGGTTGCAGGCGGCGTTGCGGACGGGGGTTACGTCAGGTGGGACGGTCTCAACGGATACGGAACGCCGTGCAGTGTGGACATCGATCTGCACGTCGCCTTTCCGCCCACCGACGGCATTCCCGAGCGTGACCACCTGCGAGCAAGCGACCTGCCGGTGGACTGCGAATTCACGCAGTGAGTGCTGCCCAGCCCAACCCGGATCATTCACGACATCGACGCCGCCTCGCTAGCTAGATGCGGCCACGTTCGTCGTTCGACCGTGCAAGACCCAAGCGCGTACCGTCTATCCTTTCCAGGATTTCGGCGGTGAAGGCCTCCAGAGTAATCCGGTGCCCCACGTAGTCGACGCGGGCGCGGGCCTCTCGCAGCTGCGCCTCCGCGAGCGCTGCTTGACGCCTGAGCACGTCGAAACCTTGGGCGCGACCGGCCGCATAGCGGGCGCGCGCTGCCGTCAAGTCCAGCTCCGCAAGTCTTGTCGCGCGCGCCAGCACCTCGATCTGCGACCGCGTCGCGACAACCCGGTCGACAGTGGCGACCACGTCGGCGCGGAGCCGGTCGCGGATGTCCCGTTCGGCCCAGCGGAGCCGCTGGCGGGCCGCGCGGGCGGCCGCGGCACGCCCGGTCGCCGCGTGGCGCCCCAGGGGGTGCGCGAAGGTGAGCGACGCCCGAAACTGGTAGCCGCTCAGCTGAAAGAGCCCAGATAGCGCCGCATCGGCGGAATCCGCATTGCCGGTCGGACCCCCGCTGACAGCCAGGTCGAGCTGGGGAAGCAGCGCGTCTTCGGCCACTTCCGCCGCGATCGCGGCGACCCGGCCTTGTTGCTGCAGCGCCAATAGGTCCGGATGGCGCTGCATAGCCTTCGCCATGGCGTCTGCTACGGTCGGTTCAACCCGGTCGACGGTAGGGGTGTCTGCTGCCACGAACACCGGGTCGTGTTCGCCCACCGCCAGCCCCAGGAGCCGGCGAAGGGTCGTGGACTGCTGCCTCCGGGCTTGCTCCGCGGTCAGCATGTCGGCGCGATGCATGGCGATCGCCACCTCGACCTCGGCAGAAGCACTCGAGGGCTTGTTTCCCACGCGCATGGCGGCCTGCACCGCGCGCAGCTGCTCCTGCGCGAGGTCGAGTGAGGCCCTCCGAACCGCAACCTCCACCGTGGCATAGTGGAGGCCCCAGTACGCCTGACAGACCTGCCGCAACAGGTCGGCGAGGACGCTTCCTCTTGCAGAACGGCAACGCTCTTCTGGGCTCGCGCGGAGCGCTGCTCGGCCCGCACCACTGCCGTACCGGCTCCGCGCAAGATAGGGTGACGAAGTGTCAGGGCAATGCTCGGGGTGATCCACTGCGACGGCACTTCCGGGCCCAGCCGGTCCGACCGAAAGCGCGTGTACGCAGACTCCAGCTGCAGCCCGATCGTCCCCCCGGTAGGGAGCGGCCGGACAAGCTGGGTCTGCACCTGGAACGCATCATACGGATTTTGTACCAGCCCCCCGGTTGCCTGTTGATTGGCATCGGTGAGCCAGGCGGCCTTCGCGGACAGAACCACGTCGTCCCGACCAGAGGTCTCCACGACGCGCGCCTGTGCCATGCGTACGTCGATCGCCCGAGCCTTGAGCATCGGATTGTGTTGCAGCGCGAGGGCCACGGCGTCCGCCAGCGCCAACCGCCAGTGCCGGGCGGAATCGGAGGGCGCTGTCGGGCGCTGGCCCTGCGCGTTGGCCGCCCCTGCGAGCAAGACCGTGACGGCAAAGAAGCATCCCCAAGGTGTGGATCGGTCGAGCGTGGTCATCAACGAACCACCGAAGCAAGGCTCATGCCGTTTCCGCGATCCAAGCAACGCCCAGGAGTTGCACCGGAATTCCCGTCCGGCCACACCATCTGGCGTCCGCTTTCGAACACCGGGATCCCACAACCGGAACCCACAGACGGACAGCTTCGTGAGACCCATAATGGACGTTTGCAGACGCGTGTGTGTATGCGAGCCTGCCCCCCGTCAACCTTTCAGTGGAGGTCCAGCAACATGGCGGTTTTCGACTCCTACAAGCACGGGCAGTTCTCCTGGGTCGACCTGATGACGCCGAGCCCCGAGGCGTCCAAGGCTTTCTACACCGAGTTATTCGGCTGGCGTGCGATCGAGATTCCGACGGACCAGGGTGGCATCTACACGCAGTTCATGCAGGGCGAACACCCGGTGGCAGGCATGGGCGAGATGGCAGACGAGGTCAAGCGGACCGGCACCCCCGCGGTCTGGTACAGCTACTTTGCGGTGGACGACGTGGACGCCATCGCGAAAAAGGTCACCGCTGCAGGGGGCACGATCGACATGCCGCCCATGGACGTCATGACCGCCGGTCGCATGGCGATCTTCGCGGACCCAACCGGCGCACGCTTCAACGTCTGGCAGGGCAAGGACCACAAGGGTGCAGGCCTGTGCAACGAGCCGGTCTCCCTGAGCTGGAACGAACTGATGACCGACGATGTACCCAAAGCCAAGGCCTTCTACGAGGCGGTGGCCGGCTGGAGCATCGAGCGCCAGGAGGGCATGCCCAACGAGTACTATATGATCCTCAACGACGGCGACATGAACGGCGGCATCCTGCCGAAGCCGCCCGAAGCCGCACGGGCTCCCAACCACTGGGCGGTCTACTTCACCGTCGCGGACCTGGAGACGACCATGGAACGGATCAAGGCTCTCGGCGGAACCGCGATGATGGATATCGTCGAGATCCCACCGGGACGCTTCGCTGTCGTCTTCGACCCCACTGGCGGCGCCTTCACCATCTTCCAAATGAGGGCGGACGCCCCGCAAGGCTAGCAGCCAAAGGAACCTCAACGTTTGCTACCTGCATCGGAGTCATCCGCATGACTCTCGACCCGCTCGGGTTCGATCAAGCAGCCCGCGGCGGTACACACGCCGGAGGAAAACACATCCCCCTCCACGCAACCGCACGCACACCGATGGGGAGGCGGAGCAGAGCCATCGGAATTGAGGCCGCGGGTGTCGAACAACCTCCACATGCGATCGGCGCCTCACCACCGTCTCCCTCGCAGCCGAGCAGCGCGGTGCCCAAGAGACACGCACCCACCGCAATGACCCGACGTGCCCAGTGAGGCTCAAAGACCTCAGCCTTGAGCTGGTGCCTGACGGAGTTGCGAGCCCAGATGAGCTTGTCCGGCCTCGGTCGGTGCTGGCGTTCCACAGCCCAAACGGGTACCACAACGGCAAGAGCCATGCACGATCTCGTCCTACACCACTATCCCGCCTCGCCCTTCGCCGAGAAGGCCCGCCGCCTGCTAGCTTACACGGGTCTTCCCTTTGCCTCCGTGGAGATTCCCGTGGTGATGCCCAAGCCCGATTTGGTCGCGCTGACGGGTGGCTATCGCAAGACGCCCGTCTTGCAGCGTGGCGCCGATGTCTACTGCGACACCTGGTGCATCGCACGGGTCCTCGACGCAGCCGCCCCGGACAGTCAGCTGTTTCTGAAGCGCTTGGGCGCCGTGGCATGCGCGGCGGGGCGCCTCTACGACCGGGATCTGTTCATGGGCGTGCTGGGATTGCTGTTCGAGCCCCGTGCGCTGGCGGGCAACATCGAGTACCTGGGCGGGGCGGAGCAGATCCAGGCCTTTGCCACCGATCGCGAGCCGATGTTGAAGAACGCACCGGTCCGCCCCATCCGCGGCTCGGCAGGGCACGCAATAGTGCTCGACAACGTCATGCGGCTCGAGGCCCAGCTCCGCGAGGCAGGGCCGTTCCTTCTCGGCGAGCGTCCGAGCATCGCCGACTTCTGCGCGCATCACCCGCTGTGGGCACTCACGAAGAATCACATCTTGCGCGCAATGCTTGAACCTTATCCGATGGTTCGCGCGTGGCTCTCTCGCATCGACGACATGGGCCCTCTGGTCTCGCGTCCCATGGGCAGCCAAGAGGCGCTCCAGCGAGCGGCGGAGGCGCAACCGGAGGCGCTCCCTCAAGCGACCGAGCAGCAGCTCGGAAGCGTCGCGGTGGGCGATACAGTGACCATCTTTGCCTCGGACTACGCCCACGAACCCTCCCAAGGCACGCTGGTGCACGCGGGCGCCGACGAGCTGGTGCTGAGGCGACAGGACGAGCACCTGGGGACACTGCACGTGCACTTCCCGCGCATCGGCTATCGGGTACGAAAGGTCGGTTGAAACCGGGGCCGCTTCCCGCCCATGCGGTCAGCGCGGACGGCCGCACGACCGCGACGGTTCGAAGTACCAAGGTCGCGCGCACGGCGCCCGGTCGCCCGATCCAGGGAAGGAAACCGCTTCTCATCGTGCGAAGGCCTCCGCGATGAAACGGCTCGACTCCGCCCACGCCATCCAGGTTAGCGCGGGTCTGCCTGGCCAGATGTGACCACCAAGAGCAACGAGCTTGGGGCCGTGCCACACCACGCCCAAACGTGGCTACATCGCCTCACGTACCTGTACAGCGCAGCGTCGCGTGGCCCGAGGTGCTCGCACACGTACAGCTCGGCTTCACCCCTTTCCTGCTATCGTAAGACATGCGCACAGGTTTGGGGGGGCTCGCCGAGTTGGCTGGGCTGATCGGCATGACCTCGCGCTGGCAGCATCCACACAGCTCCCGCTGGCAAGGGCAAAGGGGGGTTCTGATCAGGCTACTCGAAGCACTGGCACTTGTCCGTGGGCTGGTAGACGCGCCCTCGCGACGATGGCCCCTCCCGCGCGTTCGAGCAGTTGGTTCCAACAACAGCCCGCGCTTCCTCGGTCCCCCATGCCCTTGGTCGTACACGGTCATCGCGCAGACCCAATAAGACAAGTGGACTGGGTGACTCTGCACGGGAAGCGATCGGAATGAGATTTCGCCTTGAACCGACGAGATACCCGATCCATGAGAACGAAAGCAGCGGCAACGGTCCTTCTCTTGTCGAGACCATGCCGTCGTCGCTTTGTTTCGGGGCGCGTGTCTGATTTGCCAGCACGCGTATTGCGCAAGCCTCATCGGTGTACGGCGAGTGACGGCAGGGGGTGCCGACTCGCGTGTCGACAATAGCGCGAGTAGTCCATCGGCGAACCGAGCGTCCAGCTCGGCGCGCGCCAATGACGATCATGGAGTGATCGATCTCTTGGATTTGGACAACCCAACAAAGGCCAGCGGGCGAATCATCCGAGCTAGTCATCGAATCATTAGATTGTGGTGGTGCTTGGCGTTCTGCCTCTCAGCCTGTGCCGTGGATGACCCGATGGCGGCCGAGGCGCCCGACGAGACACTTCGCGCCCCGGTACGCCACTCCATCGCTTCCAAGTGCTACTGGCAGCCGGGCGGGCAGTGTGCGTCGCCTGACGAGCGCATGCTCGATGTACACGAACCACCTGCCGACGTCCCGGTGCGCGGTGTCCTGCTGTACGTGCCCGGTGGTGGCTGGAATGGCAAAGGAGGCAAGGTCGGTCCCTCCCGCTCGGTGTTGCATCCAATGGTTCGGCTCATGCTGAAGGAGTCCTTGTTTGGCCAGGTCTTTCTGGTCGGCGGTTGGCGTGTTCTGTCGATGGATCACTCGACCAGCCGTATCGAGGACTCCGAGGGAGGCGTCGCCACGGTCGTGCACGATGTGAGGGCAGCGATTCGTTTTGCCCAACGGCACTACGCTCGTCCTCACGACCTGCCCCTTGTATTGGTCGGGCATTCTTCGGGAGCTCACATTGCTGCCCTGGCCGCCTTGTCCTCCAACGACGGCCAGTTCGCCAGACGCTATCCGGCCTTCCTGGAGACCGACAAGCAGGGGCTACCGTTGTCGAACGCCGTTGCCGGTGTGGTCAGTCTCGCTGGGCCGCTCGATCTACAAGCTTGGATTTCGGAGAGCGACTTCGAGATGCTGAACCGCGTTCCCGGGGTCATGGGGATATCCGATCGGGTTGCCGACTTCTTCGGTTGCCGGGTCGCGGGTGCCGACTCCCTAGGTGTCGAGCTACCCGCCTGCTTCGATGAACATGCACAGACCTACGACCCCATCATCGAGCTGGCTTCGCCGGTCGGATACCTGGACGCGCAGGATCCCCCGATGTACGTCGCCTGTGCCTCCCAAGACCAGTGGGTGGTACCGAGCGCAGCCTGCCCCGCCGGACTGCTCAAGCGGGAAGAGGTGGCCATCCTGTACGATGTGGTAGAGAGCGAGCTGCCAGGCGATGCTGTCTCGGCCGGACTGGCGAGCCATGCGATGACAGGTGTGGATTCCATTGAACTGTCGCGCTTCTTCAACCGGCTCGTCGCCGCCAACCCATGACCATGAGCTGCCGGACCAGTGCCTGGTTCACCCTTGGTCTCCCGGCACGCAGAGGGCACCCGTACCAGCTCAGAGCCCGATGCTCCGGCCTACCTGAGGAGGTCGATCCAAACGGCTGTGCGCCTCGAGAACACGCGCCAGGCGGTCCTGAATGACTGGCTGCATGGGCGCAGCCCTGCGCGTCTCCAGCGACACGTGGAGCGACATGAGCTCATTGGTGGCTGCAAGGTACCCCTGCTCCCCGTGATACATTTGGTGAATGTAGTGTATGCGCTTTTGGTCGAAGGCGAGTAGCTGGGTTGTGAAACGCAGAGGATCCCCTTCTCGAACCTCGCGCAGGTAGTTGACGTGCGACTCGAGCGTGAACGTGGTCACGCGATGGATGGCCCGGTGATCGGGGTCGAGCCCGATGTGCACCAGCCAGGCATCCGTGGCACGGTCGAACGCGACCACGTAGTACCCCATGTTGAGGTGTTGGTTTTCGTCGATCCACTCGGGCACAACCGTGGCGCGAAACTCATCAAACGGTGCGGAAATCATCACTGCCGCATCCTACACGATGGGTGCCCGGGCGGAACATCACGGAGGCTCTCGAAACCCGCGGCGAAGGCGCGGGGTCAGTATGGAAAGCCGCGGTTTGTGCGCGCCCGGTCCAGAGTCGCCTTCAACTCCCGAAAGGCGCTGTCGTCCACGGGGTAGCCGGCCTCAGTGAGCTGCTGCCGCCAACCATCGAGCTGCGCGTCCACGGCTTGCTTGCGGAACGGGCCGGAGATGAAGTCGTCGACCATGTCCTCGTAGCGAGGCACCCACGCCTGAAAGTTCTGAATCAGCGGGTCACACCCGGAAGGCGTGCTCAGCCCCCCACCGAAGCCACCCCCGCCACAGGTGCACTGGCTGGGCTCCGGCATGAGCCGCCAGTCCACATCGATGTGAGGAGGAAAGGGTATGTCGCTCATCGCGTTGTCGAGGTCCCAGGGAATGAGCCAGAGGCGGTCGGCATGTTCGGCCTCATACCAATAGTAGTTGTGGTTCCCCGGAGGCGCTGGGTTGTTCCCCAGGCCGCCACCGAGACAGTAGAAGTGAAACGCACCGTCGTCGTTCATGATGACGCGATCGACCGCCATGTAGCGTACGGTGGCCTCCACGTCCAACCACTCGGCCATGGCCTCTGGACCGTCGAGCACCGCCTCGCTGAAACGAAGCATTCGGTCGACGCTGGGCATTTCGTGCTCATTGGTCTTGAGTGCCCCGAGGTAGAGCTCTGGGTCCTCATGAACGGGCCAGATCTCCTTGTAGAGGTTGCCCTTGCCACCTTCGGTAAAACGGCTCCGTGTGAAGCGGCCATCGATCTGCTCCACCAGAGCATAGATGTCAGGCTGCCCATTGACCCGCAAGATCGCGTGCGTGGCGCGTGCTGTCGGCACACCCATCTGGCGAAATAGGGCGTAGCCCAGTCGCTCGCGCATCATGGACGGGTCCGTGTTCATCGCGTGGAACTGGAGCTTCTTGAGACCAAAGAAGCGGCCATCGGGGTCGGGCCAGTTGAAGCTGAGTTTGACCGAGCACTTGCCGCCCCTAGGCCCCCCATCAAAGCCCGTGGTGCACGGCGGGCGAAAAGCGCCCACACTGCCCTTGTAGCGATACCCGACCTCGTAGGTCGCGTCCTCAAACCGCAGCCGTGCCGCCACGTACTGCTCCGCCTTTGGGTCTTCGTCCACGCGCTGAAGATCGGTGGGGTCTATTTCCACATCAAAGGTGTAGATCCTGTCGGGATCATAGATGTACGAGGCGTCATCCTCCGGTTGGACCACAACCGTCCCCGGTCCGCTGGTCGCTGCGGGAGCGACCTGCCCTTCGGGATCGTCCGGTGATCCAGCGTCTCCTGTGTGGAGTGGGCCATCATCGGCGCCCCCCTGCTGCCCACCATCCGGCCCCACCACTGGCGCCCCGACCGTACCGGCCGCACCGCGGCGCTCACCTGCAGCGCCCTGTGCACCGGCGTTCGCCTGGCCCGCCTCGTCCCCGCCGGGCTGGCTGCCCTCACCCGAGTCCTTCCGTCGATGGGCGCAGCCATTTGCTTCGGCCGGCGCGCATTCGAAGGACGCTACCGCGGCGTCCGTCTCGGCTCCCGCTGGCACCTCGACCGCGTTCGACGAGCATCCGTGGGACCCCACAAAGGCCACAAACAGCCGAGCTCCCCATGTGCGTGTTTTCTTCCCCAGCGGCCCCGTTCGATCGTCATGCACTACGGTCTCCGTTGCAGGGTCACGACCGGCGCCCAGCACCAACTCGAGCGCAGGACGGACCTCCCCATCGCTGTGTAGCCGACGAGGCAAAGTGGCCGGACCAACCTGGGCGGCGCGGGTACCTAACCGGGACTGTGGCCGCGGACGGCTAGCGGTTGGCAGCAAGCGACCATCGCGAGCGTCTCGAGTTGCGACTCGGTGGGTCGATCAGCGCGAC
>JAPPOR010000425.1 GCA_028817905.1 Myxococcales bacterium
CCGGGCACCGGTATGAGGTCTCACTCCCTCGCCTGATCGCGGCCTGCGGCTAGCTGGAGGTGCGACTTAGAATCCTTGATACAACGCCAACAGAGAATGGTGAGTTCGCCAAACTTGACTCGTCTCTAAACGAGATTCGCTTGTCAAGGATTCTACAGCCACAGCATGGATGCCGTGGCGATGGTCACGACGCCTACGACCACCTGCAGGGGCAAGCCAAAGCGCGTGAAGTCGGCAAAGCGATAGCGACCGGGCCCGTACACCATCAGGTTGGTTTGATAGCCGATCGGGGTCATGAAGTTCGCCGATGCTGCCAACATCAAGCTGAACATGAACGGCTTGAAGTCGAAGCCGGCCGTCTGCGTCGCGGCGTAGGCGATCGGAAACATCAACACCGCCGCAGCGTTGGTGGTAATCACCGAACTCAGCAGAACGGTCGTGACATAGATCCCTGAGAGCAGCCCCACCGCCCCGAAAGGCGCCGCACCGGCCACGACGAACTGCGCCAGAATTCCGGCGGCACCGGTCTTGCGCAGGGCCTCCCCAACCGCAAACGCTGCGGCGATCGTAAGCAGCACGCGCAGGTCCACGGAACGCCGCGCCTCGTCCGCGGTCAGGCAACGGGTGACGATCATGAGTCCGGCTGCGACAAGCGCCGCGGTGAGCAACGGGAATACCCCCGCCGCACTCAAACCCACCATGATCGCCAGCAACGACATGGAAATCCAAGAGCGCTCGTGACGCCGCGGCTGACTGTTCTGCACCTCGCTGACCAGCGCGAACGTGGGGTCGTCCCGATACAGGTCGGCGAAGTTGGGACTCGCCGCAAGCAGCAGCGTGTCACCTGCCGACAACTCGATATCGCCGACTTTCGAGCGCACGCGCTGACCCTGGCGGTGGACCGCGATGATCGCGGCATTGTAGTGCGTGCGAAAGCGCGCCTCCCGAACGGTCTGCCCGATGAGCTCCGACTGGGTCGCCACAACGGCTTCGACCAGCCGTCGGTTGGGACGGGGCTCAACGCGGTTGGCTTGACCCTCGTCGGCAGGCACGAGGCCGCGGATCTGCTGCAGCTCCACGACGCTGTCGATGACGCCCGCGAACAACAACAAGTCATTGGCGTGCAAACGAACATCAGGGCCGGGCGCCGGTCTGATCTCGCTGTCGGCTCGCTGGATTTCGATCAGGAACAGTCCCCTAAGGTGACGCAGGCCGGCTTCCTCGATCGTGAGGCCGACAAGCGGCGAGTCCGACAACACATGCATCGAGACGGTGTATTCGCGCGCTTGCTCAAAGGCGCTGGGTGTGGCGCCACCCCGGCTGGGCAGCAGCCAACGGGAGCAAACCAGGGTGTACAGAATCGTCGACAGCATCACGGGAAGCCCCAACTGCGCGATTTCGAACATTCCTACACGGAGATGCGGCAGGCGATTCTGGGTGAGACCAAGGACGACAAGGTTGGTGGCGGTGCCAATGATCGTGCAGGATCCCCCAACGATGGATGCATAGCTGAGCGGAATGAACAACTTGCCGGGGCTGATGCCGATGCGCCTGGACCAATCCGACACAATCGGAAGCATCATCGCCACCACCGGGGTGTTGTTCATGAAGGCAGAAATGGTCGCAACCGGAACCATCATGCGCAGGTGCGCGCCCGCTGCGGAGCGAGGGTGACCCAGCACCCGAGTAACCACGAAGTCGAGGCCACCGGTCCGCTGGACACCCGCGGATACGACGAACAGGACTGCTATCGTGAGCATCCCGGTGTTGGAAAAGCCGGCGAAGGCCTCGGGAGGCGTGAGCACGCCGGTCGCCAACAGGATCGCAAGGCCGGCCAGGAGCACCATATCGGGGGCTGCCAGGTTGCGGACCATCGCCGCGACCATGGCCCCTGTGACAGCGATCGTAAGCCAAGCCTGCGGTGTCATGTCAGTGGGTCTCTTGGGGCGTCCTCACAGCACCCTCGCGGAGTCCGACCGCGCGTTCCGGGAAAGGCGAGGCAGGACGCCCGGTACCGTATCCAGTGTCCACCGGTCACAGTCAAGCCCGAGCTCGGCGGACCGGCTTCGACCCGTTGGGTGCCCGCCACTCGCGAGGTGCGCCTCCGCCGGGGGCGTCCCTCGGCCAGGCGCTTGAAAGCCTGCTCCGCGCGCGGTAACAGGCTGTCAGGTTGCTCGATGACTGACTGGAATCTGCGCAAATCGAAGCGGTTCGCCGGCGTCCCGGGCCCGGTGCTCATCTGTGTAATGGATGGTGTCGGGGCCGGCAACAGGGATGAAGGCGACGCCGTGTTCCTTGCTCGCACGCCCACCCTCGACAGGCTTGCCGCAAACTGCCCCTCGACCCATTTGGCGGCCCACGGCACCGCGGTAGGCATGCCCTCAGATGCCGACATGGGCAACAGCGAGGTTGGCCATAATGCCCTGGGCGCGGGACGAACCTTCGACCAAGGTGCCAAGCTGGTCGACCATGCCATCCGGTCCGGCGCCATGTTCGAGGGCGAGGCGTGGAAAGCTGTGTGCGGCGGAGCCCGTGGAGCCAATGGCACTGTACACTTTGTCGGCCTGCTATCTGATGGCAATGTCCACAGCCACATCGACCACTTGATCGCCATGTTGGAGCGCTGCCATGCTCAAGGCGTTGGCCGGGTGCGTGTCCATGCGTTGATCGATGGCCGTGACGTGCCCGAGACTAGCGCGCTTGAATACGTCCAGCAGTTGGAGGCGGTGCTGGCGCGTATTCGAGAACAGCCGGGCAGGGACTACCGAGTGGCTTCCGGGGGAGGTCGGATGACCACCACGATGGACCGCTACGGTGCGGACTGGACGATGGTCGAGCGCGGCTACGAGCTGCTTGTGCACGGGCGCGGGCGCGGGTTTCCGAGCCTGTCAACGGCGATTGAGACGCTGCGCAACGAACAGCCAGGAGTGATTGACCAGAACCTGCCCGGATTTGTGATCGTCGATGGCGAAGGCCAGCCGGTCGGACCGGTACGGGACGGAGACGCGGTGGTCCTGTTCAACTTCCGCGGCGACCGGGCGCTTCAGATGACCCAGGCCTTTGAGCAGGATGCGTTCCCATACTTCGACCGGGGGGAACGGCCCGACGCCCTATTCGTAGGCATGATGCAATACGACGGCGATCTGCACTTGCCCGCACGCTTCCTGGTCGAACCCCCGGCCATTGACCAGACATTGGGGGAGTACCTGGTCCGCAATGGCGAGCGGCAGTTGGCGATCAGCGAAACCCAGAAGTTCGGTCACGTGACGTATTTCTGGAACGGCAACCGCAGCGGCGCATTCGACACGGCGTTGGAAACTTATATCGAGATTCCCAGCGACACCCTACCCTTCGAGGAACGTCCCTGGATGAAGGCTGCCGAAATCACCGATGCACTGATCGCGCAGCTGCGGGATGGCTCTGTCCGTCACGGCCGGCTGAACTACGCCAACGGGGATATGGTCGGACACACCGGCCATCGCGAAGCCGCCATCGCCGCGGTCCAGGCAGTGGACCTGCAGATCGCACGTCTGCTCCCGGTAGTCGCCATGCTGCAGGGAGCCCTCATCGTGACCGCGGACCACGGCAACGCCGATGAGATGTACGAGCTGGACAAGAAGACGGGTGCCTTCGCGGTCGACGAGCACTCACGCCCACGGGCCAAAACCAGCCACACCCTTAACCGCGTCCCGTTTTACGTGTACGCACCCGGGGTAAAGCTGCAACTGGACGATCAGGTCCGGTCGCCCGGGCTGGCGAATGTGGCCGCAACGGCCCTCCAGCTCATGGGGTACCAGCCGCCAGCGGACTACGCCCCGGGCATGCTCGCCCTCTGAGCCTCCCGGACACGCTGTTCATAAGCCATTGATATCAAATCATTTTTCTGTCGACGCGCGCGGACCGGTCCGTTCCCGAAGACGCTCAAGAGCGTCGCACGCAAATGGCATCCCAAACCCGACGTGGTTCATGCGGCCGCCGAAAATGCGGGTGGCATCCCCGATTGCAATCAGGGGCCTTGCTGGTCAGGAGCTCGAAAAAGTGGCGATGATCAGGATGTGCTCGGGGGGGAGAGCACCCCAACCATCGCCGGCGGCCATCATAGGCTATTTGGCATTTCTTGCAAGTATGCGTGTTTCCCAACAAAAATGGCCGCACGACGGCCGTCTTGTTTCGCCCCCGAAACGCCCTTTCTATACAGCATTTGAGTGGCATCCGGCACAGAATCGGATGCCGGACCGGACAAACTCGCGGGCTCGACTGGCCATAGATGTCATCCGGGCACTGGGCGCCCCCGGTAGGTAATTCCGAGGCGCCGGGCGATCTCCTGGCCTTGCTGACGGGGCATCTGCGCCAGCCGCGCCTCGACCTGAGAGCGTGCGGCCGCGTAGGGCTCTCCCTTTAATGTGGGAAGCATCGCGGTTGCCCAACTCACCATAATGTCCAGTTCGGCCTCGCGCAGGGCCGCCACAAGCGTCCCGATGACACGCTTCTGATAGGCGACAGACGCCGCCGAAAGCCCGACGAACGTGTCCACCGTGCCCTGCTTGGCTGTATCACTGGCACCGATGAACCCATCTGAAAGGGTCGCAATGTGTTTGCCCACCTTGGCCGGTGTGACTTTCGTCAAGGCGGGCAATGCACGCGCGCAGGCTTGCGCGACCGCCTGCTCCTCGCAATACATCAGCTGAACCAGGCGGGGGATGAACGAAGCCAGCGCTTTGGGATGCTCCGCCATGGCTCGCTCCACGATCGCGGCGACGTCGACCGGAATCGGCTCAGGCCCAGACAAGGTCCGCAAGGTCGCCGCCAGCTCTTCATCGCCAGCCGGGGTCCCGCTCACCGCACCCACCTTGCTGCCCACCGTCGCCATACTGAAGCATAGGCCATTTCGAGGCGGTCCGCTAAGAACCCCGCCAGGCCCGCAGCCATCGCCAAGGCGTGCGACGTTCGTGCAAGTGATCGGCTTTGCAGAGGTTTCGGCGAAGGAGGAAACACTGCCTGTATCTTCGAACGAAGCGAAAGAACTCCGAAGTCGAGCAGTTGCACGAACGTCGCACCGCCTTGGCGATGGATGCGGGCTAGCTAGGGGCGCTCGAAACGGACCGCCGGTGCGACTGTCCCATCGGGAAAGGCAGCTCCGAGCAACGAGACGATGCGGGCCGACATGGTGGCTGCCTCCGCCCGCACGGCAACTCCGCAAACCGACTTGCCGCACAACGGAGCCGTGATCCCGGATACCGCGGACGGCACCTTGACGGCTTCCTTGGCTCGGAACTGGAACAACGCTTGGGTCGCCGGTGGTGCGTTCTCGATCTCGGCCGCCGGATCGGTGTGCTCCGACTTGGCCGCCCCCTTGCCGGCACGCCCCTGGGCGGCCTTGGGGTCTGCTTTGGGGTCGGACTTGGGCTCGGCGGGGGGAGGCGCGCCCGTTCGGTAGAAGTTGACGTTGACCCCCTGTCCGGCCGCGTACAACTCCAGCTTCAGCTGACCTCCTTCGGCGACCTTCTCTGGCTTGTAGGCACAGTTGCCGCTGTCCGATCCACCGCAGGCCTCATAAACTTGTTCCCATACTCCGGTGAACTCCGACCAGGAACGCGCCTGGGCACCCGCGACCTCCAGATCGTCTTCGGGAGCTGATTTGGGCCCAACGCGATAGCTGCCGAGCGTGAGGAAGCCAGTCTCGGTGCCACTCGGCTTGCGGACCTTCATGCTAACCGTCTCGGCACCGGCCTCACGCAGGAGGGCCAGCAGTTCGACTGCGGTCGCATACGGCACCTGCGAGTGCACCTGGAGTGCGACCTGCCGGCGAGCCGGCGACGACAGGGCCTGCGTGAGCTTGGACCGCGTGTCGCCGGCAAGCTTGCCCCCGCTCAACTCGCCAATGAGCTGCCCGTTGACCTGCACTTTGGTCGGGCTGACCTGGACGTCGTGCGCTTCGCTCGGTGCCGGGTCGGTCGTGCGCAGGGAGATGGGGAGCTCGAAGACTCCAAGTAGGGGCGGCGCCGCGGCGGTATCACCCTTGTCCGCTTCGTCTGCGCACGAAAGTACCAACCCTGTGAGCACGAGGGAGGCCATCCCGTACGCGGCGTTACGAGTCTGTTTCATGGGTGGACTATACCCGTTATAGTCCCGTCCCATGCCACGGTTTCCGCGCAGCTCGCCCTTTGTCCAGCAGCTATCGGATCGCGTGTTCAGTCAACTTGCAGAACGGGCCAATTCCCAACCCGGGCCGGTCTATCCACTGCATGTCGGGGATACGTATCTGGAGCCATTGGACGCGGCCAAAGCGGAAAACCAGGCAAGCGCGGACCACCCTGGCCTGCACAAGTACGCTCCCGTGCAGGGCGAGCCGGAGCTGCTCAGGGCGATCGCGGACAAGGTGGAGCGCCGCAGCGGGGTACGCCCCAAGCTCGACGATCTGCAGGTGATGCCAGGCGCCACCGCAGGGCTGATGGTGGTCTGCAGCGCGCTACTGGTACCCGGAGATGAGGTCCTGCTACCAGCCCCCTTCTGGCCACTCATCCGGGGGATCATCCGCGCGAGGGGCGCGCTGCCCATCGAGGTTCCGGTGTTCGATCGCCTAGGTGCGCAGGGACTTGAACAAGGTTCTGAACCGAGTTTCGACCCCGCGGAGGCGCTCGAGGCACACATCACGGACCACACGGTCGCGGTCTACGTGAACACACCCAACAACCCGACCGGTGCCTGCCTGACTAGCGAGCAGCTCGAGTCGATCGGCGAATTGGCGCGCAAGTACGACCTATGGATCCTTGCGGACGAAGTCTACGAAGACCTGTACTTCGGCCCGACGGCACCGCGTAGCTCGTTCACCCTGCCAGCCTTCGCCGACCGCACGATCACCTCACACAGCCTATCCAAAGCGTACGCGCTCGCCGGGGCGCGCGTTGGGTACACGCACGGCCCGCACGAGGTGATGCAGGTCATTCGAGGCACGCAGACCTTCTCAACCTATTGCGCACCCCGGCCCATGCAGTTCGCGGGTGCGCGCGCACTCGCGGATGGCGACGCGTGGCTGTCACGCACGCGGAAGCTCTACGCGTCAGCTGCCAAAGAGGCCGCCGATGCGTTGCGCTTGCCGACACCACCGGCAGGCACCTTCTTGTTCTTCCCCTCGAAGCCCTACCGACGTGCTGGCGAGTCCACCATCGAACTGTTGGAGCGGTGCCTCGAGGCAGGCGTCATGCTGACACCGGGCTCGGCCTCCGGCAGTGAGTACAGTGACTGGATCCGACTCTGTTTCACGTGCGTGGCTCCCGCAGACCTGACCGCCGCCCTCGAGCGGGTCGCGGGCGTATTGCTGGAAAGCTAGCGCGCCATGGCGAAACGCCATCTCACGACGCACGGCCCACGGATCGACGGCGTCCGTGTACCGGCCGTGGTCGGCGCATCGGGGGAATCGCCGCCGCAGGGCGCGCCAGAGGGCGTTCCGCCGACGCGGTTCCGCTCGCGTGGAGGTGCTGGGACGCTTGCGCGACCCGCAACGAGGCGTCCACCCGGTTGGCCGCTCGCCGCGCTCGCAGGCATGCTCACGGCCAACCTCCTGCTGCCCGGAAGGGCCCGAACGCAGGTCGCCCTCGAGCAGTTCAAGCCGGCTCCCCTCGCGAGCGACGGCTTCGCCGTCAGCCGCCCGGAGGGCCTCGGCCACCTGGAGTGGAGTGCGATGGCGCTGCTCGGCTACGCGAACGACCCCTTGGTGTACCAAACCGAACCTGGCAACTCCGACTCCGAGACGACTGTCGTGGCTGACCACCTGGTCATTCATCCGTCGCTGGCACTCGGCCTTGGGTCACGCCTCACGTTATTCATCTCGGTCCCCATTCACGCACTGATGGCCGGCGAGCAACCCCCCAGGTCCGTCCCTGCGGCTGATGGTGCGGGCCTCGGAGACGTCGCTGTGGGAGCACGCCTGCGTATCGTGGGCGGGCCGGACTCGACGTTCGCGTTGGCGGGCGAACTGCTGACGCGCTTGCCCACTGCGAGACTCACCGATAGCGAGCAGGTCTACTCGGGCGCCCGTGTGGGCAGCTACGAACCAGGCCTAATCGCAGAACTGCGCACGGGTCGCCTTGAGCTTCGCGTGCGCGCCGCGGGCCGCTTGCGCGAAGAGATCGCGCTGGGCAATCTAGCCCTGGGCCATGAGCTTGTTGCGGGGGTGGGCGCGCGCCTACGCATCGCAGATTTTCTGTCCCTGCACGCGGAAGGGTATGGGTCTACCTTCACAAGTGCACTCTTCAAGCGCGAGCACTCACCACTGGAGACCCTATTCGGCTTCAAGATCCAGACCCGTGGCTTCAATGTGGGCGCCGCCGCCGGACCGGGGCTTGCAGCCGGCTACGGGTCGCCGGATGTCCGGGTAGTCGGCACGATCGGATACGCGGCGCTCTCACCCCAGGACACGGACGGCGACGGCATCGTCGAGCCCGCAGACCACTGTCCAGATGCAGCAGAAGACCGCGACGGTTTCCAAGATGCAGATGGCTGCCCGGATAGTGACAACGACCGAGATGGGATTGTCGACGATCGGGACGAGTGCCAAAACGAGCCCGAAGACAGGGATGGGTTCGAGGATGGCAACGGCTGCCCCGACGAGGACAACGACCAGGACGGCGTGCCGGACGAAGCCGACGCGTGTCGCGAAGAGGCAGAGGACAAGGACGGTGTTCAAGACGAAGACGGATGCCCCGACCCCGACAACGACGGCGATGGCCTGCCCGATGAGGGAGACCACTGTCCAAACGAGCCCGAAGACGCGGACGACTTCGAGGACACTGACGGCTGTCCCGATCCCGACAACGACGCCGACGGCCTGCTGGATAGCGACGATCGGTGTCCACTGAAGGCGGAGGACGAGGACGGCTTTGAAGACGAGGACGGATGCCCAGAAGAGGGCTCTCCGAGGGTCCGGTTGACTTGCGAGCAGATCCAAATCGGAGAATCGGTCCACTTCGCCCCGGGGTCGGACATGATCGAGTCGCGGTCCTTCGCCCTGTTGAACGATGTGGTGGCGCTTGTGCAAAAGGCGCGCCACATTCGCAAGCTACGTATCGAGGGGCACACCGACGACCGCGGGCGGGCCCGCGCCAACCTAAAGCTCTCTCGACGGAGGGCCGCCGCAGTCATGCGCTACTTCGTCTCGCGCGGGGTCGATCCGATGCGCCTGGCCTATGAGGGCTACGGCACCAAGCAACCGATCGCGGACAATCGAACGCCGGCCGGCCGAGCCAAGAACCGGCGCGTGGAATTCAACATCGTGGCCCAAACCAGCGACTGTGAACCCTAGCCCGGATCATTCACGACTTCGGCGTCGGATCGCGCAGGATTTCGGCTTCACA
>JAPPOR010000032.1 GCA_028817905.1 Myxococcales bacterium
AGTTTTCATCACAGGAAAGGGCACCCGCCCTTTTCCTGTGATGAAAACTAGCTAGCGCGTGTCGGGTCAGCCGCCTGCGAACGGAGGCAACAGCATGACGATCCGAGACACCACGGAGACCGACCCGGCCCAGCCGCTGGCCGGTTGTCGAGGAACCGGAACCCAACCGCGTGCTCCCCCCGGTTTAGGGGTGGCAAATCGGGTCAACAAGCGCTAGTGGGTGCCGCAGAGCTTCTTGGATGTCACTCAAAGTTGGGGGTCCGAGCTGCGCTAGACAGCGTCGGCGCACGGAGTGTGAAACATGATGATGCGGTGCAAATCCCGTGATCTGCTGTTCTTGCTAGCGGCGCTCGCCGCCACCATGACGGTCGCGCTGGGCGCCTGCGGCGATGAGAGCGACTGCAACGACGAAATCGACTGCCCCGAAGAGGATTCGCGCACGAGCAGCAGTCCCGACGACGAGGACAACGACAAAGACCCCGTCCGCGACGCCAGCACCAACGACGAAGACGCGGGTGAAGACGAGGACGCAGGCAGCGACGGGCGTTCCGCAGACGGTTCCGTCGACGATGGCCTGCCCGGGGACGGCGGCGCGCGTCAGGGCACGCTCAGCGACGGGGGGACCTCCGAAGCACCCACGGAAGCAGGCGTCGGGCCGGACGCTGGAATGACCACAACCCGCGGCGGCGCCGACGCCGGACCCTGCGAGCTCGGAGCCACCTGCGAGCCGGACGACTGCCGTGTCATCAACACGGTTACGATCGACGGCCTCGAGCCGGACCTCGTCGAGTTTGCCACGGGCGACTCACTGCCCCCCGGATGCTACCGCCTCAGCTACGTCCAGGGAGCGTACAAGACCGGCACGGGCGGCGAGTCGGGGACCAAGTACGCGGTGGGCACGTACCTATACTCCGATGAGGAGCGGGTCGGGGAGCGCATCGCCGAGGGCGCGTATCCGAGCGTAGAAATCGCAGAAATGACCTGGGAAGACACCGAAGTCATCTTCCAGCATTGCGGTGGCGCCATCGCGGTCGGCAACGCCGATCGGCCCAACCAGTTCAAGGACAACGGCCAGGGGAACCCCAACCCCATCTGGCGTCTGGAGACCTGCGGCGACTAACCGTGCCACCGCGGAGCGTCGCGAAACGGTAGGCTTGGTCCTGGGCCCGTCAACGTCGTACGTGATGCGGTTGCCGTGTCGAGCAGCCCACCGGGACCGCATCCACGACCGCGGACGACCACGACAACCACCACGATCATGAGCACGATCATGAGCACGTCCACGAGGTGCGGTGCCGCCGCGTTGGCGATGCTCATACGCGTCTGTGCGCGCGATGGCAGCTGACCTGGTCTGTGGAGAAGTCAGGCAGCCTTCGCGGCGCCTTGCAGCATCAGACCGGAGATTGCGCCGTAGGCAGCCGTCCAGGCTTCCTTGAGCTCGTCGTTCCAAGCCGGACCCGCTACTTCGGACAGCGTCGTGATGAGGGCATCGCCGACCCAGTCGTACATATCTTCGGTGACTCCGTACTCCACATGCTTGGCCCCCATGGCACCAAGGGTCTGCTCCAACCATGGCGCATCCTCCAGGTGCTCCACGACGGCTGTGAGCGCCTCAGCTAGCATCTTGGCCTGCTCCTTCTGCCCCTTGCGCGAAAAGAGCGGCTTGGCCTGAGGGTACTTCTCAAACAGGATCTCGTAGAAGCGGACCGTAAGGTCCGGATTCTTGCCAACCACGAGTTCGAAGCTGTCGCGCAACAGTTCAACGTTCAGGGACATTGCAAGAGACTCCAGGGCAGGCACGCCCGCGCGCCGCGCGGAACGAGCGTTTGGCGGTTCGTGTCCTTGAACGGCCATTCAAGTCCGCAACTTGAGGTGGTCTCAGGCGGTTCAGCTCACGCCATCGTCGACCGTCTTTTGTGACAGGTCGGCGTCGGCAGTCGGCTGAAACCAAACGCTTATGCGCACTCAGGGCGCGCCAAGGTCAAACGCTCACCGCCGACAGCATGCAGCCGCGCCCTGGCTAGCGTCCACGTTCGACTGACCACCATTGGAGGGGATGTGTTACCGATGCCTAGACGACCAGCCGGCATACTACTTACATTCGCGACCTTGCTGTTGGTTACGCACTGCGACACCGAAAGCTCACCCCCGCTTCAGACTGTAAGCGACTGTCCGGGCGGCGTGTGCCGTGACCTGGAGGTCGTTGGGACAGAGCCCCGGTCCGGCGTGCAATGGGCCGATGACGATCCGGAGTTCGTCGGCTTCTTTCAGATCGTCGACGAGGCAAACCGGCCCATACCCGACGCCGAAGTCCGAGTGGGCGGCCGGCTGGTCACGAGCGACGAACACGGGGAGGCGCCCATCGATCAGCTTGCGGCAACGGAGCAACTTGTAGGACGCGCCTCCCATCCGATGTACTTGGAAAGCGCCTTCAAGGCATCCTACGACACCGCCGGCATCCAGAAACAGACCATCACCATGCTACGCGCGCCGGAACGCGAGACGGTGGACGCGGGGCAAGCGGTTACCCTGCGGCAGGGCGATGCCCAATGGCGCTTCGCGCAACAGCCCTTCGCCAGGGCCGATGGCACGCGGATCGACGGTCTGGTCAACGTCAGGATGCGCGCGATCGCGGCCAGCTCGCTGCCACCCTCGGCGCTTCCGGGCGATCTCGTGGTGGAGTCGGAAGACGGGAGTACCGCCATGATTCGCCAGCACTTCAGCCTCATCATGACCGAGGTGCAAGACATGGAAGGCAAAGAGGTGCGCTTCGCCCCCGGAACGTCGGCCCAACTGTCGCTGCGTCTACCCGGGGCCAAGAACCTGGGACTGTCCGCCGGCAAAAAACTCGGGATGTACTCGCTAGACATGGCCCGCGCCAAATGGGCCTGGGAGTCATTCTGCGAGGTGCAGGAAGCCCGCGAGGATGAGGACAGCCTGACCTGCGTTGGCGCCGTGAATCACTTTTCGTACTGGCTCGTGGCGCAAGAGTGGGACGTGTACAACCCAGAGACCTTTGGTTGCGTCAACATGCTAGTCGACACCAGCGAGATCACTTCGCTGCTAGAGCCCCGAGATGGGGCAGCGCACGCACCCTACGTCGGCTACCTTCCCTTGCGGCGCTGCAACGACACAGGCACATGCAGCTGGGACCCGACATTCTACTACGGACAGCGCGCGTGGCTCAAACCCACAGATGACCAGCCCTATCCATCGATCTGCGGCGTAACCGAAGCCGGCGAAGGCTACCGATTTGACGCCCGCATCATCCGACCTGGAGAGAGCTCCTTTCTGGTCACGCACCCAGTCACGGTAGAGAGCCTGCAGGGTGCCACGGGAGGCGATCTCCTTCTCAACCAGATGCTCGACCCGAAGCGGGATTGCCCCACCCTTTGCCAGCAGGTAGTCGTCAAACCGACGACGGACGATCTGCTCGCGGGCCTCAACGACACAGACAACGACGGCTACTTTGCCAGCGACGATGATGGCGCCCAAGAGCGCCTAATCAACGCCGACTGCGACGACACCGACCCAGCGACCCGTCCGGGCGCACACGAGTCCCTATGCGAAAGCGTCGATCGCAACTGTGACGGCCGCGCGCCGAGCGACGACGTCAGCTACAGGGTTCCCAAGGAACCGGGTCCCTGCACCAATGGCTTCGAGGAGGTCGGCTTGGCTCCCGCCATGAACGACGGGGACGACGACGATGACGGCGACAGTCTGCCTCTCTGCTACTTCACATGGAACAGGTACTGCGACGGATCCTGCTTCGAGTTGGAGAGCGAGCGCACAGGCAACGCGTACGACGAGGATTGCGACGGTGTCGCTCTGGACCCCGATGGCGACGGGTTCTACGTCAAAGGCTACTATGAGAGCCGACACCGCGAAGCGGTCGAGCGGCTGGAACTCACCGACGGCCTCCGGCCAGGGGATTGCCACGACGGAGACCCGAACGTGAATCCGGATGCGGAAGAGATCGTCGGAAACTACGTGGACGAAGACTGCGATGGGATCGCACTCGACGCTGACGGGGACGGTTTCTTTGCGTACGGCCACGAACTTGCCGCACAGAACGCAGGGCTCATGGACGGCGATCTCGATCTGAGCCTGATGTTCGGCGACTGCAACGACTACGACCCCGCCAGCCATCCCGCGGTGACTCCAGAGGAGGAGGCTGGGCAGTTGCGCGATCTGTATCACGAGGTTGACGGCCGCCCGACTATGCGCAAGGCATGGTTCTGCGACTACTTCGATGCCGACGGCGACCCCTCGCGGCTGTTCCGCCGCCGCGTCCACGACCTGAACTGCGATGGTCAATTGACCGACATTGATGGGGACGGCCTGACATCTCCCGGAGACGTGTCCCTGGGAGCGGCCAAGGCGGTTGACTGCGATGACTACGATCCGCGCCTGTCTGCGGAGCTGAACGACGACGGCGAGCTCACCTGCAAAGGGCTGGACCGCTCCGGCCTCGTGAACGAGTCGGAATGCGAACCGCTGACCGACGAGGAGGGTGTCGCGAGTGCGGTCAGCGAGTGCCCCCTGCTCGCCGGTCGCATCAGGACCGATTGCACGATGGTCGTGGAGGACGTCAACCTGTGCCTATTTCCGGGATGGGACACCGCGAATCCCTTGCGGCTCACGCCGGGACTGCTCTGGGGCCCTTGTGATGGGCAGGGCCGTGTACTGCCCGATTGCCCCGCGGGTGCGACTTGCGGGGCTCCAGCGCACTACTCCGATGAACTCATCGAGTACCTCAAGGAGGCGTACACAGATGATGCCGACCTCGAGTACCAGGGCATGTGTTTCCGAAACTGTGTTCCCTAGCTTGTTTCATCCGGTGTTGATGTAGGCAACGCCTCCGCACTACCTGAGCTTTTACAGAGCTTTTACGAATCGAGCGCGGAGGGCCGCGAAGACCGGGTATCCTTGGTGACATGACGTCGAGAGCCGCAGGTCCTCGCGTGCTCGTCGTGGAGGACGAGGCGAGTATTCGCGTTGGTCTGTGTGACGTACTGCGCTTCCGCGGCTTCTCGGTGGAAAGCGCTGAAGACGGTACAAGCGCACTCGCGTTCATCCAGCGGCAAGCGCTCGACCTGGTGCTGCTCGATGTCATGCTTCCGGAGCTCGATGGCTTCTCGGTCTGCCGGCAGTTGCGCGAAAGCCACCCGCAGCTGCCCGTGCTGATGCTGACCGCCAAGGGGTCCGAAGACGACGTACTCAGGGGCTTCGAGGTTGGCGCGGATGACTACGTCACCAAGCCATTTTCGGTGCGCGAGCTGCTAGCAAGAGTACAGGCTTTACTCAAGCGCAGCCGGCGCCTGGCGCATACGCGCTTTTCAGCAGGCCCCTTCGCCATCGACGCGGACCGCATGCTGGCGCGCATCGAGGATGAAGAAATCGACCTGAGCCAACGGGAGGTACGGATCCTACGCCTGCTGAGCGAAGAGCCGGGACGCATCGTAAGCCGACGCATGCTCCTGCGCGACGCCTGGGACATGGCCAATGTGGAGCAGCTCGAGACACGCACGGTAGACGTCCACATCGCCAAGCTACGCAAGAAGCTCGGTAGGAGGGGCGGCAAGCTCGTGCAGACCGTTCGCGGCCAGGGATATCGGTTATGCACCGGCGCGGATTGATTCAGCTTCGGTTCGGCTTTCTGCTGCTGGGCGGCGTCTTGCTGCTGCCATTGTTTCTGCTATTGCGGGCCGCGGAAGCGCGCTTCGAGCAGCAGCGCGAGCTGCGGCATCGCATCGTCGCCGAGCGTATCTTCGACGAGATGGAGCGTGAGCTGACGACTCTACTCGAGGCCGAACAGGGGCGCCCAAGCCGCGCCTACGACGCACAGCGGACGCGCGCCAGCAGCTGGTCGCCGGTGGTACTCGGATACTTCACGCAGGGGCCGAACGGTACCCGCCTGCTGGCGCGCGACCAACTCGGAACGTCGCGCATCGCCCGCGTGGAGGGAGCTGCCAGGGCGCTATGGCGCGCGCACGGTCAAGCCCTGGTGCCAAGACCGCGCACGCCCGATCCACCCCGAACAGGCCACTCCACCGAGGTCGCGGAAAAGGAGACCCGTGTCGATGGGACAGGTGAAGACGCCGAGACCGACCTGAAGGTCAGACCTCGCGCGCTGCCCAAGCAGGACAGCGTGCTGCGCAAGCTCAACCGCGGGGTGGGCAAGCGCCGCGGGGCCAGCAACGCCAAGCCCAAACAGAAGCCCCCACGCCGGCGCCGCAGCAGCGACGACGACGACCCCCTGGCGGGGCTGGACGGGCTATGATCGTCTCGCCGACAAAGCGGGTCGTCGCCAGGCTGTCCGCTGGCCTATGCCTATGCGTTTCGCTATCCCAGCCCTTCTCACGCCTTGTCGCCCAGCCACCGGCCGATCACGGCTTTGTCGTGTACGCTGCCGACCCGGCAACCTTCGTGGTGGCCCGCACACGCGCCGACCAGCAAGCAGCCGAGGGATTCGTGATCGATCGAGACAACCTGGTCGCACGTCTTCGGCAGCGTGTACTGGACGAACAAGGGCTCGGAGAGCTCGCACGCGTGGCGGCCGTGGCGGGTCCAACCAAGCGCAACTGGCTAGCGGATCCATCCAGCCCCACGGACCGTATCCGCGCTTCAGCCGGCGCCTATCGCTACAACCACCGCTTCGCGCCCCCCTTTGAAGGTCTACAGGCCCAACTCGACCTGGCGCCACTGCGGGACGAAGACGATGCCAGTGGCCTGCTCTACACCCTAACCGTGGTCCTGGCGCTGGCGGTCATCCTCGGCCTGTACGCGCTATACAGAATGGTAGCGGTGCAGATGCGCTTCGCGGAGGTGCGCAACAACTTCGTCGCGGCGGTTTCGCACGAGCTCAAGACACCCTTGACCGCCATCCGTATGTACGGCGAGATGCTGCGCGACGACCTGGTCGAGAGCGACCAAAAGCGTCGGGAATACTACGCCACTATCAGCTCGGAGACCGAGCGTCTCAGTCGCTTGATCAACAACGTGCTCGAGTTTTCGCGCCTCGAGCGGGACGAACGCCCGGTCCAGCTGGTCGTCGGCGACGTGAGGACATTGGTCGCCGAAGCGGTCGAGCTGTTCCGGCCCCATGCTACGCAGGAGGGCTTCACGCTCTCGATGGTGGTACCCGATAGGCTGCCTCCGGCTCGCTTTGATCGAGATGCCCTCACACAGATTCTGTTCAACCTGTTGGACAACGCGCTGAAGTACGGCGCGGGCGAACAGCGGGCGATCGAGGTCCGCTGCAAAGCCAGCGAACAGGGCGTGGAGGTGACGGTGTCGGACCGAGGTCCGGGCGTGGACGCCACACACTTGCGCGCGATCTTCGAGCCGTTCTACCGCGGCCAGAACGAGCTTACCCGGACGCGCAAGGGCACCGGCATCGGTCTGGCCCTGGTGCGCGATCTTGTGCGCCGGATGCATGGAAGCGTCCGCGGGCACAACCTGCAGCCAGGCTTCGCGGTGCACGTAACCCTCCCGCAAGCTTGACACGTGGCCTGTGGTCTCGCCTGCGGCCATCGTCACTCCACGACAGACCGTGGCGGCCAGTGCCGCCCGCCGCCGCGGCCCACCTACACCGAGTCGCGATGACGTCCGGGAGGTAGCGGTGCCAACCAACTCAAGGTTGTTCGGTCGACTTGATGGCGTCGACGATGTACTCGACCACGGGCGGGTCGATCGGCGTAATGTGCTCGTGGGCACCCATCACGACGTTGAAGTGGACCCATCCCGGGTCGCAATCCGGCCATTCGTACACGATCTGGCCGTTTCCGATGTCGTTCGGAGGCAGGCGAGCTGAGCAACCGTGGGCACTGGCAGCAGCCGTCTGGTCGGGCACTCCCGCTTCACCACCTTCCAGCTCGCCGTTTGTGTGGATCTGCGACAGCCGCGCGGCACAGTTTCCGCGCACGCCCGTGGGTCCACCGGACATGCCGATCACGCCGCGGGCCTTGTCCTGCAGCATCGGGTCACATACGAAATTCTTCGCGAACATCGAGCCCCAGGAGTGACCGCCGACCCACATCCCGGTGATCTTGAACGCAGAGAACTGGCGCCAGCAAGGAGTACAAGTCACCCAAGGTAAAAGTCGCGTAAAACGCCGCCCGTTGGTTTTGCGAAGCCTTTGCACACGCGCCCCACAGCACGCGCTATCCCTAGAGGAAGGCCCTGGAGCGGCGAACGTCCGCGAGTCGAAGGACAAGCGAGGCAGCGTCGAAGTCGTGAACGGCCCGGGCCCACCGCACACTCCGCACAGAGCGAGGAGCCATGGCAAGCAACAGAAAAGAATCGTCGGTGCAGTTCAATCTGGCGGAGCTCATGCGGGTCGAAGTCGAGCGGGTCGAGGCGGAGCGGCAGGCCCGCACCAAGGCGGCCGAGCAAGAGGCGTTGGAGGCCAAACAGCGACAACAAGCAAGGGACGAAGCGGCGCAACATCAACGCCAGAAGGCGGCGCTCGCGGCCCAGGAAGCCCGAAAGCGCCAACGGGACGAGGACCTTCACCGCGCGCGTCTAGATGCCGAGCGGGAGGCAACCTTGCTACGCGCCCGCATGGAGGTGGAAGCCCGCGCAAGATCGCAGGAGGCCAAGCAAGCCCACCAACGCGAGCTCGCGCTGCGAGACCTCGATACGCAGCTCTCGCGTCTGCGGCGCTACCGAGGCTCAGCGTTCCTAGCGTCGTTCGTCGCGCTGGCAGCGCTCGTCAGCCAGTTGGGCTGGGCGCTACCCTCCCTTTCGCATGCGCGCGCCGCGGAAACCCGTGCACGGCAGGAGCTGAAGCGCGCGGCGGCGCGAGAAGCGGGCCTGCAATCGCAGATTTCCTCCTGCCAGGCACAAGTGGATACGTTTCATGCGTCGGTCCGTGCCGGAACGTCATCCGCTCCTCCCAGTGTTGCGTCCGCACCCTCCAGACGACCGCCGTCCCCACCCGCAACGAGTCCTCGGGTCAGGACATCGCGACGGACAACGCGACCAGCCGACCGACCGTCTGGGCGGCAGCGCGCCAAGAGCCCAAGAGACCCCCTTCGCGCGCTGGAAGGGGATGGCAGCGATCCAATCGAAGGGTTGGTCGGAAACCCCTAGCGCACACCATGGCAGGTCGCGAGGGCGTGTCTACGTCGAGACCGAAGCGGTTCGCCCTGCGACAATCTCGGGCGCGAGAGCCGCCCGAACCGAGCGGTGTGCCATTGCAGTGGCGTGTAAACGCGTATAGCAGCTGGAGGGCGCCATGAGCCTGATGGAAAAGATGATGGGCAAGATGATGGAGGGCATGGAGGGGATGATGTCATCCCACTGCCAGGGCGAGGCCGCCAAGGGATCGC
>JAPPOR010000675.1 GCA_028817905.1 Myxococcales bacterium
GGCAGGCCTCTCCTGGGGAGCTGACGCGCTGGCGGAGGGTGATCATGTGGGCGCGCGCTGCAGGGAGCTCTGCCTGAGATGCGGGTCGCTGTACTCCGTTGTGATGCCGGGGATGCACATTGCCGTCACGGCGCCCACGCACCCACGCCTTCCGCCATGAAGACCGACCGCGATACCATTGTAGAAACGCGATGGAGCATACCGTGGCCAAGGGCGCGCGCCTCTCGCGCGGCGGATCGCGTGCGCCTGCGACGACCCGCTACCAGTTGAAGGGAGAACTGGCACGTGGAGGCATGGGCGTCGTGCATCGGGCGGTGGACCTCGTCACCGGCCGGGAGGTTGCCCTCAAGCGACTTCTGGAGCGCTCGGAGCGCGGCAACGTGCTGGCGCTTTTTGAGCGGGAGTTTCGGACCCTGCGCAGCCTGCGCCACCCGCGCATCATCGAGGTCTACGACTATGGCGTAGCCGATGGTGCCGCCTACTACACGATGGAGCTCCTGTCGGGGACGGACCTGGGCAAGCTCGCGCCCCTGCCGTACCGGCAGGCCTGTGCGCATCTGCGCGATCTGGCTTCTTCGCTGGCACTGCTGCAGGCGCGACGGTTGGTGCACAGGGATGTCAGCCCACGCAATGCCCGGGTGACGGCCGACGGCCGCTGCAAGTTGCTGGACTTCGGTGCGCTGACCGGGTTTGGGGTGCCGACGCAGGTGGTCGGCACCCCACCATGCATTCCACCCGAGGTGGTGCGGGGAGCCGCGCTCGATCAGCGGGCCGACCTCTATTCGTTGGGCGCGACGGCGTACTTCGTGCTTACCGGACGCCACGCGTATCCGGTCCGGTCGATCGCGGAGCTCAACCACGCCTGGACCCAAGCGATCCCACAACCGTCCCAGTACGCTTCAGACATCCCACCGGCGCTCGACGCGCTGGTCATGTCGCTGCTACACCACGACCCGCTGGCGCGACCTGAGAGTGCGGCTGAGGTGATCGATCGCCTGGGTGTGATCGGGGAACTCGCATCTGACCTCGAACCTCAGGCCGAGGCCAGCTATTTCTTCAGCACAGAACTCATCGGGCGAAAGGAGCAGTTGAAGCGCGCTCAGGACATGCTGCGCGCGGCGACGGAAGGTGAGGGGAGTGCGCTCCTGTTTCGAGGTCTTCCGGGCACCGGTCGCACGCGGCTCCTGAGCGAGGTATGCGTGCAGGCGCAACTGGCCGGGGCGACTGTGCTGCAGGTAGACGCACAACAGGAGCGCGGCGAGAACAGCGTCGCGGTGGCGCTGCTGGCCAAGCTTCTCGATGCTGCTTCCGACGATGTGCTGCGTGCTGCGAAACCTCACGCCAGCGTGCTCGGTTCGCTCTTGCCACAGCTTGCCGGGAAGCTTTCGGTCGAGGGCAACCACCAAAGGCCGGAGGCACCTGGCGAGTGGCGAGGCCAGGTGCTAAGCGCTTGCTTGGGCTGGCTGTCTAGCGTCGCGAAGGTGCGGCCCGTGGTGGTCGCAGTCGACAACCTGGATGTCGTCGATGACGCATCCACCGCCCTGCTGGCCGCGCTGGCGGCAGAGGCTAAGTCCGCCAGCCTAATGGTGGTCGGAACGCTGCTCAGTGGGGCCGAGCCCGCCACTTCTGGAGTGCGCTTTCTGCTGGAACACGGGAAGTCGATTGAGCTGTTGGCACTTAGCGCGGAACAGACGGGAGCCCTGGCGCGCGCGATCTTCGGAGAGGTCCCCAACGTGATGCGGTTGGGCGAGTGGTTGCACCGTACCTCGGGCGGGATCGCCTCCCATTGCCTCGAGCTTGCTAGCGAACTGCGAAGAAGCGGTGCGGTGAGTTACGCCGGGGGTACATGGGTGCTGCCGGATGACGCTCAGCTCGCGAGCTTGCCCCGCGGCATGACCGAGGCGATGCAGGCACGTCTGCGGCACCTATCGCCGGCCGCCCTGAGCGAGGTATGCGTGCAGGCGCAACTGGCCGGGGCGACTGTGCTGCAGGTAGACGCACAACAGGAGCGCGGCGAGAACAGCGTCGCGGTGGCGCTGCTGGCCAAGCTTCTCGATGCTGCTTCCGACGATGTGCTGCGTGCTGCGAAACCTCACGCCAGCGTGCTCGGTTCGCTCTTGCCACAGCTTGCCGGGAAGCTTTCGGTCGAGGGCAACCACCAAAGGCCGGAGGCACCTGGCGAGTGGCGAGGCCAGGTGCTAAGCGCTTGCTTGGGCTGGCTGTCTAGCGTCGCGAAGGTGCGGCCCGTGGTGGTCGCAGTCGACAACCTGGATGTCGTCGATGACGCATCCACCGCCCTGCTGGCCGCGCTGGCGGCAGAGGCTAAGTCCGCCAGCCTAATGGTGGTCGGAACGCTGCTCAGTGGGGCCGAGCCCGCCACTTCTGGAGTGCGCTTTCTGCTGGAACACGGGAAGTCGATTGAGCTGTTGGCACTTAGCGCGGAACAGACGGGAGCCCTGGCGCGCGCGATCTTCGGAGAGGTCCCCAACGTGATGCGGTTGGGCGAGTGGTTGCACCGTACCTCGGGCGGGATCGCCTCCCATTGCCTCGAGCTTGCTAGCGAACTGCGAAGAAGCGGTGCGGTGAGTTACGCCGGGGGTACATGGGTGCTGCCGGATGACGCTCAGCTCGCGAGCTTGCCCCGCGGCATGACCGAGGCGATGCAGGCACGTCTGCGGCACCTATCGCCGGCCGCCCTCACGTTGGCGCAGGCGCTTTCAGTACATGGATCGCCGCTAGAGGTCTCGACCTGCCGTCTGGTGTCGGACGAGATCGGCCTTTCGGACATGTTCGCCCTTCTCGACGAGCTGGTGGGCAACGACGTACTTGCGATCGCAGGTGATCGCTACCGCTTCCGGCAGGAGGGTTTGCGCTCGCTTCTGCTGTCAGAAAACGAGCCGGCGCGTGTGGCGCGCTTGCACGGCGTGATGGCGGACGCGCTTCTAGGAACGACCTATGCCGATGACCGCATGGTGCGGGTGGAGGCCGGGTGGCACATGCTGCGTTCGGGTCAGGAGCTGCGGGGTGCGCAGCTGCTTGCCAGTGCCGCCTTGGCGTTCGAGATTGGCACCGGAAGTCTACAGGCGGCTGTGCCCGCGCTCGAGGAAGCGCGGCGGGTATTCCTGCAAGAGAGGCGGTCGCTCTACGAGCTGCTACCGACCGTGACCCGCCTTGCGGCAGAGGGCTACTACTCGGATCGGCGGCTGTCCACCCGCTACGCCGAGGAGGCATTCGGGCTGCTACGCCGAGCGACAGGGCTGTCGCTGGCGGACCGGCTGCAGCCGATGCTCGGTGGCAACATCGCGGTACGGCTCGGATTGGCGGTCGCTGCGCTGCGCTTCTATCTCACACCGCGCGCGCGCCGTCCGGCGAGCTTTAGCGACGTGTTCGTGCTGATGGTCAACTGCGTCACCACGCAGGCGGGTGCCGGTACGGTGTGCCTCGACACCGAGGCGACGCGTCGAGCGGCCGAGTTCATGCAGCCGCTGAAACGGCTCGGTCCAGATCACATGCTGTCGGCGATCGCCGACTACTGCACGTTGCTCATGAAGATGACGCAGGAGCAGCAGCCGGAGGTGCATGCGGGCTGGATCAAGCTGCTCGAGCGCCTGTCGGATCCGGCACAGTTTTCCGATCTTCCTGACTACGTGCGACAACTGTACCGAGGAGGCGCGTTGTTTGCGCTCGGTATCGTAGAAACCTGGCACGATGGCGATGAGGCCCTAGTGCGCGCTCAGGAGCTGGAGTCGCTAGGACTACGCATCTACGATCGCGCAGCCCAGCAGATTCGCATGCTCTACCACGCCGGACGCGGCGAACTGGACCGCGCCGAGGACTATAGGCGGAAGATGGAGATACACGCGATCCAGACCGGTGCGGCCTGGCAGGTCGATGTAACGCTGCCGCTCACGTCAAGCGTGATCTACGGCCCCCTTGGGGATCTCGTACGCATCAAACGCGCGAGCGAGCAGATCGAGCAGCTGGCCACGCGCTACGAGGTGGCGGCGCTCGCCCGCACCGCTCGCGCCGCCTACGGCAGCTATCTGTTGTGGCGCGGCAGCCCCGACAAGGCGCGCTCGGTCCTGGAGCCCATCGTGTGCGGCACGGAGCCACGCAGCTATGTGGGCTGGTCACGCTCGCTCGCTGTCATCGCTGATGCATACAATCGCGAGGGTCTGCACGCCGAGGCGTTGCGGTTATGTGAGCATGGTCTCGCGCACGTGCGGCCCGAGGACCGGCGCTTCGTTCGAATGTTTCTTGGACTGGAGGTGCAGCGTGCCCTGGCCAAGGCGGGCCTTGGTGACCTCGTCGAGGCGGAGGCCGAGCTGATGGATCTGCTCGCTGAGCACCAATCCTTCGAGAACCCCGTGACGTTGGGTGCGATCCGGGAAGCGCTGGCGCAGGTGGCTGTCCTGAGTGAAGACAGTGAGGCGTTTATGGAGCACGCGGCTGCGGTCGAGGCCCTGTATCGCCCCACGCGTGTGCCAAGTTTGATTGCACGGGCGGAGAAGCTCGGTCGACGCGGTGCCCAGACGCTAGGGTTGCCCGCGCGCGGGGTGGGCGGGTTTTCGGTGGTACGTTCGCCAGCGGAGAGCGTCAGCCTCGAGCTGTCCAAGTGCAGCACCGCGGACGCTCGCCACACCCGCGCGCTGCAGTTGCTGCTGGAGAGCAGCCGCTGTCGCGAGGGGCACCTGTTTCTGGTGGAGGGTAGTACGCCACGCCTGGTGGCCTCCAGTGAGGGCCCGCCCGCGGCAACCCTAGAGCAGCAGGCAGCGGTCCTGGCGAGCAGGCTACGTGAAGACAGCGAGACCTACATGGGAGCGACCCAGGGTACGTTGGCCGTCTCGACCGCCATTTCGACCGACGACCCCGACTACTGCTGGCACTTGCTGTACGGAGGCGACGCTCGTGGCGAGCTGATCGGCTTGGCAGTGGCGCGCGATGAGGACGGGTCACAGCCCATAGAGTTCACGTTGCTGCAGGCCATTACTGACGGGCTATCTCGAGGTTGAGGTGGACCGGGCCCGGGCGCCATCCAGCATCGTCGGCGAAACGCTGCGCAGGTCGTCACCCGCCGCGTAGCGGTCAATCCACCACTGCAGCTCGGGCGGGTCAGGGTATTGCGATGGGTGGTAGCTGGGTCGTAGGTAGACCAGAAGACGCGGCAGCAGGCCGCGTGCGAAGGAAAGTCGCAAGCTCCGCACCGCTCGACGGCAGTCGGGCTGATGCCAGCGTCCGTCGACGGTGAGCATGTAGCGCATCATACCCCGGAGGTCCTTGACGGTGGTCACAAGCGCGTCGGCGAGGCCGCGAGCGCGTAACCGGTAGTTGCCACAGACGCGCTGAAAGACATCGAACGCGACGCTCTTGTGTTCGACCTCTTCCGCACCGTGCCAACACAGCAAGGCGAATACGTGCGGTTCCGCGTCCGCGAGCCAGGTCGCACGCTGCTCCATCATGAAGCCGATCAAATGGTAGGTGATGGCTTCATATCCTGATGTGTAGGCGAGCCGGTAGGCGAGGGAATCGTGTTTCAGGCTGCGATCGAGCCGCTCCGCGATGACCCTCTCGAGTCGGGGCAGCTCTGGATAGTGCCGCGCGAGCCACGCGTTCATGGCGCGGTGCTCGCGAGCGTGGCGCGCCTCCTGGACGTTGAACATCTTGATCTGCCGCAGTAGCTCCGGATCATCGATGCTCGCTGCTGCCTCTTGAACGGTTCGGATGAAGTACGGCTCCAGCGAGGGCAGGGCCGCCAAGAAGGCGGCCGCGGCATGGCTGAACTCGGGTTGGCTTGGGCAGAAGTGGCGCGGCAGGTCGTCAGGGAGCAAGAACCCGATCTGGCGGGCGCGCCAATCCTCCGCATCCTGAGTCGCAAGACCGCTCTGCATCAATGGTGACAAGCGTACCCTGCGGAAGCGTCGGTTCGCGATGTGTCCCCCTGTGGGCATCCGCGCCCACCGGTGAACCTTGCTGACATCTCACCGCTTGGTGTCCTCTACCATCGAGCACCGAGCCCGGCCGTGGCTGTCGCCCGTAGCCCAGCCAGGGCAAAGAGACGTTGACCATCGGCGTCGCGACCGACAACCGCCTTGACCGTCCAGCCGGCTTCGAGCGAGACGCGGAGGACAAACCGAAGCACAAGGGGTACATGGAGGGCCCCGTGGATGATCGGCGCGAGCCACAGCCCCCCCAGGCGCTGACCCGCTAGCCGATCGGATGCCATCGTCGGGCGGCCCCGCAGGGAGGTCCAACCCGCGCGCATGCCTGGACCGGCCGACAGCTCCAGCGCGGCCAGGGACGTGACCGCGACTGCCGAGACAGACAGTCCGAGACTATGGAGGCTCACGTCGGCGACGGCCAACGTGCGTTGCCCCAGCTGGCCTTCGAGCACGGCGACCAGACCGTAGTGACCCGGTGCCCAGCGGACGCCTGCCTGGGCTGTGGGGGCCACAAGCTGTGGTTGTCCGGCGAGCCCGAGTCCACCTGCGACCCAGGCGACAAACGCGCCACGTGGTTCGGTGCCGGGCTCGTCGGGCTCGGGTTGCGCACTCGGTACTGGGCGCTTGGACACCCCGGCCGGGGTGTGGGGTGTCGCCCGTTCCAACCGTGCCGTCGCGATCAACTCGGAAAGCGCTAGCGCGGTCAGCCGCGCCCTAGCGGACGCGGGCGTGTCTGCCAGATCGAGTGAGAGCTCAAGCGGTTGTCGCCGCGTGGGGTCTTCGACCCGGAGACGCACTCGTTCGTGGTGGCAGTCGACGACGGCTCGCGTCGCGTTCGTCTTCGGGGCGTCCGGGACGCTATCGTCGGGTGCGACGACGGGCCGGCCAAGAAGTTCTATGGACACCAACTCTCGGATGCGCTGGGGCATTGGAGGTGCACAGTCCGTGCTGGTCAGGGTGATCGGAACGGCCGTGTTCGCGGGGGCGGGCGTCTGCGCCAGGGCGTCCGCAGACAGGGGCAGCAGGGTCGTCGGCAGGGCGGCGAGGCGCCACATTAAGCGAGCGGCCATACGAAGGGCCGTACCAGCGCCCATGCGAGCACTGTGGGCATCGCCAGTTGCAGTCCTCAACCGATCGACTCCGCGGGCCGGGGCGCCACAAGCATCACAGATCGCCGAATCTACGCACCGCATTGATTCGCCGACCCTTCGGGTATTCTCGCAGATACCGCCGCGCGAGCCTGCGCGCGAGCGGCGAATCTCCGGCGCGCGAAGCGGCCTCGACCTGGCGCGCAAGCGCGTCCTGGGCCAACGCCTTGCTGCGGGTGGTGCGATGCGCCTGACCGTAGGCTGCAGCCGCTTCTCGAGGCTGTCCCAGTTCGTGCATCAGCACACTGCCGAGGGTGAACGCGGCCAGGGGCGCACGTGCATCGTCGGGGTGTGATTCCATCACGCGCTGCAGGAACGGGACCGCCTGGCTAGGGTGGCCCGATAGGCGCGCCGCATCGGCAGCAAGCATCAGCTCCGAGACGCTCTTGCCGACACGCGTGTTGGGGTGTTGGAGCAGCGCATAGGCGCGCGGGAAGTCGCCGCGCTCGGCATGCTCGCGCCAGTCGTGGACGGGGTCGTGTGCCCGTCGGGCTCCCGGCTTCGAGTTCCCGCTTCGACGGCTGTCAGCCAGGCGTTCCACACCCCCTGCGCCCCTCTCGTTGCCGGCTCCGCCCGGTGGGAACATGCCACCTTCTTGTGCGGACAGGGTACGGGAGCCGCCAGGCCATCGAACGGCGACGCGTCCGCGTTTCACCAGGACGCGAGCCCGGTTCGCCACCCGTTCGACCTCGAACACGGTCCCCAGCACCGCAACCGTGATGTCGCCCACCCGTACCTGAAACTCGTCTGCCGGTTGCTCGGCCACATCAAAGCGCGCCCGCCCTCCCAAGAGCCGTAGCCGAACACGCGCGTCGGCGCTCTCGTCCACGAAAACCTCGGTATCGGGTTCGAGCATGACCACACGTGATCCATCCCGCAGGTGGAGGACTCGCTCGGCGCCCTGTGCGCCCGGGTCCCTGCTGCGACCCTCTACCGCCAGTGTGTCCAGGACGGTGGCCCGCGGCCCCGTATCGGCATTGCGGTCCGTCAGCAGGGCCGCCCCGGTCACGATGGCGACAGCTGTCAGCCCAGCCCCCAGTCGTCGACGCGTTCGACGACCACGCCGACCGGGCAGGCCCCTGAGGGTGCGCTCCGTACGCGCTTCATCCCAGTCCGCTCGCGTCCTAGCGAGCAGTGCGCGAAGTTCCGGGGCAGGCTCAGGCATCGGGAAGCTCCCGAGCGAGATACTCCGATGCGCGGCGGAGGCGGCGTTGGTAGGTGGAGACAGAGCAGCCGAGCAGCGTGGCTGCCGCCTCGAGCGTCTCGCCCTGCACATGGCGCAGGACCCAGGCGACCCGGTCCTCTGCTGCGAGCTTTGAAAGCGTCCGGTACACCCGATCGAGCAGGGCGCGTTCCTCCGGGTTGGCCCCAGGGGCAAGCAACCGCTCGCAGTGCTCTGGTTCGTGGTCCAAGAGCAGGGCGCGCAACAAGCGTCGTTTGCGAAGTCGTCGCACCGCTGAGCGGACCGCGATGCGCGCCAGCCAGCCCTTGATCGCATTGGGTTCGCGCAAGCCCGCGATGCCGCGGGTGGCATCCAGGAATACGTCTTGCACGAGGTCGTCCAGCTCGTCGTCGTGACCCAGGATGCGAAGGGCGATGGCCGCTACATAGGGTGCATAGCGCCGGTAGGCCTCGCTCAGGGGCATGGGTGCGGTCAGAGGCGTACGGTCGTCTGGGTCCGCCTCGGCGCGTTCGCGCTCGTCGTCAGGAGGCCTTGGGTTGCCACCTGGCACGGCGCGCAGGTGGCCTGCGGTCTTGGGCCGGGTTTGCCGTCGTTCGGCCATGGTCATGGACCTCAGTGGCAGGGGGGTCCGAATCTTGGTCACGGACACACCGCCATGAAGGAGTCGAAATTCGGGCGCTTCAGGGTGATGGGGAGCGACAGACGCTCCGCCTCGGGGCACAGAATGTCCAGATTTCCGTCCGTTTCCAGATCGAACACAGCGCGCCCGCGGTCGACGTAGGGCTGCAGCTCTTGGCAACGTCCCGATGCGATGCAGTCCACGTGAATGGCGAAGCCATAGGCTTCGGCGAGCGCCTCGGCCTGGGCCCAATCGCCGGAGATACCCGCGCTCAGCTGGCGTTGTTGGGCCTGTTGTGCCAGCCACAGATTGTATTCGAGCTGGTCCGCCTGCGACAGTGGGTGGCCGCTGTCCACTCGGTACCCTTCCAGGGAGGTGAGCAGGACGCCCGCAGAGCCGCGCTCCCGGGCCAGGTCC
>JAPPOR010000414.1 GCA_028817905.1 Myxococcales bacterium
GCTAGAACAGGAGTACCTCGCCGGCATCTTCTGCCTGCTCCCCGGGATCTTCCACGGGGGGGGTCTCCGCGGTCACGGGGGCCGTCGCGTCGGCGCCCGCATCGCCGGCGCTTTCGACGATCAATCGCAGATCCAAACAAGCCCGCCGCAGGCGCTGGACCATGGGGTCCTGGTATTGCAGATGGGAAAGGGAGCGCTGGGAGGCGCTAATGATCTCGGCGTAGTGGTTGGAGCCGCTCGAAATGGTGGTGCGAAGGGCACCTTCCAGGTGGCTGGTTGTCTGTTCTACGCGCTCGATGTGCTCATGCAGGATACCGGAGAAGCTCTGGTTTTCCGCACGCATGGCTGCCGCCTGCTGGGCGATCTGGGGCAGTTGGCGGTTGAGCTTGGTGGCGAGCTCGCCGACCAGGGCGTTGGCTTGTCCCACCGTTTGACTGAGCGCCTGCATCTCGGAGGCGATGGCGGCGAAGGCTGCGCTATCGCTGTTGCTTTGGGCTGCAGTGATGCGCGCGTTGAGGGACAGGATGCGGGCCTCGATCGTGGCTTGCTCGATGGTGTCGCCTGCCTTGGAGATTTGTTCGCACTGCAGAGCCGCCAGGCGCGCCACCTCCAACTGCTCATCGATTAGCGAGGAGATCTCCTCGAGGTAAGCCGCGGTTGCCTCGGACTGGGCGGCCGCCACCTGGCGCACGCTACCGCCAGACCCCTCTGAAAACTGCTTCAGAGACTCCTCTAGATTGGCGCGCTGGCGTTTGGAGACCTCCATGATGGTTCCCACAGCTTGTCCGAGGGCCAGCGTTTCGCGTTCGGAGATCTCCACGGCCTCGTTGACCCGTGCCAAAGCAGCCTGGATGGTGTGCTTGAGATTGTCGTCCAACGACATGCCCGCGTCTGCTCCGGCTTAGGCAGTGAGCTTCTGCGCGGCGGCCACCAGGCGATCGGCCTTGAACGGTTTGACAATCCATCCGCATGCGCCTGCTTCCTTGGCCTTCTTGATCAGGGCGGGTTGGCCTTCGGTCGTCAGCATGACGATCGGCAGGTCTGCGTTCTTGCCATCGGCTTTGGCCTCAGACAGCATCTCAATGCCGTTCTTGTGTGGCATGTTGACGTCGCAGATGACCAGGCGCAGCTCTTCGGTGGTCTCGATGAGCTTGAGGCCCTGGACCCCATCCACCGCCTCAACCACATCAAATCCCGCTGGGGACAAGGCGAGCGCGACCTGCTGTCGCACGGTTGCAGAATCGTCAACTACCAGAACCTTCTTGTTTGCCATGTACTCTCTCCCAGTCGCTGCTAGAAAAGCACCATTTCGCCCTCGGATTGGGGCTCTTCGGTGCTTTCACTAATCACAAGATCGCTGTCCACTTCAGCGTCCCACCAGACGTGGGCTTGGTTTTCCGCGTCGGTAAACAAGAGTCGGGTCGCACGGCGGTGCACCGCCCCAAGGCGCAGGTGCGTGCCCTGCACCACGACCGGAGTGCTGAGCGCGAGTTCGACGCCGTTCGCGAGCAGCTTGTTCTTTAGGCGACCGAGCAACTGGTTGGCGAGTTCGCCGATCCAGTCTGTGGAGTTCGCCTTGCTATTCTCGGCGCCGCTGTCATCCGTGGACAGGGGGTTCATGTCCTTGGCCAGGCGCTCATCGACAGCGATGGCTAGCACCCCACGAACGTGCTCGCTGGTGAACCCGATGGCAGCGCCCAGGGACAAGCTAAGACGTCGCTTCTCCTCTTTCGTACTTTCGCTGACCTGTAGGTCCTTTCCGTAATCAGAGAACAGGGCGATTGCGGCGGCTTGAAGGTGGTCGATCGCAAGTTTGTGAAATTCCTCGACAACACTTGCGTTCGCGGCGGCGGTGCTGGCCATCTCTCCTCCCGGTGTTCATGCAATCGGTCGTGTCCCCGCCGTTCTTGAGTATCTAGGAAGAGCGCCACGGCGTTTCCCCAGCTCTTGATGCGCGCGTCTGTAGGGGCCGCTGAGCGACTCTAACGATTCAGGTGCAAGCCGTCGTTTGGAAAGCTAAGGGCGCCGTCCCCCGTGTCCTGTTGAGAATACATGTCCTACTCGATCGACCGAAGCCGGCCCGTCGCGCTCCAGCAGAGCGATGGTGTGTGGTCGCTTGAGGTGGAAGAGCTGATTCGGGTTACGCGCAACACGTTCCGACCGAAGCGCCAGAAGGTCACGGGGGTGGACGCGATCATGCAGCACTTGCAGCTGCACCAGGGACCCCTGGCGGGTGCGACCAGGGCGGTGTTCGAGCAGGCGGCTGGCGGTCTCGAGGCGCGCTTTGAGCTACGGGGTGGAGGCTGGGTTCCCGTTCCTGAGCTCGAGTCCCTGCCAGCGCAGCAGAGCCAGTCCGCAGTCGGGTCGGCAAGTGCAGGAATGCTGGAAGGCAGCGCCCGACAAGAGTGGGATGCCATGCAGCAGCGGATCCAGCACCTGGAGCGGACCGTCGCACTGTTATCGGAAGAGCTGGCCAACGCGGCCATGGAAATGCCCCCTGCGTCTGCAGACCATGAAGCGGCTGATGAGATGGCGGCCACCGGGGAGGAGCCCCAAGCGTCGTCGGTTGAACCGGAGGCGGAACAGGAGCCCGAACCCGACTTCGCGGCGCTCAAGGTTCCGCAACTGGACGCGGTCATGGACCTGGTGAAGGGGCTGGCTGGTGACGACGTGAGCCTGACGCCGGTCGACGCGACGGAGTGGGATTTTGAAGAGCGTGGGCAGGGTCACCTGGCGGTACTCAAGAACGACAGTGGCGAAGTCGTCGGCGCGTTGCTCATGGATCTCGAGGCGACGATTCGACTCGCGGGCGGGATGCTGATGGAGCCGGCAGAGGAGCTCGACTCCCAGGTAGAGGGGCAATCGCCGTCGGAGGACATACTGGATGCTGCTGGCGAGGTGCTCAATACGCTCACCTCGGCTGTCAATAAGGTGAGCGGCAACCCCCACGTCCGAGCGGGTGGCCTGGAGGTCATGGACTTCGAGGCCAACCCTTGGATGAAGAAACCGCGGGTCAGGTCAGACCTAAAGTGCAACATCGGTGGCACGGTTGTGATTCTTGGTCGGTGATCGTACGGCTAGGAGTGCTTGGAGGCTTTGGTGATCGGTGAATGGACTAAGGTAGCTTGTACGAGCGCCAAGAATGTTGCGACCACGATGGGGTTCGGGTCCTGCGAGGTTGGCGGTGGTGGAAGCGAAATCCCGGATGGCCTGGGCGGGGCTTTTGTGCCACTCGTGGGCCAGCAAGCATCGATGCAGCTCGGCGTGATGGCTTCACCCCCGGATCAGGAATCGCTCGCGCGTATCATCCTGCAGATGGAGGATGATGAGGAGACCGATAGGGACTGCATCATGGATGCCATTGGCGAGCTTACCAACTGCATGGTCGGGCAGATGAAGGTTGCCATGCGGAAGGTCGACCCTTCACTCAAGATCGGTCTTCCTGTCTTCATCGAGGGTTCGGTGGAGGACATCGGCGGCGTTCAGCAGCGGGTCCTCGAAGCGCAGCTGGACGGCATCCCAGTCTCGATCGTCGTGCTCGCCAAGGATGGGTAGCTAGCGACCTTGAGTCAGCGTTTTGTGGACGCTTGAAGCAAGTTTGCTCGCGTTACCCTGTTTGGGATGCGTCTGGACAAGGTCGCTAAGTCGCGCTGGCGCGCTCCTGGGATGAGCTGCCAGCGACAGTGGTTTCCGTTGGCGCCTGGATCACACGCGTTGGACGCGGCCGAGCCTCGCTAGGTTTCACCCAGGGAAGGGCGGGCAAGGGCGCGTGCCCAGTGGGCCCGAGGCCCACTCGAGAAATTGGAACTCCAGACCCGCTAGATCACCGCGGCCGTGCGAACTTCGCTGTCCAGATAGGCTCGTAGCCCGCGCTCGACTCCCGGTAGCTGCTCTGTCAGGCGCGCGATCAAGGTGTTGATCTCTTCCATCGTGCCGCTCGCACCGACGAGCTCTAGGTTCTTGCATAGCAATGTCATCTGAGCTGCCCCGAGATTCGCGGCGCCCGACTTCAGGCGGTGGGCTTCCCGCGCAATGGCGTCCGAGGGTCCCGCAGCGGACATTTCTTTCAGACGAGTACAAGTCTCGGTCGCATCTTCCAGGAAGACGTCGACCAACTCCTGCAACAGCTCGCCGTCCTCGTCTCCTGTTTGCTCCTGCAGCCTCACAAGTACGTCGGTGTCGACTGCCGGTAGGTCGATGTCGCTTTGCTGTGCTTCGGTCATCGCTGTCTCCTCAGTTTGATATCGGTCTGCGGGAGCCTCGACTTGACAGTCCCGGGACATGGGCGCCAGGCGTCAAGTTTTGTTCGCCCGCCGTCGATGGGATCCAGACCGCCGTGAAATCTACCGCTGCGGGTCTGTTCGGGAAGGGGAGAGCACCAGGTGTCGGATCAGATCATGACCGTTGACGAGGTTGCGCGCTACCTGCGCCTGGGTCGACGTGTGGTCTATCGCCTTGCTCAAGAAGGCGTTCTTCCGGGGCGCAAGATCGCCAACCGCTGGCGCTTTCACCTGGAAGACATCGAAGCCTGGGTCCGTACGCAGCCCGCCCTTGAAGAACACTCCAAGGCGTCGGGCGCTGAGTAGCTAAGGGGGGACGGCGTGGAGGGGGTCGCCAGTCTGATTCAGAGGATCACCGCCGTTGTGACGGCGGATTCCCTATCACGCGCTGATTTCGACTCCTTAGAGGCCCTGTTCAAGACGCTACTGGACTTCGGCTGCGCTGCCGCCGACGACGACCTGGTCGCCTGCGGTGAGGAGGGTCTCGAGCTGCTGAAGCGTGCCCGCGAAGCTGAGGACCTGGCGGAGATGAAGGAGCAGCTGGGTGAGTACGCGGCGGCTCTTGCCACGGCGTATGCCGAGGACCAGCCGCCCCAGGCGTCTGAGACCGTCGCGATGGGTTCAGACCACTCGGACCCAACGCTGCAAGGAGTTCCCGAGGTCCCGGCTGCGGTCGAGCCCAATGCTCCCGAATCTGAGCGGCCGGCACCTGTTCCACTGGTGGACGCCGCGATGGCGGCGGCGAACCTGTCGCTCCGAGAGGAGGAGTCGGAAGAAGACGAGCTGCGGGACCCGGAAATACTGGCCGAGTTCGTCATAGAGGCCAATGAACACCTGAGCGAGGCCGAAGGGCATCTGCTCGCATTGGAGACCGATCCGACCGACAAGGCCGCCCTGGGGGCCCTGTTTCGCGGCTTTCATACCATCAAGGGACTCGCCGGATTCTTGGCCTTTCCGGAGGTCGAACGCTTGGCGCACGCGGCCGAGGATCTGCTCGCACTTGCCCGCGACGAGCGCGACCGGCTCCCCGCCGGCGCATCGGACCTGATCTTCGAAGCCGCCGACTGCCTTCAACGGTCGATGGAGGCGATCAAGACGGCATTCGAAGCGGGCGAAGCCCCCCGGGGGATTGCGGCGCCGCAGTTGATTGAACGGATCAAAACTCTTTGGTCAGAGACGCGGGGTCCCGCGAGTGTCGCAGGGGGGCCGCCAGTGCCGGAGGCGATCCCGCGCCCCAGCGACGACCCAACGGACAGCGAGCCGAGCGCAGACCTCGGCAGCGACGCTCCCGGTGTAGAGCTGGGCTTCGCGAAGGTCCCTGGACCCGATGAGCCCCGTACGAATACCGGCCAGGCCGGTGGCAGCCGCGCAAAGCGGGAAACCATCCGGGTGGACGCGGAGCGTCTGGACCGACTCGTGGACATGGTCGGCGAACTGGTGATCACCGAAAGCATGGTGACACGCGGTGTGGGGGAGCTTTCAGCAGCATCGAGTCTCGTGCGCCACCTGGGTCGTATGGATAAGATCACCCGGGAGCTTCACGAACTCGCCGGTTCTCTGCGCATGATCCCGGTTCGGTCGACCTTCCGCAAGATGGCTAGGTTGGCCCGGGACGTTGCACGGAAGTCGGGGAAACGTGTGTCGTTTGAAGTTCACGGAGAGGAGGCCGAGCTCGACAAGACTCTGGTCGACCGGATCGGGGACCCCCTTGTGCACATGGTGCGCAACGCGATCGATCACGGCCTAGAACCGAACCCTGAAGCGCGCGTCGCAGCCGGCAAGCCACCCGTCGGCAATGTCACGCTCCGGGCGCTTCATCGGGGAGGAAGCATCTACATCGAGGTGGAGGACGACGGCCGCGGCCTCGACCCGGAAAAGATTCTCTCACGTGCGGAAGAGCGGGGTCTAATACGACCGGGGGAGATCCTCGGAAAGAGGGACATCATTCGGCTTATTTGCGAGCCGGGCTTTTCCACTGCGGAACAGATTACCTCCATTTCCGGTCGCGGCGTTGGGATGGACGTTGTCCGCCAGCAGATCGAGGCGATGAACGGTAGCCTCGAAGTAGAGTCGGAGCTCGGCCGCGGTACCTGTTTCTCCATGCAGCTGCCGCTGACCCTCGCTGTCATTGACGGCATGGTCATGCGGGTCGGAGAGGATCGCTTCGTTGTGCCGACGCTCTCGGTGGTTCGATTGGTCCAGCCAGGCTCCACCAATATCTGTACGGTTCTCGGGCGCGGAGAGGTTCTGAGGCTCGGCGACCATCTGGTGCCCGTGGCGCGACCGGATGAACTCTTCGAGATCGAGCTGAATCGCGACCGCGACCCGATGGCGATCGTTGTCGAAGTCGACCACGGGCAGGTCGCCATGTTGGTCGACGAGCTGTTGGGACAGCAGCAGGTCGTCATCAAGAGTCTGGGTGAAGGCCTTGGAGACGTCCCCGGCATCGCCGGCTGCGCAATTATGCCGGACGGGCGAGTGGGTCTTGTGCTCGACATCGGTGGCATCGTTAGAAGACGTCAGGCGGGGCTCAGCGAGCCCCCGCGAGAGGTCGGCTAGCCGACACATCGTAGAACGCGAGGAAACCATGGAACAGACATCGGTGAGCGCAGCCGCAAAAGAGGTGGGCGCGGCAGAAAAGAAGGGTGGAAAGTACCTTACGTTCGAGCTCGGCCAGGAAGAGTACGGGCTCGAGCTTCTGCGTGTCCGCGAGATCATCGCGCTGATGGACATCACGTCGGTTCCACTCACGCCGCCGTACGTGCGCGGTGTCATGAACCTCCGAGGAAAAGTGATTCCGGTTGTGGACCTGCGGTGCAAGTTTGGCATGGAGCGCACTGAGGATCACGACCGCAAATGCATCATCGTCGTGGACGTGCTGAAGGGCGACCAAGCGATTCAGATGAGCATTCTGGTGGACGCGGTCTCTGAGGTCCTCCACATCGACGAGGCTGACATCGAAGTGGTGGCCTCGATCAATGCGGGGCTTGAAGCCGATTTCATCCAGGGCATGGCGAAGGCCAAGGGGGGCGTAAAGATCCTCCTCAATATTGATGCGGTCCTATCGAGTGTGGCGACCGTCGACATGCAGTCCATCGTGAACCAGGCGAACGACGTCGAAAGCTGAGGATTACCGGGAGAAACCAATGGCACAGCGAAAGAAGAAGCAAAACGTGCAGACGACCGTTGTGGAGCACCTTCCGGTTGCTGCCTTCGCCGTCGATGCGAGCGGCAAGATCGTGTATTGGAATGAGCGAGCCGCCCAAGCCACCGGTCGGGCCGCGGAGGATGTCGTCGGCAAGCTCGCCTGGCGTGCTTTCTACGACAAGAGGACGCCAACGCCGATCGATGACGCCTTGGACGGGGATGGCTCCATCGAGGAGCAGCTCACGTTCTATCGCACCGATGGGGAAGAGGTTACGGCGACGCTGAGCGTGACGGCGGTGGCCGCGGGTGGCGATGTGGCTGCGGTGGCAACCCTGGCTGACTCAGGGGAGCAGGAGTCGGCCTGGAAGGGCGCGATCGAAGGGTCCGCGACCCCAATGATGATGATCGACCTGGACCGGGTGATTACCTACGCCAATCCGGCGACTGAGGCCTTGCTCTCCGCACATCTCGAAACGTTCAAGACGGCCTTTCCCGGCTTCGACGCTTCGAGGGTCGTGGGTAGCTGCATCGACCAGTTCCACAAGCGCCCCGAGCACCAGGCACGGCTACTCGCTGACCCGAACAACCTTCCGCACAAGGCGGACATTCGCGTTGGGGAACTAACTTTTGAGTTAAACATTTCGGCTACGCGCGACGCTGCTGGCAACCACATCGGAGCAACACTCGAATGGCAGGACGCGACGGCGGAGCGCGCCCAGGAGGATCAGGCAGTCCGGCTCCAATCGGCCATCGACGGATCGGGCACGCCCATGATGATGGTCGACCTGGACCGAGTGATCACGTACGCCAATCCGGCAACCATGGAGCTGCTCCGCAAGAACCGCGAGACCTTTTCCCGAGCGTTCCCAGGCTTCGACCCGGAGGCCGTCCTGGGGGGCTGCATCGACCGGTTCCACAAGAACCCGGATCATCAAGCGCGAATTCTTGGCGACGCCCGCAATCTTCCATACACCGCCGATATCAAGGTCGAGGATCTCACATTCGAACTGAAGGTGTCTGCGATGCGCGACGCGCGCGGAGAGCACATCGGTGCGTGCCTCGAATGGCAGGACGTGTCTGATGCGCGGCAGAAGGCGGTGGACGCAGCGCGCATGAGCTCGCAGATCGAGGGCTCGGGTACCTCCGTCATGGTGTGCGATACGGACCGTATCATCACCTACTTCAACCCCAAGCTGCGAGCCATGCTGAGCAAGTACGAGGCCGAACTTCGGTCGGTATTTCCGGGCTTTTCGGTGGACAAGCTCGTCGGTACCAGCATCGATGACTTCCATCGCAACCCATCCCACCAGGCAGGTCTGATGACGGACTTCAACCGTCATCCGCTGGAGACAGAGGTCAGCGTCGGAGGGCTGGAGTTCGGGCTGAACTTGACGTCGCTCTATGATGCGAACGGCAAGCACATCGGCAACGCCGTCGAGTGGGTCGACAACAACGACCGCGCAACCTATCGCAACGAGGTCAACAAGGTCATCGATGCCTGCAAGGCCGGTCAGCTGTCGGAGCGTGGCGAGACGAGCCGGCTCAACGACGTCTACCGCCCGATGATGGAAGGCATCAACGAGGTCATCGATGCGCTGGTCACGCCCGTTCAGGAGGCAGGTCGCGTCATCGCGAGGCTATCTGGCCAGGACCTGACCGCGCGCATGACGGGTGAGTATCAGGGTGACAACGCGGTCATGAAGAATAACATCAACCAAATGGCGGATGTGCTGGAGACCGCGCTCGTCGGGGTCGGCCAGACCGCCGACCAGGTCAAGGCCGCGAGCACCCAGATAAGCTCAGGAAGCCAGAGCCTGTCGCAGGCCACCAACGAGCAGGCGAGCTCGCTCGAGCAGGTGTCCAGTACGATCGAGGAGGTCAGCTCGATGACCGAGCAGAACGCGAGTAACGCCAACGAAGCCAAGGGCCTCGCGGACGCTGCTCGCGGGGGGGCCCTTGGTGGCAAGAAGTCGATGGACAACCTTTCGGATGCGATTGCGCGCATCAAGGGCTCGTCCGACCAGACGGCCAAGATCGTCAAGACGATCGACGAGATCGCGTTCCAGACCAACCTCCTGGCACTGAATGCGGCGGTCGAGGCTGCTCGGGCGGGGGATGCCGGAAAGGGCTTTGCTGTAGTTGCGGAGGAGGTTCGGAGCCTTGCTCAGCGCAGCGCGGAGGCCGCCAAGAATACCGCCGAGCTGATCGAGGGCTCGGTCAAGAACGCCGACTCGGGTGTGCGACTCAGCGAGGAGGTGGCTCAGCAACTCGACGAGATCGTGACCGGTTCGACCAAGGTGAACGACATCGTGGCCGAAATCGCGGCGGCGTCTAACGAGCAGGCCAAGGGCATAGGTCAGATCAACCAAGCGATCGGTCAGATCAACAAGGTGACTCAGCAGAACGCGGCGAATTCCGAGCAATCCGCTAGCGCTGCCGAAGAGCTGGCGGCGCAGGCCGGACAGTTGTCGACGATGGTCGGACGCTTCAAGGTCAGCCGCTCGGTGGGCGGCATGGCCGCCGGTGGGGAGGCGATGTTCGACGAGGCGCCGCGGGCTGCCGCACCCACCCTGTCTGTCGTCCGCAGTGAGGCCACCAGCAACGGTCACGGTCGTTCCTCGGCGGCGGGTGGAGGGCTCCGGCCGGAGGACGTCATCCCGCTTTCGGAAAGCGATACTCGGGACTTCTGAAGGGGTGGTGTGACGGATGGCGGCAGCAGGACGAGAGATCCAGCAGGAGCTAGACGAGGCAACGTTCGTCGCCATCCGTCGGATCGTCTTCGAGCAAAGTGGCATATCGCTCAAGGGCGACAAGCGGACACTGGTGGCGGCGCGCCTCGGCAAGCGCATGCGGCGGTTGGGGATCCCCACGTACCGGGCGTACTTGCAGCGGCTGCGAGATTGCAGGACCGGGGCGGAGCTGACGTTTCTGCTAGACGCCATCTCTACCAACGTGACCTCTTTCTTTCGGGAGGCTGACCACTTCGACCTGCTGCGGTGTGCGTATGGCGAGTGGCGCGGAAAGGGCCAAACCCGCTTCCGAATCTGGTGTGCTGCGTCTTCTAGCGGAGAAGAACCCTATTCGATGGGAATCACGCTGCACGACGTGGGCGTGCGCGGGTGCGACGTCAAAATTCTCGGGACCGATATCTCGACAGAGATTCTTCGCAAGGCCATGCGGGCGCGCTATGCCAAGAAGTCCATCGAGCCCGTGCCTGTGCTTCTGCGAGACCGCTATTTCAAGCGGCTGGCGCCGGATGAGTACGAAGTCACGCCAGCTGTTCGAGACATGGTTGTCTTCAGACAAACCAACCTTAGCAAGCTTCCGACCCCTCTGAAGGGGCCGCTCGACGTGGTCTTCTGCCGCAATGTGATGATCTATTTCGAGGATGCGCTTCGGCGCAGGTTGGTCGAGGAGTTCGAGCGCCTGCTGAAGCCCGAAGGATATCTGGTGGTAGGACACAGTGAGAGTCTCGTGGGCATGCAGGGGGGACTCAAGATGGTCCGACCGTCGGTCTATCGGAAGGGTGGCGCATGACTATTCGCGTGCTGGCCATCGACGACTCCGCGGTGGTCCGATCGGTTCTCACACGGATCCTCTCCCGGGACCCAGAAATCGAGGTGGTGGGCACGGCCCCCGACCCGTTTGTGGGCCGCGACAAGATCGTGCAACTGCAGCCAGACGTGGTCCTGTTGGACCTCGAGATGCCGCGCATGGACGGGATCACCTTTCTGCGCAAGCTAATGAGCGCCAAGCCGATGCCCGTACTGGTCGTGTCATCGCTGACCAGAGACAACAGCAAGATCATGCTCGAGGCGCTCTCGGCAGGCGCGGTTGACGTGGTGTCAAAGCCCCGTGGCGCGCACACCTTGGAAGAGGTTGGCGTTGAGCTGATCGAAAAGATCAAGTCGGCTCGCCACGCCCGGGTCCAGCGCCGTGCGGCGTCCACGAGCGTTCAGCAGCCCGCCAAACTCGCCCACTTCGACGCGTCTCACCAGGTGGTTGCGATTGGCGCATCCACTGGTGGAACCCGGGCCCTTGAGGATGTGCTGATGGGGCTGCCGGCGGGGGCTCCGGCGACGGTGGTCGTGCAGCACATGCCGGAGGAGTTTACCCGCAGCTTCGCCCAACGACTCGATGAGCTCGGGGCCATGCGAGTCAAGGAAGGGGAGCACGGTGACATCTTGGCGCCGGGTACCATGGTGATTGCGCCGGGTAATCAACATATGGAGCTTGTGCGTTCGGGCGCGCTCTTCAAGCTGCGGCTCCACGATGCTGCGCCGGTGCGGCGTCATCGGCCCTCCGTCGACGTGCTCTTCCAGTCGGTGGCGGTGGCGGCGGGCCGGAACGCGCTCGGTGTACTGTTGACTGGTATGGGTGACGACGGTGCTCGGGGCCTTCTAGCGATGCGCAAGGCCGGCGCGAAGACGGTTGCGCAAGACGAGGCCTCTTCGGTGGTGTATGGCATGCCCAAGGCCGCGGTGGATATTGGTGCTGCAGACAAGCAGCTTGCCCTCGGGCAGGTCGCGCCGGCGATCATGAACTGGGCCACCAGTGCCCGTGCAAAGGTGGGGTGAGTGCGCGCCCTGGTAGCCGACGACGAAGCCACCAACCGGATTCTGCTCAAGCGGCTATTGGGCAAGTGGGGCTACGACGTCGAGGTGGCGGAGAATGGTACCCGGGCGTGGGAGGTCCTGTCCGGAGACGACGGGCCCCGCTTGGCCGTACTCGACTGGCAAATGCCGGGGATCGACGGGGTCGATATCTGTCGCCGCCTGAAGGGCCAACGCGGAGATGGCTACGTCTATACGGTTCTCGTCACACACAAGGCCGGTAAGAATGACCTTTCGACCGGTTTGGATGCCGGAGCTGACGACTTCATCCGAAAGCCGGTTGATCCGGCGGAGCTCCGAAGTCGGCTAGGCGTCGCCAAGCGTGTGTTGGCATATGACGCCAAGCTCGCCGACACCAACCGGCTGCTACACCAGTACGCCGCCGAGATGGAGGCGCTCGCAGAGGAGCGGGCGAAACAGTTGGTCCACGCTGACAGAATGGCAACACTGGGAGTCCTGTCAGCGGGGGTGGCGCACGAAGTCAATAACCCGGCAACCTTTATTTCGGGCAACGCGCAGACGCTCGAGCGCTTCTGCAAGGACCTGATTCCCTTGCTCGACGGTCAGGTGGAGAAACTGCCGGCTGAGGACGCACGGAAGGTCAGATTCATTCTGGAGGAAGCACCAGCGACGATCGCTGGGATCCAAAACGGCGTCGCGCGCATTGCCAAGATCGTGAGCGGGTTGAAAGCGTACGCGCGCCAGGAGCGGGGTGAACGCTCCCTGTGTGCGCTTGCCGAATGTGTCCAGCGGGCAACCGAGCTATGCGCGTTTCAGCTCGGCCAAAAGAGCGTGCTGATCGAGAGCAAGGTGGACGAGACATTGCCCCAGGTGCGGGTTGATGCGCAGCAGATCGAGCAGGTGCTCGTCAATCTGATCGTGAACGCGGCGGACGCCATGGATGGACGCGACGATGCGACCATCCGAATCTCATCGGTGGTTGAAGGGGATATGGTCGTGCTGATCGTCCAGGACAACGGTCCGGGGATCCCGGAGACAGTGATGTCGAAGGTGTTCGACCCGTTCTTTACCACCAAGGCTCCGGGCAAGGGCACAGGGCTGGGGCTATCCATTTGCCGGAGAATCGTGGACGACCACGCGGGCCGGCTCTCCGCGCACAACCTCGCGGAAGGGGGAGCGCGTTTTCGAGTGGCGTTGCCGTGGGGGGCGGAAGGGAAAGTGGCATGAAGGGGCGGATTCTGGTCGTCGATGACGAGCGCGAGATTCGAGATTTTCTCAGTCGGCACCTTCGGTACTGCGGCTATGAGGTGGAAACCGCCTGTGACGGCGTCGAGGCCCTCGAGAAATTGGAGCAGGTGCGGGTCGACGTGATGGTCTCGGACATTCGCATGCCGCGGATGGATGGAGTCATGCTCTTGGAGCACGTCCGCAGGGAGTTTCCGATGGTCCGTACGATTATGATTACGGGCTATGTGGCGCAGGAAGCGATCCTTGCGTGCATGCGAGAAGGGGCGGAGACGTGTGTCTTCAAGCCGCTTGAGGACCTGTCGGAACTCGAGGACGCCGTAGAAGCCGCTGTCAGCGTCATCCGCAAGTGGTGGCAGATTCTCGGGAACCTGCGATCGGTGCGGCCGGACCAATCGGGGGCCGGCGGTGGATAGCGATTCTGAAGAGATCGATCCAGAGATCTTGATGATCTTCATCGAGGAGGCGCTCGAGTCCCTCGCTGAGCTGGATACACGTTTCCTGGCCCTGGAAGAACGGCCGGACGATCGCGAGAGCTTGGCCGCGATCTTTCGGGTGATGCACACGATCAAGGGGAACTCGGCCTTCTTCGGGCTGATGCGCGTCAAGAAGCTCGCGCATCAGATGGAAGACCTGATGGCGCTCATGCGCGAGGGGCGGGTAGCGGCTGGCCCCAAGCACATCAAGGTGATGCTCCGCGGGCTCGATGCACTGCGAAGTATGCTGTGCTCGGTGCAGAGTGGCGGCGCGGAGGGTGCAGGGTTCGCGAAGGACGCGTATCAGGCGCTGCTTGGTGAGGTGGCAGGGCTGTGCACGGAGGGGGGGAAGGCAGGTAACCCGATCGCATGTGTGATCGAGGAACTCGACGCCATCCTGGCCGGGCCGGTGGACTTCCAGGTGATGCGCGAGCGGCTCAAAGCCCTGCGGGCAGGCCTCCAGGACCTCGAGGCGCCGAACAAGCTGGATGATGGGCTTGCCCGGGATGCGAGCCCGGACCCGAAGACAGAGCTGCGGCGGATTCTCGAGCGGCCCTTCGACGACCAGATGCCGGAGCCGGACGCAAGGCGGGTAAACGAGCTGCTCGCGGCCCTGAGGGAAAGCGCAGACGGTGCCGCGGGCGAGGTGCTCGAACGATTGCGAGGGGAGCACGACCGCCTGATCGCTGAGGTTGGCTTTACGGACTTTCTGGCACAAGGGCTTCTGTCAGGGCTTGCGGAGCTCGAAGCGCTTGCGCAAGGGGCGCAGGACGGCCCGGGGCCTGAAGCGCCTGAGCCGGAGGGGCCGGAGGTCGACAGCGCAGAAGAGGGAAGTTCGGATCGCAAGCGGCGGGACGCGGTGGCCCGCAGTATGCGGGTGGACGAGAGCAAGATCGACGAGTTCTTGGACTATGTGGGAGAGCTCATCATCGTCCGAGAGATGTTCGTGAATGTGGGAACGCGTCTGAGGGAAACCGCGGAGAGCAGCTCACTGTCTGCCGAGTATCAGCGCGCGCTCGAGGCCTTCACGCTTCTTTCTCACAGCCTTCAATACAGCATCATGGAGATTCGTAAGGTGCCCGTGAAGGCCGCGCTTCAAAAGGTTCCCCGGCTTGCGAGGGACCTGGCAAGCGCTCGCAGCAAGCACGTCCGGGTCCGGATCGTGGGCGAAGAGGTGCCGATCGACAAGAGCCTGTTGGAAGCACTCGAAGGCCCCCTCACGCATATGATTCGCAACGCCGTCGACCACGGGATCGAGGTACCGAGTGAACGTGAAAAAGCCGGCAAAGATCCGACCGGGACGCTGTCCGTATCGGCGTTTGAGGATCCGGACCATGTGCGGCTCGAGGTGACCGATGACGGCGGGGGGATCAATGTCGACAAACTCAAGGCCAAGGCGACCGCCTGCGGGATCATCACGCAGGTGCATGCCCAACGGATGGGAGACGACGAAGCGCGCAACCTGCTGTTTGCGGCCGGGTTGAGCACGGCGGCCGAGGTCACCGACATCTCTGGGCGCGGTGTGGGTATGGATGTCGTCCGCCGGAACGTCGTGGACCTCGGTGGAGAGATCACCATCGAGAGCGAACTCGGGAAGGGTACGACGTTCTGTCTGGTTCTACCGAAGGCGGTCACAGTTCAAATCCTCGATGGCTTTCTGGTGCGCGTGGCAGGTCACCGCTTCGTGCTTCCACTGGGCACGATCCGGGAGTCGTTTCGGCCTGATGCGACCCATGTGGTGACGGTTGCGGAACGCGGAGAGTTCATCAGCAGGCGCGGGCAGGTGTTCCCGCTCGTTCGCTTCGGGGATGTGTTGCGCCTGGGCGGCTCACGGACAGCGCCGGAGGAGGCGATCGTGGTGTCGGTGGACTTGGGCGCGGGCGCCTCTGCCGGGCTCTTGGTGGATGAAGTGTTGGGTGTGCAGCAGGTGGTCTTGAGGGAAGTGCACGGGATCCAGGACCAGAGCTCGCCCTTCTCGGGGGGAGCGGTACTCGGTGATGGTCGTGTTGCCATGGTGGTCGATGTGGACCATCTGGGAGGCCTGGTCTGAAGCATGCGCAAGGAATTCCTGCTTCCAACGGACATGGTGAACGCCCGGGGTGAGGCTCATTTTCGGACGTTGCTGGGCTCGTGCGTCAGCGTCTGCTTGTCCAATGTGCGGCGAAACATCTTCGCGATGAACCACTTCATGCTCCCCACCAATCCCGGACGGGATGACGTGGGGAGGTATGGGGACACTGCCACGGACCGTGTGGTTCGAACGCTCATGGCGGTGGATCCAGATGTGAGCCATTACTGGGTCGGGGTGTACGGCGGAGCGTCCGTGACGGGGCATCTCGGTGCGGAGAGCGGCATCGGCGAGCGGAACGTCAAAATGGCGATAGCGGTGCTGCGCCGGCACGGGCTCGTGGTTCGTGAATCGGACGTGGGCGGCCGACTTGGCAGGAAGGTCGACTTTTGGACAGCCGAAAACCGTGTGCACTGTCGCTCGATCGAGGAGGACCGCGTGGCTCGCATGGGGGGAGCGGCGAAGCCGAGCCGACGCGGCCAGGGCTTGCGGGTTCTCGTAGTCGACGACTCCGCCGCGGCCAGAGCGGTGATCCGGGCGGGGCTGGAGCAGGCGGGCATGCACGTCATCGGGGAGGCCGCGAATGCGTTCGATGCCCGCGAGTTGATCGTCCGGGATCGGCCAGACGTGGTGACCTTGGATCTCGAGATGCCCATGATCAACGGGCTCGCATTCCTGCGTCAGCTCAACAAGCATTTCCCGCTTCCGGTCGTTGTGGTCTCTTCGAGTGCGCCGTCCGGATCGGAGCGCGCGCGCGAAGTTCTCGAGGCCGGAGCCCAGGCCGTCGTCGACAAGGCCGACCTGGACATGTCCCGCGGAACGACGAACGTGGGACGGGTGTTGGTGCCGCGAGTCAAGCTGGCCGGCCTATCACGGCTTGTCAGCGACGGCCGTTGAAGTGGACAGTATAGGAGGGACGATGCGTTGTTTGATTGTGGAAGATGAGTTCACGAGCCGGAGAATTCTGCAGCGAATTCTCCAGGATTTCGGCGAGGCCGACGTGGCGGTCGACGGGGGGGAGGCCGAAGACGCCTTCTGTTTGGCGCTCGATGAGAAGGCCCCCTACGACGCTGTCTTCTTGGACATTATGCTTCCGGGAATGGATGGGCAGCAGGTGCTCGAGGCCCTCCGACGGGCGGAGGCGCAGCGCGGATACGACGTAGGGACCGGTGCGAAGGTCATCATGACTACGTCGCTCAGCGACGCGACGAACGTGATGCGTGCCTTCCGTGGTGGGTGCGAATCGTACCTGGTCAAGCCCATCGAACGGGACAAAGTAGTCGAAGAGCTTACCAAGCTCGGTCTACTGAACGCGGCCTAGGCCGGATCATTCATCAACGCCGCCTTGGATCGCGAGTGGATACGGCCTGAGCGTGGTGGAGCCTAAAAAAACCGCACCTTCTATCCGATTAATACGTTGTGGGAGCCGACGGTGGAGGGCCGGGGTCCCAGTGAGTTGCGCGCAAGCCCTCGCCAAAAGGAGTCAATGACGTGACCACCATCCTGACAATCGATGACGCGCGGGCGGTGCGCATGCTGGTCCGCAAGGCCCTCAAGGAGATGCCCTTCGACATCGAGGAGGCGGAAGACGGCGAAAAGGGCCTGGAGAAGGTTGGAGAGTGCACCCCAGACCTGATCTTGCTGGACGTCACGATGCCGGTGATGGATGGGCCGGCGATGCTCGAGAAGCTTCGTGCGCAGGGTGACCAGACGCCCGTCATCCTGCTGACAGCGGAATCGGGCTCGGCCATCATCGGACCAATGCTGCAGCGGGGCGGCGTTTGCGACTACGTCATCAAGCCGTTCAAGCCGGAGCAGTTGCGCGCCAAGGTCATCGAAGCACTCCAGAGTCAAGGCGCCGTGCCGGATCTCTCGGCGCCCGCCAAGCCAGCCCCGGATCGCAAGAAGGGCAACTTTCAGCCCGCTGGAAAGACGTTTGTCGACGTCCTCGTCGTCGACGACATGGAAAACGTCGCGAAGAAGTTCAAGGGCATGCTTCCGGATCATCTGTCCTTCAACAGCTGTATCGATCGGCAGTCGTCTCTGAGTATGTGCCGGGATCGGGTGTATCGTACGATTGTCATCGACACTGAGATCCCGGACGTCGACAGCGTGGAGCTGTACCGAGACCTGCGGATCCTCCAGCCCACCGCCGCGTTCGTAGCGCTGGTGCTGCGAACTACGGACAAACCCGAGTCGTTCGTTGAGGAGAAGGGCTTTGACAGCTTCCTAGTGAAGCCCTTCAACGCGGCCCAAATCGCCGAGTTCCTGGGGGCCTATTTCGAGAGCCTAGACGTGCTTCAGATCGACGAAAACGTCATGAAGCCGGCGCCCTTTGCAGGGCCTGCCGAGGGGCAGGAAGCGTTCTTCAAGCGCTTGGGCCAGGCCGCCCATGACGCGCTCGACGACGCGGCCGCCGCCTGCTACGAGGACGTAATCATGGATCTCGATGAGATCCCGGCGTCCCAGAAGTTGCAGAAGATGCTGGTGAAGCTTGCCGAGCGTAGCGAAGAGGTTGGACTCACGTTGCGGGTGGTGGCCAACGATGAGGTGGACAAGCTGCTCAAGCAGTTGGTCGAGACGGCCAATATTGCCGTATTCCCAACGCTCGGCGAGGCCCAGGCGGCGGCCAAGTAGGAGGACCGGTGAGTCAGGCTGTCAACGTTGTTGGGCTACAGGAAAAGCTCCAGGCACTGCTTGTCGGTAAGATCGAGGGCAACAAGCTGGTACTGCCCGCGATCCCTACGACGGCTGCGAAAACCATCGAGGTTCTCGAGAACTCGGAGCTCGACATTGGGCGCGTGACCCAACTACTGGAGGGCGACCCGGTGCTGTCGCTGGATGTGCTCCGGCTGGTCAACAGCTCTGCTTTTGCGCCGAAGGTTCCGATCGAGAGCATTGCGCGGGCGGTTTCCATGTTGGGCGCCAAGCGGCTGCGCACCTTCTTGATCACATCGTCGGCGCGTCAGATCTTCGTCTCGCGGATCCCGGAGGTTCGGGAGATCTTCAGTCAACTCTGGACGCATTCGGTGGGTGTTGCCGTTGCCTCGCGGCAAATTGCGGTGCATGCGGGTTTCGAGGACAAAGAAGCACCCTACATGGCCGGCCTGATGCACGATATCGGAAAACCGATCGTGGGCATTCACCTGCTGGAGCTGGAGAAGTCGGTGTCGCGCTGGCAGCAGAGCAAGTGGATCGATCCGGCAGCCTGGCTTTCGATCGTCGAGGCAACCCATCGGGCAGTCGGTATCGCAGTGGCCAAGAAGTGGAAGCTCTCGGCGCAGGTCTGCGATGCCATCGAGGATTGTGTCGAATACGACCCGGGCGACCGCCTTTCGGCGGCCAACGCCGTGCGCTTCGCAAACGCGCTGGCCAAGCGTGAGGGTGTGTGTGTGGGCGATGTCGACATGGAGCAGGTCAACACGGTGCTCATGATCGGGCGGTCCATCCTGGGTCTCGAGGAGGAGGCGGTCGACGGAATGTCGAGCGCGCTACATGAGGCAGTGCGTGAGTTCGGCTAGCTCGCATTCCAGGCGGGTGCATGCCCCGACCGAACCTGGAGGGCCCCTGCCCGCGCGCTGGAGCTTTACAGAAACACCGGTTTCATGGATGAGCTTGACGACATAGTTCGGGAGTTCCTGGTAGAGAGCTCGGAGAATCTCGACCAGCTCGAGCGCGACCTCGTTCAGCTGGAGGACACACCTGACGACCCGGACCTTCTGGCGAGCGTCTTCCGAACCATCCATACGATCAAGGGCACCTGTGGGTTTCTCGGCTACACGAAGCTTCAAGGAATCACCCACGTGGGTGAGAACCTGCTGAGCAAGGTCCGGGATGGGGATCTTCGTCTGAGCGGCGACGTCGCCACGGTCCTGTTGGACATGGTCGACGCCGTTCGCGAGATCTTGGCGCAGATCGAGGGGACCGGGACAGAGGGGGACACGAACTACACCGCTTTGGTGGCGCGTCTGGAAGCGCTCGTCGAAGATGCCCCGGCTGATGCGCTCGAGATCTCGCCAGAGCTTCTGCGATCTCCCAGTGCCAGCAACGAAGCGCTGTCCGAGGAATCAGTACTCTCATCGGGCCCCGAAAGTGCGGAAACGGTCGAAGCGGTGTCCGTCGGTCAGCCGCCGCCCTTGCCGGCTGCACCGCACATCCAGAAACCCGCTCCACGGTCCGACGGCGGCCAGGCCCCCCGGCAGGGCGTGCAAGCGGTGGATTCCAGTATTCGCGTTCACGTGGACCTGCTGGACCGTTTGATGAACCTGGTCGGCGAGTTGGTACTGGCGCGCAATCAGATCGTGCGCCTCGCGGAGGAGCTCCGCGACCCAGCGTTGTTAGCCACCACCCAGCGCCTCAATCAGGTTACCAGCGAGTTGCAGGAAGGCGTCATGACGACTCGCATGCAGCCGATCGGGACCCTCTGGACCAAGTTGCCGCGGGTCGTGCGGGAGCTCGCAAGGGGCTTCTGCAAGCAAGTGCGGGTGGAGATGGAGGGCGAGGAAACGGGGCTCGATAAGACCCTGATCGAGGCCATCAAGGACCCGCTGACGCATCTGGTCCGAAACGCTGTCGACCATGGGCTCGAGCTGCCCGACGAACGGATGGCCGCATGCAAGGAACCGGAAGGTACGCTGCGCCTGCGTGCCTATCACGAGGGGGGACAGGTCAACCTCGAGATTTCGGATGACGGTGCGGGGATCGACCCCGTCAAGCTCATCGCACGTGCCGTCGAACGTGGGCTCATTGCGTCGGAACGTGCGGAAAAGCTCACCAAACGCCAGGCCCTCAACCTGCTGTTCTTGCCAGGACTGTCGACCGCCCGAAAAGTGACCAACATTTCCGGTCGCGGCGTTGGCATGGACGTCGTGAAGAACAACGTCGAGCGCATTGGTGGATCCATCGACATTGCGACCGAGGTGGGTGAGGGCACGACGTTTCGCCTCAAGATTCCCCTCACCTTGGCGATCGTCCCCGCCCTCTTCGTCCGGGCTGGTGACCAGCGCTACGCGATTCCACAGGTGAACCTGCTCGAGCTGGTGCGTCTGGAGCGGGAGGAGGAACTCGAGGAGATCCATGGCTCGCCGGTATTTCTTCTGCGCGGGCGTCTGCTACCGATTCTGAACCTGGGTAGAGAGCTGGGGCTGCTCGACGTCGCGGATACTGGAGAACGTGGCGTGCGGCACATCCTGGTGCTACAGGCGGAGGACCAGCGCTTCGGATTGGTGGTCGATGACGTGCAGGACACGGAGGAGATCGTCGTCAAGCCGCTGGGCGAACATGTCAAGGAGATCGGGGCGTTCGCGGGGGCCACGATCATGGGTGACGGCCAGGTGGCGCTGATCCTGGATGTCGTCGGGCTCGCGCAGCGAGGGGGCATCGCGCGTCGCGTGGAGAACAGCGAGCCGCCTGATGCGCTGGGTGACAGTCTTGCGTGCATCGACGAATCGACGTCGCTGCTGATAGCGGAGGGGGCTGCGCGCGTGTGCGCCGTTCCGCTCGAGCGCGTGCAGCGCCTCGAGGAGATCAGTACCGAGCGTGTGGAGTTCGTGGGTGACCAGGCGGTGTTCCAGTATCGCGGTGGAATCCTTCCGCTGATCTACCTCGATGACGCGGATGCGGATGACATCGGTGTGGAGGCACTGCAGGTGGTCGTCTTCGACTACCGTGGGCACTCCGTCGGGGTCGTCGTCCGGAGGATCGTTGATATCCTGTCGGAACACATAGACGTTCGAGGTGTAGGTATCCGCCCAGGGGTCGCGGGGACTGCGATCATCGGCGACTGCGTGGTCGAGGTGATCGACCTGGATGGGCTAGCGGATCTTCGCGGCCTGCAGCTGTCGGGGCAAACGGCGCTTCGGGAGGCAGGATGAGGCACGCCGACGAGGTCTGCACGTTCACCCTGGGCGAGCTCACCTTCGGTGTGGCTGTCAACCAGATTCGCGAGGTACTCCGGGCCCAACCGATGACCCGAGTGCCGCTGGCGTCCCCGATGGTGGCCGGTCTGATCAACCTGCGCGGGCAGATCGTCACTGCGCTGGACCTTCGTGCGCGCTTCGAGTTGGAGCCACGGAAGCCCGGCGCGCCATCGCTCAACGTCGTTGTCAAGACAACGGAGAGCGCAGTTAGCTTGATCGTGGACGACGTCGGCGACGTCATCGAACTGCTTCCGGCCAAGGTAGAGGAGGCCCCTAGCACGCTGCGTGGTCCAGTCAGGGAGCTCGTAAAGAGCGTGTTCAAACACGACAGTGGCCTGATTCTACTATTGGACGTCCCCCGGGCGGTATCCATTGGTGGCGAAACGGACGACGGAGTAGCCGCATGACGAGCGCGGGCGAATTCGGTCTGGGGAGCGAAACCACGCCCGCCATAGGCGAGTTGCTTGAGAGTATTCTCACGTCGGCAGCGTTCGAGGATGTGACTGCCAGTGAGATCACGGCACTTTCGGATGCCCTGCAGGAATGCCTGAGCGGTTCCCTGTCCGGTGACGCGACGGCGTCCGAGCTGTGGGAGCGGTTGGGCTTTCGCCCGGATCGCGCACGCGCGATCGCCCAGGTGCTCGTCGAAACCGGCGTGGCGGGCGGCGAGCAAGGGGATGACGCGGTGGATCCGGCGAGCGCAGGGGCCTCGCCCGCCGCGGATGTCCCCAAGAAGACAGCAAATGACAATGCCCGGGAGGGCAGGACAACGCACAAGCGGAACAAGTCAGGTCGCAAAGAAATGGCAAAACGTTCAAAGACTGCGGCGAGCGCGGCCGAAGAAGCCTCGGATAGCCAAACGACCCTCGACCAGATGGAGGCTTTCTTCGACGTGATCGAAGCGCCGGTCATCATCGCGGACGAGGACCAGACCATCGTGCACATCAACCGGGCGGGCCTCGACCTCCTCGAGCCCGTTTCCGATGAGCTCGAGCAGCTGTGCGGGCTTTCGCTGGGCAGCTTGATCGGCGCAGCGCTGTACGACCTCATGGGCGGCCATACTGTGGGCAAGCGTCGCTTGAAGTCCCTCCCGAAGCGCACCTGCGAAGCGGCCATGGTGCTCGGCGGGCGGAAGGTCACTGTGAAGGTGAACGCCTTCGAGGCGCCGTTCTGGAGCTTCTCTGGGGCGCTAGCGACTCTTTCGAGCGAGGAGGACGACACGCCACAGGAAGGCACCCAAAAGGTAGCTGGCCGGGGAGCCACCGTTCAGCTCGCTGCCAGCGCTGAAGAGCTTCTGAGCGTAAGCCATCGGCTCGCCTCTACGGCAGAGGAGACGTCGTCGCAAGCGCAGATCGTGTCTGCTGCTTCTGAGGAGGTAAGTCAGAATCTCCAGACAGTCGCGGGCGGCATGGAAGAGCTCAGCCACAGCATCTCGGAGATCGCGCGAAGTGCGAGCAAGGCCTCGACTGTTGCGGCTACGGGCGTGGAGCTGGCCGAGACGACCAATCACACGGTCGCGAAACTCGGGGACAGCAGCAGCGAGATCGGCAAGGTCATCAAGGTCATCACGACGATCGCCCAGCAGACGAACCTGCTGGCTCTCAATGCGACGATCGAAGCGGCCCGGGCGGGCGAGGCTGGCAAGGGCTTTGCTGTGGTGGCCAACGAGGTCAAGGAGCTTGCCAAGGAAACCGCCACGGCATCCGAAGACATTAGCCGCAAGGTCGAGGCGATTCAGACGGGCACATCGGACGCTGTCGCGGCCATCAGCGAGATCAACAACATAGTCAACCAAATCAACGAGATTCAGCTGAACATCGCTGCCGCCGTCGAGCAGCAAACCGCGACGGCTGGAGAGATTGGGCGAAATATCGGTGGCGCGGCGCGAGGAAGTTCGGAAATCACCGACAACATTTCGGCGGTGGCGGCGGCCGCCCGCAGCACGAGTGAGGGTGCGATGGACACAAAGCGTGCCGCCGAGGACCTGAATCGGCTCGCTTCGCAGTGGGGGGGCAAGTGAACCCGACCGTACGTAGCGCACCCCGGGAAGGGCGGGCTGTTGAGGGCTCCGTGCTGGCATCGTACGCCGCTATGAGGAGTGGGGCATGAGTGCGATTCGCGTAGTGCTGGCGGACGATTCGGTGGTCGTTCGCCGCATCATGGCGGATGTCTTCGCCCGCGCCGAGGGCTTTGAGTTGGTCGCGAACGTCGCCAACGGTCGCGAAGCCGTTGAGATCGTGGACGAGCTGGACCCGGATGTGGTGGTTCTCGACATTGAGATGCCCGAGATGGATGGGATCGAGGCGCTGCAGGCCATTCGCCAGCGGCGGCCTCGCCTGCCCGTCGTCATGTTCAGCACGGTGGCGCGGCGGGGTGCCGCGGCAACCATGGAGGCGCTGGCGCTTGGCGCCAGTGACTATGTGACCAAGCCCGGCACGCTGAGCGGTGTGCGGGAGGCGATCGAGTCCATGGAGCAGGAGCTGCTGCCCCGTTTGAAGGCCCTCGGAAGGAGGCCCCGTGCGCTGGGCAGTGCGCCTCCGGCTGTTAGGCCGAGTGGTCCGGGCGGTGCGAAGCGTTGCATCGCTGGAGGAGCGGAGGTTGTCGTCGTAGGAGCCTCAACCGGTGGCCCCGTGGCAGTGAGCAAGTTGATCGGCCAGTTGCCGTCCGACTTCGACGTTCCGGTCGTCGTCGTACAGCATATGCCGCCGCTCTTTACGAAGCACTTCGCCGAGCAGCTCGCGCAGCGCGTCAGGCTCCCCGTGGCAGAGGTCGAGGATGGTCAGCCGGTTCAGGGAGGGGAGATCTGGATCGGGCGTGGAGGTCACCATGTGGAGCTCACCCGGGGCGCGAACGGGGAGCTGCTCTTGAAGCTGACCGACGACGAGCCCGTCCACTTCTGTCGTCCGGCGGTCGACGTGCTCTTCAAGTCGACCGCTCGCGTGTGTGGTCGCAGGAGTCTGGCTGTCGTCATGACTGGCATGGGCCAGGACGGCCTGGAGGGGGCTCGAAGCATCGTCGACGCGGGCGGTGTCGTCGTCGCCCAGGATGAGGCGAGCTCGGTGGTATGGGGCATGCCCGGCAGCGTCGCGCGTGCTGGGCTTGCCACCTATCTCGGCGACCCGGAGGTCCTTGCGCAGCATGTAGCACTTGTCGCCGGGTCTCCGCCTGTCAGGCAGTCGGGCTAGAGCGTGGAGTCCTCTACCATCCAGCGAGAGGACTTCGCCTGGCTTTGCCAGATGTTGCGGGATGAGACCGCCATCGTTGTGGACGCGGCGAAGGCCTATTTGGTGGAAGCCCGGCTGCTCCCCTTGGCGCGCTCCAAGGGAATGCCGGTAGCCGAGCTGATCCGTCGCGCCAGAGCGGACACCCGCGCGGAGAAGGAGCGTCGCCAGGTAATTGAGGCGATGACCACGAACGAGACCAGTTTCTTTCGAGACCGGAGGATCTTCGACTCGATCACAGACCAGGTGGTCGGGCGGGTGCTCGAGGAACAGAAAGGTGAGATCAGGATCTGGTGCGCGGCTGCCTCTACCGGGCAGGAACCCTACAGCCTTGCGATGGCCCTCGCGAGCAGGTACCCCAGCGATCAGTCGCGCGTGCGAATCGTCGCATCCGACATCGACACCCAGGCGTTGGCTCGCGCGCGGCTCGCGGAGTACTCGCAGCTCGAGTTGAGCCGGGGCCTTCCGTCGTGCATGAAGAAGTACTTCGACCGACAGGGCGATCGATGGCGTATTCGCCAGGAGATTCGCGAGATGGTGGAGTTCAGGCAGCTCAACCTCGTAAAGCCGTGGCCATCGGTGGCTCGCATGGACCTGGTGCTGGTTCGCAACGTGTTGATCTACTTTGAGCCGAAGGTAAAGGCCGAAATTCTGACACGCATGGCGCGCAAGGTCCTACCAACAGGGTTCATCATTCTGGGCAGCACGGAGAGCGCGCTAGGTTGCGACGTTCCGCTCCGGGCGCAGAAGATCGGACAATGCACCGTGTACAGCAGAACAGCGAGCTAGCATAGAACCAAATCGGGGGGATAGGCGGATGCAGGAGGCTAAGGTTCGGGTCGATGAAAGGCCTGTCGTGTGTGTGGGGCGCCAGGCCATCCTGGACCAGGATCGAAAGGTCGTCGGCTACGAGCTTCTCTACCGCGATAGCAGCAATTCTCAGCGAGCGAATGTCATTGACGACACCGCGGCCACCGCAACAGTAGTGGTGAACACGGTTGCGGAGATGGGATGTGAAACGGTCGTGGGGAAGCGGGACATGTTCATCAACTGCAGCCGCGAGGTCCTGGAGCTGGATCTCGGCACGCTTCTTCCCCCGGACAAGGTTGTCCTTGAGATCCTGGAGAGTGTTGAGGTCAACGAGTCGCTGATCGAACGTATCGACGAATTGCGTGGGATGGGTTTTCGGATCGCCCTGGACGACGTCGTGACCGAGGACCCCCGCAGTCAACTCGTCGAGCACGTCGACTTGGTCAAAGTCGATCTCATGTCGGTGCCAGAGCGAAGTCTCGAGCGACTTGTGAAGACCGAGCTGCGCGGTTTCACTGGCCAGCTGCTGGCGGAGAAGGTTGAGGATGAGCCCATCTTTGAGCTCTGCCGCGGCCTCGGTTTCGGGCTGTTCCAGGGCTACTTCTTCTGCAAGCCGAATGTGGTCGCGCAGAAGGCATCACCCGAGGACCGCAGCAACGTTATCCGCATTCTCAGTGAGGTCAGGCGCCCCGATATCACGGTCGACGAAGCCGTCGAGCTGATCCGCCAGGACGTGACCGTGAGTTATCGTCTGCTCAAGTGCCTAAACTCGGTGGTGTTCGGCGTACGACATCCGGTCGAGTCGTTGCGCCAGGCGCTGGTCCTCCTGGGAATGCCACGAGTCAGGGCGTGGCTCTCGCTCATGGCGCTATCGATGGTGAAGGGTAAGTCGAGCGAGCTCATGCGACTCGCCCTGGTCAGGGCCAATATGTGCCAGGAGCTGGCTCGCGTATGCCAGATCGGAGAACCGGACACGCTCTTTACGGTGGGGCTGCTGTCGGTACTCGACGCGGTGCTCGACTTGCCCATGGGGGAGGTTCTCGAGCAGTTGCCCCTGTCAGAGACGATCAAGCATGCCCTGCTTGGGCAGGCCTCCCCGGAAGCGGACGTCCTCGGCTCCGTGCTGGAGTACGAGCAAGGGCAATTCGTCCGAGCTGTCTCCGAGCGAACGGGAATCGACCTCGACGCCCTGAGCACCGCATGGCTGGTCGCGGTACGCAGGGCGGACAGTACGGCGTCCGCGCTGCTTGACTGCTAGTGGTCTTGTATGCAGGCTTCTGACTACTCAGAGGCGGTCTGTGCTGCGTCCCCGGGCAGGGCGGCGTCGCCTTCGGGCTCCCCGGCATCGAGGGGTGGCATGGGTACCGTCGCGTCTATGGAAGTGCCCCCGTCCTGGCCCGATGCTTGGCACAGGCCCATCCGGCAAGTGCTGTCCCAGGGGCAGTCACTGTTGCGGGTGCAGCCGCCGCCGCAGGCACCTGCCTCGAGCCCCAGGAGGCCCAGCATCAGCGCAGCAAAGGCGCGTCTATTCGAGTGCCAGGTCAATTCCGAGACTCCCGGTGAGCTGAAGGAGGGTCGCATCTTCAGGCACGTTGTTGCCGACCAGAAACATCGTGACTGCGAGTCCGCCGAGTAGCCCAAACCCATGTGATAGCGGGAGGCGAACGCCGGCGGACAGTTCCGGGCCCAGCATCGTCATCGGAGCGACAAAGAAGGGCAGGGCAGCACCCGGGCGAAGTTCGAGGTCTCCCAGCCCATGCCGCAGTTCGATCCGAGGAGCGATGCCGATCGCCCCTCCGGAGTTGAGTTCCGCGATCAGGGAGCCCCCCCAGGCGATGCGTGTGGCTTCATCCGTCCACATGCGAACACTCGCATCGACCATCAATGGTGTGAGCGCGGTGGCCCCGCCGCCCTGTCCGGCGCTCCTCTCGATACCAAAGCGAAACGAGACCCCTGGGGTGATCGCCTGGCTCTGGGCGGCGGCCGCAGCGGGTATTGCCATCCATGCCGTCAGCAATGTACCCACTATGCAGCGCCAGCGTTCCATTCCTTGGCACCCTGACGCAAGGTTCGTGCCGGGCGTCAGCGAGAAGCAGGTCAGGCTTCAGTGTCGACGCTGCGACTCTTCTTTGGGTTGTCTGGCCGATAGCCGCGCGCTGCGTGGCGCGCGGTTACGACTTGCTCAGCCTGATTGGCTAAGGATTTTCGCCGTTCTGCAAGCGCGCACAGCGCACGCTGCGTATCGTCGTGCAGGTACGTGAGCTTCTCGCGCACGTTGTCGACTGCACTCTTGGGAATCGCAGCCATGTCATGCTTTTGAACCTGATCGAGTAGAACCTGACGCTTCTGGAGGTTTCCGACCAGCAGCTGGAGGTCGCCCTCAGGGTCGAGCTTGACCGCCGCGAGCTCCTCCAGCTGGGAAAGCAGTTGTCCCGTTTCAGACATTGCGTTTCGCTAGCTCGGCCCAGGCAGCTCGCAGCTCGCGCATCACCTTGATGGCACTTGCAACCTGCTCGGTGCCGTTGCTAAGGGTCGACTGTGTAATCGTGTGAAGTACGTACTCATACAGCCTATCCAGGTCACTGCAGAGCTCGGGCGCGTGGGTGTGCACCAAAGAGGCCTGTAGCTCGGTTACGATCGCGTGGGCCCTTCGGAGCTTGGCGTTGCGCTCGTTCGGTTTGTTTTCCTTGCCGGCCTGCTCGGCCTGCGTCAAGAAACGAATCGCCGCGTCATAGAGACGGACCACTATCTGAACGGGCGAGGCCGTTTCCACGGTGGCGGCGCGGTACTGTGCGGCTGCGAACGACATGGCTCAAAACTCCTTTGGGTTTGGTAGCGAGGTGGCTCTAGGCCAGGCCTCCAAGCATGGCAGCGAGCTGGGCCCCCTGCCCTTGAGCAAGGCTCACAGCTGTCTCCATAGCCGTGAACTCCGCGCGGATGCGATCCTCGAAGTCCCCGATCCGCAGCTCCATGCGTGCGATCTGGTCGTCGAGGTTATCGATGCGTAGGTCGATGCCCTTCTTGCGGGTGGTGATCAGGCCATCGGTCGAGTTCGTCAGCTGGTCGATGGTCTCATCCATGAGCGCCATCAGGCCGTCAGTACTCGTACTCTCATCGCCTGCCAGTAACTTCGAGACCGCTTCCGGGTCATCGGCGAGCGCCTCTTCGAGCTCCGTGCGCTCGAACTCGAGCTTGCCGGCGCGGTCGATCGAGACCCCGATACTAGCCAGGTAGTTGTAGGGGGAGCTAAGGCCGTCGACGGTGTCTATCAGCGTGTTGCGCAGGTTGCGTGACACGGTCCGTACGGTGGAGTCACTCGCCAGGCTGTCCCCCTCCTGGGAGTCCCGTGACAGTTCATAGGCGACGCGTTCGTTTACCGCATTGTAGGCGTTGACGTACTCCTGGACCAGATCCGCGAGGGCATCGGGGTCGCGCTGGACAGTGACCTCGGCGGCTCCCGTGGTCTGGGCCCTGAGATCGAGCGTGACACCGGAGATGGCGTCCGTGATCAGGTTGGTGGAGCGCGAGACGTCAAAGCCGTCTACGACCAACTCGGCATCTTGGGCCGCCTGAACCTCCGCGAGGTTGAGCCCGATGCCCGTGTCGCCAGTGAACGCGATTGTCTGATCCGCGCCGGTGTTGTTACCGGTGATCTGGAGCCGGTAGCCGAGGTCGGTCGACAGCACGCCGGCTGTCACGTCGGCACCCGACGCGTTGATCGCCGCTGCCAATGAATCCAGGGTCGTGTTGGCGTCCACGTCGACGGTGATTTCGCTCTCCGACCCAACCGTGATGCCCAGCGTTCCGGCGGTTAGCAGTCCCGCCTCGTCGCTCGCGGAGAAGGGGTCGCTGTAGGAGCGCTCGGCTTTGGCCAGCTCCGAGACCGTGATGCTATAGGTGCCAAGCGACGCCCCGCCGTCCGCTGTCACAGTGAGGGCGTCGTCCTGGCTGGAACTGGCGCTCGAGGTCAGAACCTTGGTGCGCTCGTCGAGCGCTTCACCCTTGGTCTGAAGGGTGCTGAGCAGTCCGGAGAGCGTATCGAGTTTGGACTGCTTGCCCCGCAGGTCCGTCTGCTGCTTCTCCATGCGGGTGATCGGCTGGCGTTCGATCTGAACCAGGCCACGAACGATCGAGGCGGTGTCGATGCCTGACGCGATGCCGCTGAATGAGAAGAGCGGTTCAACCATGGGGGACTTCTTATGAGACTAGGGGAAATAAGGTGCCGGGGGCGACGCTGCGCGCGCCGCCCCCGGCGGGTGAGGGGCTATCCGATGAGTGACAGGGCCATAGAGGGTGACTGGTTGGCCTGGGCCAACACAGCCACGCCGGCCTGCATCAAAATCGAGTTACGCGTCATCTCGGCCGTCTCTTCGGCGACGTCGACATCGCGGATGCGCGAGTCAGCGGCTGTGAGGTTTTCTCGCATGCTGCCCAGGTTGGCCATGGAGGTAGAGAGTCGGTTCTGGGCTGTGCCGATGTCCGCGCGGGCCGTCACCACGTCTTCGATCGCGTCGTCGATCGAGTCGAGGGCGAGCTGGGCGTCGCTCTTCGAATCGACCGACGTTGCACGCAAGCTCGCGGGCGTGCCGGCGGTGCCGATCTGGTCGGTGGTGACCTGGTCGATCGTTACCGTGACACGGTCGTTGGAGGTGTTCTCGATGCCGATCTGGAAGTCCAGACTCGCTCCGCCGGTCTGATTGAGCAGCTGGGTGCCGTTGAACTCAGTGACGTTGGCGATGCGGTCGATTTCCGAGATGAGGTCCTGGAACTCCAAATCCAGGAAGCCACGCTCCGTGTCCGAGTTGGTGTCCGTGGAGGACTGGATCGCGAGCTCGCGCATGCGGGTCAGGATGCCGTTGATCTCGTTCATCGCGCCCTCGGCCGTCTGCAGCATGCTGACGCCGTCCATGCCGTTTCGCTCGGCCTGTGCCAAGCTGCGGGTCTGGGAGCGGAGTTTTTCTGAGATCGCAAGACCGGCGGCGTCGTCGCCCGACCGGTTGATACGCAGACCTGAGGACAGTCGCCCCATGTTCTGCGTCAAGCGTTGCTGGGTCCGGCCCAGGTTCCGCTGCGCGTTTATCGAAGAAACGTTACTAACGATCGACATGAGTGGCATGAGGGGGTTCTCCTTACTTACTGACGCCAAGGGTCGGTGCCTGCCGACCTCGAAAAGCGCACGGCGTTTGGCTTACCGCGGTGGGTGGCCTCAGCCGTCTTCACGTAACCCTTCGTACGAAGGCTTGGGTGGGTTGAGGCAAAATGTGGCGGACCCCTGTCGCTTTTCACGGTCGAACGCCAGAGGCTTGACGTTCGCGCGCGCCAGAAGTCCTCGTTTTCAGGAAAAGAACGGGTTTTCGCCTGTTGCTCTTGGCATACCGATTGCTCAATCCATTGCCATGTCTCACTCAAGGAAACGCGTTCAGCGTCCGATCCAGATTACGGGTGAAGGACTGATGAACCACGCGATGATCGAGGCGCTGACCGCAGTGGCGGCGGCGCGCACACCATGGGATACGTTTCACGCCCTGACGCAGGCGCGGGAGCTGCTGGGTGACGAGGCAGATGATTACTGGCCGCTGCTGGAGTCGATCGCTCGGCGACAGACCGAGATCGAGCAGCTCGAGCGGTTGGCGGGTTCCGATCCCATGACCGGTGTCGGGAACCGGCGCACGTTTGGTCGGGCACTGGACCGCGAAGTAGCGCGCTATGGACGCAGTGGCGATCCTTTCGCGGTCATCCTACTGGATCTGGATGACCTCAAGGGTCGCAACGACACCTTGGGCCACGCAGCTGGCGATGCAGCCATCATGGCCGTAGCGAACGTGTGTCAAGAGGCGGTACGTTCCACCGATGTGGTTGCCCGTTTGGGCGGCGACGAGTTTGCGCTGCTCTTGGCTGGGTCGAATCTCGCGGGCGCCTGGGCGTTCGCCGAGCGGCTTCGCGAGCGGGTCGAGGAAGTGACCATCGACCACATGCCTCTGCGGGTAAGTCTGGGGGTCGCCGCGGTAGCCGACGGCATGGATGGAGATGCGGTGCTGGCGTCCGCCGACGCAGCGCTCTATCGCGACAAGGCGGCTCGCAAGGCGGAGGACGAGGACGTTGCAGAGGTTTCCTGCGACGCGGCCATGAGCGCGTGACGGGAACAGGTCGCACGTGCCCCACGGTCTGGGCCGCGCGGGGGCTGGTCATAGCGCTGACGATCTGCCTGTGCTCAAGCGCTGCCGGTGCCCAGGCGCCCGGCGGAAGCGCAGGCGCTTCTGAGCCCGACCGAGAGCGCCTGGCCCGCGGCATCTTCACGACGGGCCGACAGGCCTACCTGGCTGGACGCTACCTGGAGGCGGTCGAGGCGTTCGAGCGAGTGTTCGCGATGACGGGCTATCCGCTGATGCTGGTCAACGTGGGGAACGCCCGTGCGCGGCTCGGCGAGCCGGAGCGAGCGATCGCCGCCTATCGCCAGTACCTTGGACTGGTGCCAGAAGCACCGGAGCGGCTGGAGCTGGAGCACAGGATCGCAGAGCTCGAGGCCGAGGTCCTGAGCGCGGCCGCGCCACCGGTCGTTTCCGAGCCAGTAGCGCAACAGCCAACAGGTTTGTGGCTAGGGCGCACATGGACGTGGGTTGCAGGTGCCGGAGCCGTCGTTTCATTGGGGATCGCAGGAGCGCTGTGGGCCGATGCCAACGCCCGCTACGATTCGCTCGCGAGCACATGCGGCAGCATCCCCGGGGGCTGCGCCGGCAACGACGTCGCGGGCGTCTCCAGCGCAGTCACGCTGACGAACGTAGCCATGGGCGCCGCTATGCTCAGCGCACTCGGCGCGGTTTCACTGTGGTTCATCGAAGCGCCCACCGAAGCGCCCACCGAAGCGTCTACCGAAGCGTCTACCGAAGAGCGTCAGAAGGCGCCACGGATCGAGGCCAACCCCACCCTGGGTGGGATTCGCATAACAGGGCGCTTCTAGCCCCCTTGGCTTGCTGCCCTCTGCAGTACGCACAGCCCGTCCAAACTAGCCTCATTTGTCAACGAACATCCTGGTCAAGGGGGCTAGGGAAGGGTGCGGGCCGTCGTTGGTAACCTAGGTGAACCTCTCGGTGGGCATGTGGTGCTTCTGGCTGTCGATACCCGTCGCCGTCGCGGGTTGCTCCCTCGATCTGGCCGCGCTAGAAGGCGCGGCGCTGCAAGATGCGGGTGGGCTCGTGAGCGCCGTGGATGATCGTCGCCAACCACCGCCGGGCGATGGCGACGGCGACGGCGACGGCGATCGTGGCAGGGGTGACGAGATGGTCGGAGATGGTGATGGTGGCGGCGAGGGGCCGGGCGGCTTTGTGCCCGCCGAGCCCACACCGACACCGGATGGCGCGACCTGTGGGCTGGTAGGCCTGCCGTGTTGCAGGCCCGACAACCGCTGTGACATCGGCGCCTGTCTTCGGGGCGAATGCAGTGCCTATGCGGGCGCGTTCGCAACGCGCGAGGGCTGCACCACAGCGATGTGCTCGGATCGTGACCCGTACTCTGCGGGTTGCGCGTGTCCTCAGGGCTTCCTCGAGGTCACCGCCGCACCGCTCGCAACTACCTGTGACGACGGCAGTCCGGCCCAGAAGGTCCTATCGGTGTGCCAATCCGAGCGTACGGACGCTTCCGGCTGGGGCGGCTTCTGGCTCCGCAGCGGGGGCCCCGCGTGCGGATCGTCCTGCGTTGTGTCCAACCCGTATACCGAGGATTGCTCCTGTCCGGCTGGCATGGCGCTCTTGACCGCCCCTGTCAGTCTCGGTGCCACGGGCTGTGCCGGCGACGTGGCGACCCTTGGAGTATGCATGCGATCGGGTCTGACAACGGGTCGCTTTGCCGGCGGCTACGTCCTGACCGCGGGCGCTGGCAACGGCTGTGGGACACCCAATCCGGACACGGGCCTGTGCACATGCCCTCCGGCGGCGATGGAGCAGCGGATCACCCTGGGGGGCGGAGTGACGGTGGGACTATGCTCGCTGTAGCACTCATGGAACGAAGCGCCCGTGACTGTGGTCAGTCGGTCCTGCACTTCAACTTCGATCGCTTCCAGCCGTTTCTGGAAAAGGCCGGATGAGCACCAAAGAGCATCAAGGTCCACTCATCGTCGCCATTGGCGGGGGCAAGGGCGGGGTCGGAAAGAGCGTTGTGGCTGCCAATCTGGCGGTCGCCATGGCGCGCCACGGCGCACGCGTGATCGCCGTCGATGGCGATCTCGGGAGTGCGAATCTACACACCTTGTTTGCCATCGATCGACCTGGGATCACGCTTCGCGCCCTGTTCGAGGGTGAGGTCAAGGCGCTTCAGGAGGTGGCAATTCCCACCAAGGAACCGCGCCTTTCTTTGATTCCGGGTAACGTGGCATTGCCGGGCTCCGCGAATCTCATGCACTCGCGGAAGCTGAAGCTGATTCGACACGTTCGCAAGCTCGACGCTGATGCCGTAGTGCTCGACTGCGGGGCCGGGGTTCATTTCAATGTGGTCGATCTCTACAACGCCGCAGACGCGCGTCTGCTGGTCGCAACCCCACAGCTCGTCTCCCTCCAGAACGCCTACGGCTTCACCAAGGCCGCAATTTATCGCCAGCTCAAGTACGTATGCCGCGGCCAGGCTGAGACCGACGCTCTGGCGGCGTGCATGACGCACAGTGAAACCGAGCGCATGCAACAGCTCCTGGAGCGGGTGGCGCAGAAGGAGCCCGGGCTCGCGTCGGCAATTCGGCAACAATTGGCCCATTTCGGCCTGACATTGCTCGGCAATCAGGTGGGTGACCGCAAGGAGCTGAACCCCATTCACGCGCTGTCCCGCATGGTCGGCGACTTCCTGAGTATCGAGGTGCCGGTGGTTGGTGCGCTCAGGCGCAGCGGTCGCATTCACTACTCCGTGACAGCCCGCGAGCCGTTTCTCTCCGACACTCCCGGCGACATCGAGTCGCGCGTGTTGAAGGTGCTCGCGCGGTCGTACCTCGAGCTCGATCGCCAGGCGGTTCGAGCCAAGCGCACACGCCCAGCAGACTCGGCCAGACCTTCCCCGGAGCAAGCGGAAAAAAAAGTGCCGGGTCCGGATCCGGACCTGCCCGCCTCCATCTCGATCTACCAGCGCGCCCATGAGCGCATCGAGGTTGTCTGGCCGGTGGCGCTCGAGGTGGAAGGCTGTCGCTACGGGGCCCAGGTGCGCGACGTTTCCCGCGGTGGAGCCCGGCTCATCTGGGGTGGGCAGGTGCGAGCTGGCTCCCCGATCAGTCTCCATTTCGAACGGCTTCCCGACCGACCTTGTCTGAAGGGTAGAGTCGCCCATGTGCGTCCCGACGGGCTGGGCGTGGAGTTCGATCTGAACACCCCCGACGAGGTTCTCGATGCACTGATGGCCCGGGCCGCCGAACAGGCAGCCGAGGCCGAGGTCGCGTAGAAGCTGGTTGGCGAGCGATCCTCTTGACAGGTGAGTCAAGAGAAACTGTTTACACGCCGTCGACGGTGATGCGGCCGGGTGGATCGAGTGCCAGCGAGGCCGACGTCGGGGCGCACTCGATGCGGTTGCGGCCATTGTCCTTTGCTCGGTAGAGGGCCTGGTCGCACGCCTTGAGCAACTGTGCGGGGTCGTGCTCCGCCTCCATCCGACTGAGCCCCATCGAGATGGTTACGGACGGCAGCGCATCCCCGGAGGGGGTCGTGACGGTTGTCGTCTCCACTGCCTTGCGCAGGCGCTCTGCCGCACAATGGGCGCCCGGCAAGTCCGTGTCCGGAAGGATCAGAACGAACTCCTCGCCGCCGTACCGGGCCACCAGGTCCGTGGGGCGCAACTTGTCCTGCAGCGTCTTGGCGACCGCCTTCAGGACCTCGTCTCCCGCCTCGTGGCCATGGTCATCGTTGAAGCGCTTGAAGTGATCGACATCGATCAGGCCGACACTCAGGGGCCGGTGGGCGTGACGATGGCGAGACAGAAGGCGGGGCAGGGTCTCGTCGAGCCAGCGACGGTTATGAATGCTCGTGAGCGCATCGTAGAGCGCGGCCTTTTCGAACTGTTCGCGCAGCATGGTGTTTTCCACCACCGCGGTGTTGTTCGCTCGCAGGCGCTCGGCCAGCTTATGCATCAGTTGCACTGCGAAGCTGTGCGACATCTCGACAAGCTGCCAAAACCCCCGCTCGCCAAGGCTTAGCAGTTGGCAGACCTCGCTGGCGACCACATGGGCACTGGTGGGGCGCTGGTCGATGACCGACAGTTCTCCTACTACCTCCCCTGGTTTTACGAACGCGATGGGTTCGCTCGTCACGTCCCCCAGGTGGATCCGCAGGGTGCCAGACAGCAGGACGTAGGCGTGCCGGTTCACGACGCCAGAGGACAGGAGCTGCGCCTCGGGAGTCAGAGTCAAGACGGTGCACTGCGCGATCAGAGCCCTGAGAGCGTCATCGTCCACCGAGGAAAAGAGCGCGAAGCGACGGAGAACCTCGATTGGCAGTGTTTCCGTCGACGCAAGGTTCGTACTCGCCATTCAGGTATTCACCGTGGCTGCAAGGTCCAGGTCCCCGCTATCCTGCTGACACAGAGCATCGTAGCCGCGTTCGTACAACTCCAGGTCCTGTTGTGCACAGGCACACGCTTCGATCCGCATGCCGAAACCCGGTGGGGCCGCGCCTCCCATTTGACTGGGCTCGCGCCGCCAGACGACCTGTCCCCGCAAGTGGATGGCCGAGCCCTCGTGGGGGGCGCGCATCTCGAACCACAAGGTGCAGCCCGGGCGCGGCGGGTCGAGGGTCCTTACGTACAAGCCCTGGCGACTGATGTTGTGGGTTAGTCCGTAGATCGGATAGAACGAGCCCGCCTCGCGGAACGCGCAAAGGCCGTGATGCAGCACCCGGCGGGACGCGCGCTGGTCTCGAACGTCGGCGCGAAGGGCCTCTTCGGCGAAAAACAAGAGCTTGCCGGCCTGCGCAGAGTCGGTGTTCTCTTCCTGGCTGACAACCTCGTCGTCGCCAGCGGGAAGGATCAAGGCGGGCAGTTTGGCTCCCACGAGTTTCCGAACATCCGCGATGACCTGGCGCCCCCCGTCGGGCGGGAATGTGGGGTTTACGACCACGAGCGTCGGCTTGGGTTTCGCGACGACGAGGCGCACGAGCTCGCTGGAATCCGCGGCGAACAGGACCTCGAACCCTGCCTGTCGGAGGCTCCGTCCGAGGACGCGACGTCGGGGGAGGTCCGGGAAGCCGATCAACGCCAGGCCCTGATTCGCGGGTGGTCGTGCGTTCATGGGCCGGTTCGCCAGGTTTGCCAGCCGCCTGGTGATGCCACCGAGGTCACCCTTGACCAGCGTATCGTCCGCGCCGGCGGCGTAGGCTGCACGAAACTCCGCGTCCGATGGGTGAGGCACCAACGCGACAATCGGCATCGTGAAGAACCGGGCACGGTCCCGAACCCATGCGGCGAACGCCTCGAGACCGACCCGTTTGTCGATCAACACGCAGGTTGGCACGTCGAGCGCTTCGGAAAGCTGCTCCTGCGCTTCACCGATGTCCGCGCAGAAGGCCGTTTCCGCACTGGCGCGGTTTGCCGCAAACCGGATCGACTCCCGCTCGCCACCCGGCAGTTCTCCAACCACCAGGATCGCGGCATTTCCGCCCTGCGCCACAGCCGCACCGCTGTTCTGCATGCCGGGGTCTGCCATCAGTCCGGAAAGAAAATTGGGTCCTGGAGACTGGTGAACTCGCGAATGGAGTCCAGCTGGCGCTCGGTGAGCACGCGGAACTGAATGCCGAGTCCGGGCGGAATCTCCCCTTCCCGGTCCCGGGGATCTCGAACCCAGCGCACGACCCCGACCGTCTCGATTTCGGTGCCGTCGGGCAGCCCGAACTTGATCTCTATCTCCGTTCCTACGGGTTGGAGGTTGTAAGTGGCTACGAACAGGCCGCCTTCGGAGATGTTTTCGGAAAAGCCGACGTAGAAGTTGCTGTGGTCGTTGAAGCTGACCTCTACCTCCAAGTCGACGCGCGCCGCCTGCCTGCGGTGGCTGTGCTCTCGATCGCGTGTCGCTGGCTCGCCCACTGTCGTTCCTCTCCCGCCTGCAACAGCCTCGTAGGGCCTTCTCCATAAATCGGTCGCCCCCCGGGTTTCTGGAGATGGAGCCGACTTCGGGTCATCCAGAAAGTCACTGGAGTGGAAAAATATACAATAACTGTGGCTAGATACGCCCCGTTCAAGCGAAAGAAAATAGTCAAAAGACTTTTATATTCAGTACCATGTGAAGTGGCCTGGTTCCTGCTTTGGGCTACTTCACGTTCATGCTGCAACTTTCTGTTATTCGTTTTATCGGTGCTGTGGTGTTCGCCTGGCTCGTCGCTGGAGATGCCGCTGCGTACACCCTCAAGACTACGTCGGCCGGCAATACGGTGCGCTGGCCGGACTCGACGATGCGCATCGAGCTGCGGCTCGGCCGCGACGTGGAGGGTTTGCTGCCCCCAGGGCACGTCTACGCCGCCGCCATGATGGCCGTCGAGGCCTGGCGCTTCCGCGGGGTCCCCGATGTGCATATCGCGGAAGGCGAGGCCGCACCGTACGATCCGCACGCGCGCAACAACGGTATCTACGTCTTGACGGATTGGCCGTTTGAGAACAACCGGCTGGCGGTGACGGTCACGAGTTACATGCCTAGTGGCGAGTTGATCGGCGCCGACGTCCTCATCAACGGCAACGTGGACTATGGCTTGCTGCCGGAAGGCAAGGCGCCGCGCAAGCTGGCTGGAAAACACGACCTGGCCGCCGTCATGACCCACGAGGTGGGGCACGTGCTGGGGCTCGACGAGAGCGACGCGACGGACTCAGCGACCATGTGGCCGTACATCCGAGCGGGCGAAACACACCAGCGCTCGCTTGCCGACGACGACGAGGCCGGGGTGATCGAGCTCTACACCCATATACCCGCGCCACTGACTGATTCGGGCTGCGTCTCCAATACGGTGGCCGGACGGAGCGCGGCCAGCCGTCCGCTGGGTCCCCCCGCGCTTGCGCTTGCGGTCATTGCCCTGGCCGTACGGCGGCGGCGCCCGGTGCGGGGCCACCACCATCGCACGCGATGACCGCTCGACGTCAGCACAGCTGTCGGGCCCGTCCCGCGTCCAGTCTCCCAGTCCCGCTTAGCCCGCATCCATGGCCAAGGCACGTGATGATCGTGCAAGTGATCGGCTTCCCAGGGCCTTCGGTGAGGGAAGGGAATACTCTCCGTATTTTCGACTGAGGCGAAAGCGCTGCGGAGTCGAGCAGTTGTGCGAGGGCGCG
>JAPPOR010000489.1 GCA_028817905.1 Myxococcales bacterium
ATGTGGGGGTGGGAGTCGACTTTCTCGTTGGGGGTGCCGGTCTCGCGCTGGGTCCCTTCGTTCGCTACGCGCATGTGCTGCAGCCCGACAACGATGCCGACGGAGGCGCCGACGGCATGTTTCTCCAGTTCGGGGTTGGGCTTTCCTGGGGGAACACGGCGCCCGTAGCTGAACCTGCGCCGGTACCACCGCCCACGCCACAAGCCGCGCCCGAGCCCGCGCCCGCACCACCGGCCCCGCCCGCGGACACGGACGGGGATGGCATCGTCGATGGACGTGACGGCTGTCCACAGGAGGCCGAGGACCCGGACGGTCACGACGACGGCGACGGCTGCCCAGACCTCGACAACGATGGCGACCAGGTCGCGGATGCGCAGGATGCTTGCCCCAATGAGGCGGGCGTGGTTGAGGCCCGCGGTTGTCCTCCGCCGGAGCCTCCCCCTGCGCCGCCTGCGCCCCCCGCGCAGGCGCTTACGCGCACCGTCGAGCTTTCCCAGCAGGTGGGCTTCGCGTCCGGCAAGACCATCATTGGTCCGCGAGCCGTCAAGCCGCTTCGCGAAGTACTCCAGGTGCTGAAGAGCGAGCCGGGTGTTCGAAGAGTTCGTGCGGTTGGTCACTCCGACGACCGTGGCGATGCGAGCCAAAACCAGCTTCTTAGCGAGCGCCGCGCCCAAGCGGCGGTAGATTGGCTAGTCGCCCATGGCGTTGCGCGAGGTCGACTGGAAGCCGTCGGGCGCGGCTCCAATCAAGCGCTGGGCCCAAATGACTCGGCTGCCGCACGCGCCAAGAATCGCCGAGTCGACTTCGAAGTCATCGATCCACCGGGGGGTCAGATCCCCGTCACCGCGGAATAGCGCGAGGAACCTTCCCATGTCTTTGTCACGTCACCGAATCCTAGCTGGTACCGTGTTGCTTCTACTGGCCGCCTGCGGCGAGCCCATCGTCGGCACCTCGCGACCTGCGCGGCCAACGGAATTCGCGCGGTCCGTCCTGCAGGGCGAGCCGATCACGTTGCAGGAGGATAGCCCGCGGAGCGTGCTGATCCTCACGGATGTGAGTGACGGTGAGGCCTTCGATGCGGCGGAGATCACGGTCGAGGTCGATGGCGAAGGCGAGGCACCGGTGAACGCCGACAGCTTCTCGTTTGAACGCGACATGCGGGATGTCACGCTCACCATCACCCCCTTGCCCGATCTCCACGGAGAGGTTGCCGCAGTGGTTCGCGTCGACGGCGGGGATACTCGACAGCTGGAGGTAGACCTGACGGTGATCGTCGAACCGGTCAACGACGCGCCGACGATCGCGGACATCGACGACCAGGTCAGTGACGACGGTTCGGTCCTCGGGGACATCGCCATCGCCGTGGACGACATCGACAACGACGCCGAGGACTTGGAGGTGTCGGCCAGCGTGGAGGACCAGGAGCTGGCCAGTGCAGAGGTCGAGGGGACGGGCGAGATGCGTACGCTCACCATCACGCCCTCCCAGGGGGTGGACGGTGTTACGGAGGTGACCGTGACCGTCGACGACGGCCAGGACAGTGCGAGCACTACCTTTGCCCTGACGGTTGGCGAGGGTGACATGCCCGTCGACGACCCTCCGAGCATCAGCGACATTGCCGACCCGGATGATATCGCGGAGGACTCCTCGACCCCGGCCCTCGCGTTTACGGTTGCTGACCCTGATACCGAGCTGGAAAGCCTGACCATAAGCGTCGCATCCAGTGACCAGGCAGTCGTCGCGGATGCCGGGCTGGCACTGGGTGGGAGCGCTGGGGATCGCACATTGACCGTGACCCCGGTTGCGGACGCACATGGGACGGCCACCATCACCGTTGAGGTGTCGGACGGAACCACAACCGTCAGCACCGAGTTCGTGGTCACCGTGACCCCGGTGGATGACCCGCCGGTCTTCGTGCTCGAGGTGACGGACCAGACGACGGCTGAGGATACGCCCCTTGGGCCCCTGTCGTTCGAGGTGAGCGACGTGGACACGGATGCCGAGTCGCTCGTGATCAGCGCAGCGTCCGACGGCGGTCCGATCGGCAGCGCCGGGGTGGAGACGACCAGTGGTACCGCGAGTCCGACCGTCACCCTCACCCCGTCCGCAAACCAGAGCGGCACCTCTGGCATCACCTTGAGCGTATCGGATGGGACGACGACCGTAACCAGCGAATTTTCGGTCACGGTTTCCGAAGTGGACGACCCGCCCCAGTTCATGAGCACGGTGCCCGACCAGGCCGTTGATGAGGACAATCCCACCGCGGCGCTGGTCTTCGCGGTCGTCGACATCGATAGCGCTCCTCCGGAGCTGGTGCTCACCGCCGCGTCGGATGGCGGACCGGTCGATGCGTCTGGGGTCGCGATCTCCGCCTTGGTGCAAGACAGTGGTGGGATCGCCATGCCTACGGTGACCGTGACCCCATTACCGGACCAGCACGGGACCTCGACCATCACCCTGTCGCTGACCGACGGCACCAGTACGGTCACGGACGAGTTCGAGGTCAGTGTGGCCGCACAGAACGACCCGCCCGTCGTCGAGGTCGGCGTGGCGGACGCCGCGACGGGTGAAGACAGCGACAGCGATGCCCTGTCATTGACGATACTCGACGTCGACAGCAGTCCGCCGGACCTGGCGCTCGGTACCGTGACCTGCGACGACCCCTGCGGCAGTCTGAGTTTTTCTGCCATCAGCCAGGACGCGGACGGCCGGGCCATGCCTACCGTCACGGTGACCCCAGTGCCCAACGCATCGGGCGTCACCGATGTCACCTACAGCCTCACGGACGGCGACGTCACGGTCATGGACACCTTCCAGTTCACCGTCAACACGCTCGACGACCCGCCTGCGATCACGGCCATTCCCATGGACCAGACGATTGCGGAGGACGCCGACACGGGCGCTCTCGCACTGGAGATCGTGGACGTCGACAGTGCCCCTCCCGACCTCGCGCTGAGCGCCACCTCGAGCGGTGGCCCCGTCTCCAACGGTGGCATCGTCTTTTCTTCCATATCCCAGGCGCCCGATGGCACCGCCACGCCGACCGTCACGGTGACGCCCGATCCCGACCAGACCGGTACCTCCACTATCACCGTCTCGCTGACCGATGGGGTCACGACCGTTCATGACAGCTTTGACGTGACCGTGACGGAAGACAACGACCCGCCCGTCATCGAGGTGGGAGTGGCCGATACCACCGTGGACGAGGACACGGACACCATGGCCTTGCCGCTAACGATCCTCGACATCGATAGCGCTCCACCCGACTTGGCGCTTTCCACCACAACCTGCAACAGCCCCTGCCAAAGCCTTTCGTTCTCGAGCATCTCCCAGGACGCAAGCGGCCGCGCGACACCCACCGTGACGGTGACTCCCGTCCCGGGTGCCAGCGGGATGACCACCGTGGCCTATAGTTTGACCGACGGGAGCGACACCGTCGGTGACTCCTTCGCGCTGACGGTCGACCCGGTGAATGACCGCCCCACGATAGGGACGATCCCAGGCCAGACGACCAACGAAGATATCGCATCGGTCCCGGTGGCGTTCTCGGTCGACGACGTCGACGACGACAACTGCACACTGGTGCTCTCCGTCACAGGCAGCACGGACCCGTCCCTGGCCGATGCGAGCAGCACGACCATCGACCAGACCGACTGCGATAACCCCACCATCAGTGTCACGCCCAAGGCAAACCAGTTCGGATCCGTCACGCTGACGGTCGACGTCAGCGATGGCGACCTGAGCGCAAGCACGAGCTTTGCCCTGATGGTCAACGCTCAAAACGACTCGCCCACGATCAGTACCGTGGCCGATCAGACGATCGACGAAGATGGCAGCACGGGTGTGCTCGCCTTCACCGTCGACGACGTGGAGACAGCAGCAGGGTCGCTCAGCGTGACGGCTACCTCCGACAACCCCGCACTCGTGCCCAACAGTCCGAGCAACCTGGTGCTGGGGGGCTCGGGCACCTCCCGCAGTGTAGACGTCGTTCCCGCTGCCAATCAGTCGGGCACCGCCAACATCACCCTGGAGGTCAGCGATGGCTCCGACTCGACTCCGGAGACCTTCCAGGTGACGGTCGACGCCGTGGATGACCCACCCACGATCACCGTGGCGATCGTGGACCAGACCATTGATGAGAACAACAGCACGGCTGCACTCGCATTCACCGTCAACGACATCGATACGGCGCTGTCGAGCCTGACCGTCTCCGGGGCGAGCACCAACACGGGCCTGTTGCCGGAGCCCGGGGCCTACAGCTTCGGCGGAAGCGACGGAAATCGCACCGTCACCTTGACGCCAGCGGCCAACCAGTTCGGCGCAGCCACGGTCACCCTATCCGTTGCGGACGGGACCACGACCGTGCCTGCCGGCGCGACTTTCGGGATCACAGTTAACAATACCAACGATCCACCAGTGGCTGGCGATGACGCTTACACGGGGGCCAGCGGGACCACGGGCAACACCTCGCGAGCGTTCGCCAGCGTGCTCGGCAACGACACCGACGACGGACCGACTGTAGCGCTCACGGCCACCGCGGTAACCGGTGGCGCCACGACCGAGGGCGGTTCCTTCGATATGGCCACAGACGGGACCTTCACCTATTACCCGCCCCCGGGCTTCATCGGAAACGACACGTTTGACTATACCGTCAACGACAACGACGCGGGCGGCAACCAAGCCGACACGGGCACGGTGACGGTGGAGACCACCGCGCCCATGGTCTGGTATGTCGACAACACAGCGGCCGGGGGCGGGGATGGGCGCAGTCATCTTCCCTTCAATACCCTGGCGGCCGTCGAGAGCGTGACGACCGCGACCGCCAGCGATCAGGTGAGCCTGGCCTACGGCGATGGGACCTCCACGGGTCAGAACGCCGGCCTCACGCTGCAAGCGGGGATGGATCTGATCGGCGTACCCAACGGCTCTTCCCAGCTACCTGTCATCACGAACAGCAGCGGTGATGGCATCACGTTGGCATCCAACTGCACGGTCCAGAACGTGGAAGTACGTGCGCCGACCGGGGCTGGCATCGTGGGATCGGGCGTCGGCGGGGACACCGTGATCTCTTCGGTGGAGCTGACGAACACGGGCAACGACGGGCTTCGGGTCACAGCAAGCCTGGCCGGCGCCACGCTCGCCCTCAGCGACGTCACCATCAGCACGACCGACGGCGATGGCATCCAAATCGACAACGGTGGCACGCTTTCCGCGACCGGTGTGGTTACCGTGTCGGCGACCGACGGCATGGGCGTCGACCTGCAAAACAGCGCAATCGACAACACCGATGGCTTTGGGGTGGACAGCATTACCGTGAACAACAGCGCGGGAAATGGTCTACGCATCAACGGGAACTCGGGCGGGGTGATCTCGCTGGCAGATGCCTCCATCGTCAACACCGGCGGGTCCGGTGTGCTCATCAGTAGCAACACCGCGACTGTCAACTTGACCGGGGCCACCAACACCGTGAGCACGACGAGCGGACCTGCTCTGACGGCGAGCTCCAGCACGCTCGGACTCACCTTCCTGAGCCTCAGCTCGAACGGGGGGGACAACGGCATCGATCTGGACACGACCACCGGATCCGTGACCGTTTCCGGAGATGGAGGCGGGACGGCCAATGCAAGCGGCGGTACCCTGCAGGCTCACACCAAGGCCAATGTCGAGCTCCAGAACGCGGCCGGGGTCAGCCTGAGCAGCGTGCTCCTTCTCAATGCAGCCGACGACGGCCTGCTTGCGAGCGGCTCCACAGGCCTGAGCCTGATCGATTCCGAGATCCGTAGTGCGGGGGATGGCACGGCAGACCACGCGGTCGAGCTCTCGAACGTGACCGGATCGATGTTGTTCGACACGGTGGAGATCGACACGACGGTGGGTGACGCGTTTCTGCTCACGCAGGCAAGCGGAACTCTGCCGTCGTTGATCGTCCGGGATTGCGACTTCCATGACGCCAGCATGGGCGGCATCATGAAGCTCGCCATCAGTGGCGCAAGCGTGCTGACCGATGTGCAGGTCTTGTCGACGACGCTTACCAACACGACTGGCAATGGGTTCTTGGCCACGGTAGAGGGGACGTCGAACACCACGCTGACCCTTACGGGGGTCGACGTGTTGAACGCGGATGTGTCCGGCATCGAGCTGTACATGACGACGGGTACGCCATCGCTCTTCTTCAGCGTCGCAGATGGCAGCGTGGACCTGGATGGGAATACGTCTGGCTACGGTATCCGGGCGAGAACGGAGGCCTCGGGGACGCTGCGAGGCACGATTAGCGGAAATACGATCGGCAGCGGAGTTGGCTCCGCGGACGCAGGTCGGGCCGGTATCCACACAAACATGCTGGCACCCACGGATGCGATCATTGAGATCCTGAACAACACCATTCTCGATCACCTGGATGCGGGGATCTATCTGACCACGTTCGGCGCGACGGGGGCCAGCACCACGTTCGACTACTACCTCGAAGGAAACGATACCAGCGGCGCGGACGCCTTCTCGCTGGCGGGCTATCACATCGAGGGCACCAACAGCATGACCAACTGCGTCCGCTTCGTCAGCAACGACTCAGACCTCCCGGGCTTTGGCTTCGGGTACTCGTTCGATGCGTTTACGAGCGGCTCCAACCGGGTCCACAACTACGCCGGAAGTGCACAGACGACGCTGTCGGGCGAAGGCAATACGACCAATGGCGGCATGCCGAGCGTGTTCGAATATGTCGGGGCCAGCAACGGCACCTGTCGCCGGCTGTAGCTCGAAACATGCGAGTTGAAGCCGTGTCTTGCCGCCTTGCGGACTCCGCGGGGTTGGCGGAGCCGGTGGCGACCGGTTCGGCTAGCCGCTCGAAGCGCTGCAGGAGAGGTGGATAGCCAGCCGCCCTACTGGGACAGGCTGTGCATGGTACCGGCAGGCGCGGGCAGGAACCAGTCTGGATCTCGGACTGAAGGTGTGCGAATTATGGGTTGGGGAAGGGATTCGGAAACGTGAATGCCACGGTTAGCTGTACTGCGTGCGGAGCTCCGATCCAAGCTGCCATCGCCGCCTACTCCGCTGGCGGCGACTTGGTTTGCGACGCCTGCCATCAGAAGTCTAGTCAAGCCGACAACCGTGTCACCAACGCTCGCTATCGTCTCTACACTGCTACGTTCCTGGTCGTCTTCTCCATTGTGATGGGTTTCGACCCGTTTCGACTCCTGACGGGTACTGCGTTTGTCCTGGCGTTGCAGGTACAACGTCTACCGAAGCAGCTGGAAGACGAAGACGTGGAAGCGGCCGGCACGGCCAAGCGGCTTCGCCTTTGGGCGCTCGCCCTGCTCGTCGTCTGTGGGGGCGTCATCGCCCTGACCGTGGCCACGCTTCTGTGGGCGCTGCTCCTCGTGAGCATGTCTGGATAGGGCCGGCGCCAAATGGCGAAAAGCGCTGCGTCTTTGGGACGCTGTGTGAGTCTGGTCTTGCGGCTTGACGCGAAGCACGAAGCGCTGGCCACTCATGTGTGGCTCTATGAGGCTGCGCCCACATCGGGTCGGTGGCCTCGGGCTTCCGACCACCCCAAGGGCATCGACCTGGTGCTTGTGCTCGACGGTTCTGTCCGGTTCTGTCCGCGGCGACTGAAGTAGGCCTGACCCGCCGGATATCCCTCCCGATCCAGGGACCGGTGTTGTGGTGCGCCAACTAGCCGAACCTCGACGGACGGCCCGCGCGACTGAGGTTCGGGGGACACCTTCAGGGCCCCAGCGGCAGGCCAATGGAGTCGTCCGCGCGGTCGGATTACCGCAACCCTGCGCTTTGAACGCGGTCCGGGCTCGGGGCTGTTGCGCGTCAGACTTGGCGTATGGGTGAAGCCGGGAATCCATCCAAAGAAGCCAGAATCGCGTAGCAAATGGGAAAGGATTGGCACAGCCGTAGATCGCAAGGTGAGCGTGGGTGTGGGCCTGTCGCAGGTCCCGATAGCGCACAGGGTGCGGCTCGCGTGCTGCCTTTGGCCGAGGCGAGCCCGGAATTTCTTCCGGCGGACGGGTGATGCGGCGATCGGCTCGTTTGGTGTCCCAGCGGGATCAGTCGGGACCAGTGGAGGAAATATGAGGCGACGCTTTGAATTTTGGGCAACCGCAGTGGCGGCGTTGGCGATGCTTGCGTGCGCCAGCAAGGACCCTGGGGAGAACGCTGGACTTGGGAGCACAGGGGCGCCAACGGAGCAGACGGCAGCGCCGGCCACCGGGGCCGGCAATGGGGGAACGGATCCTGCGATGGCCGCCACCGGAACGAACGCGGGCACCCAGGGTACGACCGGAATGGCTTCCGGGATGGCCGGACCTGCCCAGGGAACGGCTGCGCCAACCCCGGGCATGGCGGCCCCGGGTACCCCGGGCATGTCCGGACCCACCCCCGGGATGGCGGCCCCAGGTACCCCGGGGATGGCGGACCCCCCGATGTCAGGGACCGCTGACGAACCCGCGCAGGCGGGGATGGACGAGCCCTCCATGGGCGATGACCCGGGAGCGATGTCGGCCGACCCGGCTCCCGGCATGCTCAACTGCGGTCCAGAAGTGATGACCTCTGCGGCCGACCTGGGCGACACCGATACGCTCGGCCCGTGGAAGCCGATGCACGTCGAACGGACGGGACCCAATGGTTCCAGCTGGGTCTACTACCCGGAAGGACTCGGTGAGGACGGTTTGAAGCACCCCGTGTTCCAGTGGGGCCCGGGCGCTGGCACCGGTCCTTCCTCCTACTTGGACCACCTGAATCTCCTCGCGTCCCATGGGTTCGTGATCATCAGCCAGGCTTCAACGCAGAGCGGCCGGGAGGCGCTCACGTGGATCCTCGAGGAAAACGAGAAAGAGGGGAGCATGTGGTACCAGAAGCTCGACCCCGACCGGGTCGGCCGCGGTGGTCACTCGATGGGCGCGCTGCAGTCCATGCGCGAAGCTGACGACCCCCGGCTCAAGCTGTACGTGCTGGTCTGTGGCGGCGCGCGCGGTGGTGGAGGCGCTGCTGACATCGATGATCCCACGATCTTTCTGGGAGGCCAGGGGCTGGGTGACACCCGCAACTTCGAGCCCGACTACGCCGAGGTCACCGGGCCGGCCGTCTTCATTCGCTATGGCGATACGGACCACATCTACTGCGCCAGAGACAATCTGGGGCCTTGGGTTGCCTTCATGCGCTGGCAATTCTGCGGCGAGGAGAAGTGGAAGAAGGAGTTCGAACCGGGCGGGGCATATTGCACCGGCGACTGGGAGGCGTGCGAGACGAAGAACCTCTGAGTCA
>JAPPOR010000568.1 GCA_028817905.1 Myxococcales bacterium
GGCGTTGACTGCCGTCCGTAGCGGGCCGATCGCCGGCGGACCGATCGCGGGGTGGATGACTCATGGCAAGGCTCGGTGATTCGTAGGGCGACTGCCTCGGGGCCGTCGCCAGCCAATGCAGTGTAACCCGTTTGGCGTGCGACGGAAAAGCGAAGAGGGGGGGCGTAATTCCATCGGTATTTTGCAGCTCAGGCGTGACCGCAGCGGGTGGCGCCCGTGTGCGTCCCCGGCTGCCTGTGGGCGCATACGGGGGCGCCCGGCGGGGCGTGGTCATAGAACTGTGGTACATGCTGATCCGTGTTCTTGCTTGAGCGATGCTGGGGGGCGCCCCGCGCAGGCACTCGGTCGCTTGCCGAGGGCCCTGTAGACCCGACTCCCTGGGCGATCCGCCCGCGACTTGGTGGGGTACCCGGGCTAGTCCTGTGTGCAGGCCTGTTGTGGTGGGCCGCGGCCACGACCGCCCACGCGCGGCCGTCCGAGCTAGGGACCGACCCGGATCAGCTGGAGATCCGGCTGGTGACCTTCGGGGTCGGTGACCAGATCGTCCAGTACTTTGGCCACAACGCCCTGTGGGTGCGCGACCGACGCGCCCGCTACTCGAAGCTCTTCAACTACGGCATGTTCAGCTTTGGGCGCGGCATGCTGCCGCAGTACATGCAGGGCCGCCTGACGTTCTGGGTCGCCGAGACGCCGGTGCAGCGCAGCTTCGAAGCCTATCGGCGGATGGGCCGCGATATCACCGTGCAGGAGCTCAACCTGGACCCGGCGGCGCGCAAGCGCATCGTCGACCGGGTGACCCGCGACGTTTTGCCGAAGAACAGATTCTATCAGTATCACCACTACTACGACAACTGTTCCACCCGCTTGCGGGACGTGATCGACGAGGCGGTCGGTGGTCAGCTTAAGAAGGCCTGGTCGGTTCCGGCGCGCTTCAACTATCGCGGGCACACCCGCCGCTACTCCGAGCGCGTGCCGGCGGTGAACCTGGCGCTGATGTTCTGGATGAACGACTCGATGGAGGAGCCGATCCAACGTTGGCACGAGGCGTTCCTTCCACCGGAGCTCGAAAAGGGGCTCGACGAGTTCACCTATGTCAATGCGGCCGGTGAGCGCGTCCCGATCGTTGCGCGCCGATACATGGTGTTCGAGGGCGAGCAGCCAGTGGTGCCGGACGCTCCGTCATCGACGACCGGCGTGGGGGCGCTGTTGGTCGGGCTGCTTACCGGGGGCATTGCGGTCGCCCTGGGCCTGAGCCGCAGAAGGCGGGGTGCCGCCCGCGGTCTTCGTGTGCTGGATGGCGGATACCAGGCGCTATTGGGCTTGGTGTTCGGCGTGCCGGGACTTGCGGGGTTCTTGATGGCCACCTTCACGGAGCACAAGGTGACCCACTGGAACGAGAACTTGCTGCTCGCCAACCCGTTGACATTCGCGCTGCTGCCACTGGGTATCGCGGCCGCATGTGGAAGTCGTCGAGGCGATCGCGGTCTGCGGGTGTGTGCCTACGGATTGGGAATCGGAGCGGTCCTGTTGCTCCTGCTCAAGGTCTTGCCCGTGTTCGATCAGGACAACTGGATCGTGATGGCGCTCCTGCTCCCGCTCGATATCGGTCTGGCGGCCGGCCACTGGTTGCGGGCGCATGCCGGGGACGCTAGGCGCGCCGAGGCGGAGCGCGCGGGCGTCGAGACAAGCCTCTCCAGTGGCAGGTCTGGAGCCTAGGCAGGACCGCGGCGATCGTGCGATGCTGGACCTTCCCCTGCGGTTTCGGGGTCGAGGAGGCATCCGATGGAACGATGGCAAGACGCGGTGGAGCAGGTCGTGGGTGCCGATCACGTACTGACCGGCGAACGGATCTCGGAGGACTATGCCCGTGACGAGGGCTTGACGACCAAGCCGTTGATGCCGCGCGCGGTCGTACGCCCCGCCACGACCGCCCAAGTCGCCGCCGTGCTGCGCGCATGTCATGAGCACGAGGTCTCGGTCACGGCCCGCGGCAGCGGCACGGGTCTATCGGGCGCGTGCGTGGCGAGCGAAGACGGTGTCATCCTGTCATTCGAGCGGATGAAGCGGGTCAAGGAAGTCGACACGGACAATCATGTTGCCGTGGTCGAGCCGGGCGTGACCCTGGCGGAGCTCGCGGAGCACACGCTACCGCAGGGGCTGGTCTATCCGATCATGCCCGGCGAGGACAGCGCCAGCATCGGGGGCAACGTGGCGACCAACGCGGGTGGGATGCGTGCGGTGAAGTACGGTGTGACCCGCAACAACGTCTTGGGCCTGGAGGCGGTATTGCCCACCGGCGACGTCATCCGTACCGGCGGGAAGTTCGTCAAGTGTTCTACCGGACTTGATTTGACCCAGCTCATCATCGGCTCGGAGGGCATGCTGGCCGTCGTTACCGAGGTGACCCTGAAGCTCCAGCCTCACTTCCCCCATCGTGCGACCTTGCTGTTGCCGTTCGCCACGCTTGATGAGGTGACAACGGCGGTGCCTAAGCTCGTGGGAAGTGGTGTTGGGCCCCTGATGCTCGAGTACATGGACAGGCTCGCCATGTCCAGCATGACCAAGAGCGCGGGCCTGGAACTGGGGATTCCCCAGGAGATCAAGGACAAGGCGTTTGCGTACCTGGTAGTGATTCTGGAGGCTCGCTCGTCGGAGCGTCTGGAGCAGGACGTGGAGTTCGCCGGCGAACAGGCGGCCGAGCTGGGCGCCCTGGACGTGTTCTCCTTGCCTGCGCAGGCTGGCAGCGACCTGCTGAAGGCGCGTGAGCAGGGATTCTGGGTGGCAAAGAAGGGCGGTGCAAACGACATCGTGGATGTGGTGGTGCCGCGCGGCGCCATCCCTGCCTATGTGGCCAAGGTCAGCGAGATTGCGAGCCAGCACGAGAGCCTGGTCGTAGGCGCTGGGCATGCTGGCGACGGCAACATTCACTTCAGCGTGTTTCAACCCGACAACGTGGTCCGAGATCGGGTGATGAGGGCGATCTTCGAAGCGGCGCTCGGCTTCGGTGGTGCGATCTCGGCCGAGCACGGGCTTGGCAGCGAGAAGCGCAAGTACTTCCTGGAACTTGAGGACCCGAACAAGATCGCCCTGATGAGACGCATCAAGCAGGCGTTCGACCCCAAAGGCGTGCTCAACCCTGGTTCGGCGTTTGATTGAGGAGGCGCGCGATGATGAACGGTGCCCAGACCCTGATCCGCACGCTGGTGGCCTCCGGCGTAGACGTTTGTTTCAGCAACCCGGGAACCTCGGAGATGCACTTCGTGGCGGCCCTCGACCAGGTGCCCGAGATGCGTGCCGTGCTGGGCCTCTTCGAGGGCGCCGTGACCGGGGCTGCCGATGGCTATGGGCGTATGGCAGGCCGGCCGGCCGCAACCCTGCTGCACTTGGGGCCGGGTCTGGCCAACGGCCTCGCCAACCTGCACAACGCGATGCGTGCACGGACCCCGATCGTCAATGTGATCGGTGACCATGCGACCTATCACAAACAGTACGACGCGCCGCTGGAGTCGGACGTGGAGGGCTACGCGCGGCCGGTGAGCGGCTGGGTTGTGACGTCGCAGGCGCCCGAAAGGGTCGCCGGAGATGGCGCGCGCGCGGTCGCCGCCGCCCGTGCCCATCCCGGTCAAATCGCATCGCTGATCCTGCCTGCGGATGTCTCCTGGGGTGCTGCGGAGGGACCGGCGCCGCCAGTCGAACCTCAGCCGGCGCGCCAAGTACCGGAGACGACCGTCGAGGCGATCGCCGAGGTGCTCCGGGGCGGAGAGCCGTGTGCACTATTGATGGGAGGAACGGCTGTCCTACGGGAAGGGCTGATGCACGGGGCACGGGTCGCGACGAAGACGGGCGCCAAGTTCCTGTGTGAGACCTTTCCCGCGCGGCTTTCGCGTGGTGCCGGTGTGCCCGTCATCGAACGTCTCGCCTATCTGGCGGAGATGGCAGCGGGTCAACTCGCTGGACTCAAGCACCTTGTCCTGGTGGATACCAAGGCGCCGGTCTCGTTCTTCGCATATCCCGACAAGCCGAGCTATCTGGTGCCGGAAGGTTGCAGCGTCCATACCCTTGCGGCGCCCGGTGACGACGCTGTCGGTGCGCTGTCGAACCTCTCGGAGGCGCTGGGCGCCGCGGGGGATAGCCCGCCCGTGCAGGCGGGCAGTCAACCGGACGCGCCCACAGGGCCCCTCGACGCCAAAGCGGTGGGTGAAGCCCTGTGCCGGATGATGCCCGAGGGCGCGATCGTCGTGGACGAGGGCAACTCCGCCGGGGTGTTTGTACCCATCTTCACGATGGGCGCGCCAGCCCACGATTGGCTGTGCCTGACCGGTGGTGCGATCGGGCAAGGGATCCCGGTTGCCACCGGAGCTGCGGTCGCCTGTCCTGGTCGCAGGGTGATCAATCTGGAGGCGGACGGCAGTGCCATGTACACCTTGCAGGGTTTGTGGACCCAGGCGCGAGAGAACCTCGACGTGACCACGATCGTGCTGTCCAACAGGGCCTATGCGGTGCTCGACATGGAGCTGTCGCGCGTCGGGGCCGAGGCGGGCGGGGAACGGGCCCGGGCGATGCTCGACCTGTCCCGGCCGGAGCTCGATTTCGCGTTGCTCGCCCGCGGCATGGGGGTGCCGGCCACGCGCGCCACGACCGCTGAGGCGTTCAGCCAGCAACTTCAGGCCGCCCTTGCGCAGTCCGGACCCAACCTGATCGAGGCGGTGCTGTAGATCGTGAAGCGCACGATCTTCAGTCCGGACCACGAGCTGTTCCGGCAGCAGTTTCGTCGCTACGCCGAGGCGGAGGTGGCACCCCACGTGGAGCGCTGGAACCGCCAGGGGATCTCCGACCGGGAGGCCTGGCGCGCGATGGGGGCGGCGGGCTATCTCGGGGTCGCGATGCCGGAAGCGTACGGTGGTGCAGGCGGCGACTTCCTGTACGCGGCGATCGTCACCGAGGAGCTCTGCCGCATCCGCGCGCACGCGCTACAGGTCTCCCTGCACAGCGACATTTGCCTGCCCTATCTGGTTAGCTACACCAGCGAGGCGCAGAAGGAGCGTTTCCTGCGGCCCGCCATCAGCGGGGACAAGCTGGTGGCGATCGCGATGACCGAGCCCGGTACAGGTTCGGACCTGGCCGCTGTCCAGACGCGAGCGGTGCGGCAGGGCGACGCGTACGTGGTTGACGGATCCAAGACGTTCATCTCCAATGGGCAAAACGCCGATCTGGTGATCGTGGTGGTCAAGACCGATCCGGAAGCCCAACCGGCCCGTCGCGGCATCAGCCTGCTTTTGGTCGAGGCCGACCGGCCGGGGTTCAGTCGCGGACGCAACCTCGAAAAGCTCGGTCTCAAGGGCCAGGACACCAGCGAGTTGTTCTTCTCCGGCTGCCGGGTGCCCGCCGAAAACCTGCTTGGTGAAGAGGGTCAGGGATTCCGATACCTGATGGAGAAGCTCCAGCAGGAGCGGTTGATTCTGGCGGTAGGTTCCATCGCCAGCTGCCAGCGCTCGCTTGCCGATACGATCGCCTACGTGAAGGAACGGCGCGCCTTTGGGCGGCCGGTTGCGACGTTCCAAAACACCCAGTTCACGCTCGCCGAACTCGCGACCGAGGTGCAGGTCGGGCAAACGTTCATCGACCAGTTGATGGTAGCCCACGCACGCGGTGAGTCCCTGGTGACCGAAGTGAGCATGGCCAAGCTGTGGGTGACGGAGCTGCAGAAGCGCCTGACGAGCCGCTGCCTACAACTGTTTGGCGGCTACGGCTTCATGGACGAGTACCCGATATCGGCGGACTACGCCGACGCTGCCGTGCAGACCATCTATGGCGGCACGAGCGAGATCATGAAGCTCATCATCGCCAGGCAGCTGGGCCTGGACGACAAGTGATCTGCCCAGGAGCCACGAGCTGTCGTCAGCTTGTCCGAGCCCTGCAGTTCATCGAATGTCCTGCGCACGCAACGTGCTGACGATGTCACCCTGGGATCAGGGCTGCACGAACCGGTGAGGCATCGGCCCCCTCGAGCTTGAGAGGCAGTGCAAGCAACGTGTAGAGCCCTGGACGTCGTGGGCCCCGGCAGCAAGCGCGAGCCAACATGCCAACGCCGCGAGCCAACGTGCCAACGCCGCGAGCCAACGTGCCAACGCCGCGAGCCAACGCGCCAAGGGTGTTTGGAGGGGACCCGATCAAGACCTCCGAACTGCCGCCCTTCAAGGCTGGCAAGGGACACGCGCGCGCTCGCGCCGCCCGTCCCGTCCCGCCTGACCCGGGAACCCCGACCGCTGGCGGCTGCCCACTCACCGCGGGGTGCCCTCGACTACCCGCCCATCGACCCGAAAACCGGTCTTTCAAAGCGCTTCTTCCGCCGATACGCTTCGCGTGCACCCTTGACCATGTCTGAGCCTTGCTGCGGACGATCAGATGGCGTAGGGACGCAACGAAACGATGGGCCGCTGGACGCGCTAGTGGCCGGGAGGTAGGCATGAGGGCCTTGGGACGCATTGGGTTTGGGGTGGCGATCGCTGTGCTGGCCGGCTGCTACGGCAGCCCGCAGGGGGAATGGGTCGAAAACGAGGTCGGCGTAGCCACACAGCTGCTCACCTCGACGGGCGCGTACCACTCCCCCTACCAGCTCCTCGACTACAACACGCGCGCCCTGGAAACACCCGCAACCGGCGACCAGCCCAGCGTCGTACCCCTTTCCCCCAACGGACTCCTCGGGCGACTGTTCACCTTTGTTCCGGTCTCGGCGGCGGATCCGGAGGTCATCACCAGCGGGGATACGCTACGGATCCTCGACTTCGCGGGCAGCGCGCTGCGGCACGCGAGCTCCTACGCGACCATGGGCGCGCAGGACAGCCAGTCTGTCTGGAGGATTACCTCGACCAGCGGGGGAGGCACCATCGATCCCGGCGAGGTGTTTCGGCTCCAGGCCACCGACAACTCACGGCGGCTGAAGTCCCGCAGCAGTGGGGTGCGCGTGCTCTCGTGGAGCGGGACGACCTCCAACTGGCGCCTGGGGTGCAGTTTCGTGCCGGGGGTCTATACGGAGTGGACCACGCGCCCCACATTCTCCAGTGCAACCAATCCCAACGAGCACGTGGACCTGGGCCTGGCGAGGTCCTGGCTCGAGGCACACGTAGCCTCGGTCACGCTGCCGTTTGGTGAGGGTACGCTCATCGCATGGGATGACCCGAACGTCGATCCCGATGATCCTGACAATGTCGACTATTTCGACCCGTTCAACCCCGGCTACGTCGCATACCTGATGACCGACAACCTGTGGGCCCAGCACGCCCTCGAACCCTTCGAGCCTGACCTCTCGGGGGCCATCAAGGACACGATCGTGAGCACCGGATGGTATGGCGACCGGCTCTTCGACGCGCTTTTCCACCATGTTGGAACGCTGGCGGTCGGCGCCGGCCAAATGGCGGACCCGGACCAGGGGATCCCACTCGGCAGCTGCGGAACCGACGACGGGCGCGTCGTCCAGGTGCGCGCCTTCGATTACACCATCGACACGGAGGCGCTGGCGTTTGGCATGCAGCACCTGATCGACATCGCGGTCTACGAGGCGATGAACCAATACTGGGGCTCGACCAACTCGTTTGTCCGCAACTCCGCACGCAACAAGATCAGAGCCATCGTGCAGGACACCCGTGGAAGCTGGCCCGATCTGATGTTCTGGGATACTGAGAGGGCCCAGCTGGTCGACTGGCTCACGCGCGAAGACTTCGATGACGGTGGCACGTACGTGTTTGCCCCCTACAAGCTCGGGCTCGTCCTATACGCGATCAAGGTCATGGGCATCACCGACATTCCGCAAACCACGATCGACCGGATGAAAGAGCGTCTTGCCGAGGCGCAATGGTCGGCCTCGGCGGGCCAAAACAGTGGCGGTGTCGCGCACCTGGTCGAGTACGACGCAAACCACAACTTCCAGCTGGCGAGCCCGCCAACCGGTGAAGCCACCTCCATCGCCATCATGGCCCACACAGTCGACGAGGCGCCCTAACTTGGCCAGATAGATAGGATCTGGTTCCGTCGCAAGATTGCGAGCATCAGGTAGTGTCAGCGGATGTTCAAGGGCTGGGTGTGCTGCTGTCCATGCACTAGACATGAGAAGCGGAAAGCCGGTGTTCCCCGTGGCCACCCTGGCCTATCGGACGACGCCCTGGGTGGTTGCCTACGCTGTGCCCCCCAGCGGCGTCCGCTCGGCTCGCAGGTTCGGGTTCACGGCCGCTGTTGGATGGCTTCTAGTCACCCCCGTCGTTCTCGCCAGCATCGGCCCCGTCCGATTCGCGACAGATGTCGGCACACTCCGTGAGAGCCGGCCCCAACAACATGGCCATCGCGGACAGGCCGCTGGCTCTGTCCGCATACTCGCCGCACTCCTGGTTGAGGCAATCGGCATCGGTTATGTCCGCGTCGCACTCGTTCACCATGCACAAGACCAGATTCCAACAACCTTCTGTGCAGTCAGCGACGCCGTCAGGCGACTGTCCACAGGTGCAGTCGACGCACTCAGCCGACGCTACCTGCTCTGCCATGTCGATGCACTGAGCCTTGGTCAGCCTGTCACCATCACCATCGCCGTCACCATCACCGTCGCCATCACCATCACCATCACCATCGCCATCACCATCACCGTCACCATCGCCACCGGCGTCCTCCATCGAGGACGGGTCGTCATCGTCATCTCCGCAGGCCGCGCCGAAGAGCGCGAGGGAGGACAACAGCACCAGGCGAACCAGCATCTGAACAAGCTTAGTCATGTGTGATCTTCCCAATCGGTTTGAGCCACGCGCGAGCACCCAGTGGGAAAGTAGACACCTTCTGGGTGATGACCAGCGACGGTCCGGCTGCGCCCATACTCGATACGCTGTCTTTGGACACGTGCTGGGCGGAGCTGCCGGCGCGAGTCCGCTCGCTTCAGCCGTTTCGGTTGCCGGCCGAACGTCCCCCATCAAGGTCACCAGCACGACCGCAACTACGACCGTCGACCCTCCTCCGGTCTGCGACGATCCGGGCTACTACTGGTCGAGCACTTCGCGGATCCGGGTGGCGAGCGTGGCAGCAGTGGCCACGATGCGGCTGCGCCACTGTGCGGCAGGGGCGAGCACGCCCGCGTAGCGAACCTGGTTTTGCCAGGGGGGCGGCACCATGTGTGGCCACCGGGGTAGCCAAGGTCCGCCAGCCTGGTCATTCCTGGGGAAATTCGGAGTCGATCATCTGGTCAAACCACCCCTCTGGGCGGAAGCCGGCCATGCGCCCGACT
>JAPPOR010000699.1 GCA_028817905.1 Myxococcales bacterium
GACGCTTGGAGAACAGCCGCAAGCGCCCGACATCCCCCCAGCCCATGACCTTGAAACCGTTCCGATAAGCTTCCTTGTCGAAGTCAGGCGTGAGCGCATGCCGAACGGCGTCGACCTGCTTGTAGTTGACGAACAGCGCAGGCGATGCAAGCACCAGTGCTTCACGCACGATGTTGCTCATCATCTCCAGCCCGAACGGCGACCCATCGATCTGACCCGTCCGCATCTTGCGGAGCACGTCTCGCTCGTCACCTGCAGCGCCACCCCAGTATACGCGTACCTGTACCCGGTTGTCGGTCAACCGGGCCAGCTTCTTATTGTAGCGGCGGGTTCGGATGGTGAGTTTCCGGGTACGCGGAAATGCCACAGCCACCTTTAGGGTAATCTTCGCTCCATGGGCCGACAGGGCAGTGCTGGGCGCGTCAAACAACGCCAAAACCACCCCCAGGACGGCAACAATCGCAAGTGTCAGCCGCTGACGAATCCTTGAATGCCTCGCGTCCACCACGACAACCTCTCCCTCTTCAGCGCCCAGCCAGCGCCCACCCTCACGCAATGTGACGCTCATGGGGCGACAACGCAACCGCGTAACCGCGGCAAGTCTACTTCGCTAGCTAGCCAAACCCCAGCACGCGACCGCCCTGGTACACCAGGAAGCTGCAGACCCATGCCAGCAGCGTCATATAGGCAAAGAGGAACAGGGGCCAACGAAAGCCATTGGTCTCACGCTTCACCACCGCCAAGGTGCTCATGCACTGGCAAGCCAAGGCAAAAAACACCATCAGAGAAAGGCCCGTCAGAGGAGTATAGACGGGCCTGCCGTCCGCCCGACGCGCAGCCCGCATTCGCTCGCGCAAGGTCGCACTCTCCTCATCCACGTCGTCGCCCGCACTGTAAACGACCCCCATCGTCGCGACGAACACCTCGCGGGCCGCGAACGCACCGATCAAACCCACCCCGATCTTCCAATCGAAGCCAAGGGGAGCAACGATCGGTTCAAGCACATGCCCGAGGCGGCCTGCATAGCTGGATCGCAAGCGCTCCCCAGCTCGTTCGGCCGCCAGCTCCGAGCGCTGCTCGGCAGTGGCCGCCTGTTCGATCGCGCTGTCATAGTCCCGGCTCAGAGGCTCGGTGCGGGGAAAGCTCAGCAGCACCCACAGGATCAGCGAACATACGAGAATCACCCCACCGGCATCCGTGAGAAAAAACCTCGTCCGCGTCCACATCATGCGCGCGACATCGCGCAGCCGGGGAAGCCGGTACGGCGGCAGTTCGAGCAGCAACGGCGTGGGCGGCGCCGGCAACACGGTCTTGCTCAAGACGAAGGCCGACGCGAGTGCCATCATCACCGAAAACCCATACATCGCAACCATGAGCAGGCCCTGGACGGGCAACACACCGAGCAACGCAGTCGCAGGAAACAGGGCCGCGATCAGCAGCGTATAGACGGGCAAACGCGCCGAACAGGTCATCAGCGGGACAACCATCATTGTGAGGATCCGGTCGCGCCGCCGCTCCATCGTCCGTGTCGCCATGATCGCCGGAATGGCGCACGCAAAGCCGGATAGCATTGGAACGAACGCGCGCCCGTGCAAGCCCAAAGCGCGCATGATGCGGTCCATCAGGTACGCGACACGCGCCATGTAGCCCGAGTCCTCCATCAAGCCGATCATGAAGAACAACATCAGGATCTGTGGCAGAAACACCACCACACTTCCAACACCCCCAATCACTCCTTCCACAAGCAGCTCGCTCCAAGCGCTCTCGGGAAGCCGTGCCGCAAGCACGTGCGCCGTAGCCGCGAAGAAGTCTTCGATCAGCGCGATGGCTGGATCCGCCCATGCAAACAGCGCCTGAAACAGCACGAGCATGGTCGCAACGAAAACACCGAAGCCGTAGATTGGGTGAATCAGAACGCGGTCAATCGCCCGCGTCTTGGTCCGGTCCGGAGGATGCGCGACGAGTTGACCCAGCTCCCGGTCCAGGAAAGCGTAGCGCGCCCCGATCACTTCGTCGTCGACCTCGGTCCCCGGCACGTGGGTCTTGGCCAACGTGTCGCGCAGGCCCGGTGGTACGGTCTCGGATTCATCATCCCACGACATCAGAGCCCACAGTGCCAGGCCGCGGGTGGCCGGCCAGGCACTCGGCAACGCCTTGCGCACCATGGCAATGTCGGCAGCCAATGAGTCCGTGGGTTCCCACACAAAACGCTCCGAACCCTCGGCGCTCGCCAGGGCACGGTCGACAGCCTCTCCGAGCTCCGAAAGGCCGCGCCCGCGGGGCACGCTGACCGGGACGACCGGGCAACCGATGCGAGCGGACAGCTCCCCAAGATGCAGGGACGCGTCATCCAGCTCGTCCACCATCGTCAGCGCGACGACGACGTTGAGGGCCAGCTCCTGCATCTGCAGCACCAGGTAGAGATTGCGCAGCAGATTGGTCGCGTCGACGCAGACCACCACCACGTCCGGGCGCCGATGCCCGGAAAGACCAAGCAGATGGTCGACCGCCAGGAGCTCCTCTGCCGAGCGGGCAAGGAGGCTGTAAGTTCCTGGAATATCGATAATATCGACCACGTCATGGTCAGCGAGACGGGCCTCGCCACGCATCAGGTCGACGGTCACTCCTGGGTAGTTCCCGACCCGCGACTGGGAGCCGGTCCAGCGATTGAACAACGTGCTCTTGCCCGTATTGGGGTTGCCGGCCAGGGCGACAAGCGGGCGAGTGCCGTAGACGTGGGAACCGGTCTCCACCTCGACCAGCGTGCTCACGCGAGGACCTTTAATCCCCGCTTATCCGCCGAGACCAGGATTTGTTCCCCCTCATCGCGACGAATGGACAGCCGGCAATCGCGAACCTCCAGCTCGATCGGATCCCCGAGGGGCGCCACATTCACGACCTCAACTTCCGTACCGGGCACCAGCCCCAGTTCCATGAGCCTCCGCCGAAAGAGCCGTGGGCCCTCAAGGCGTAGCACGCGCGCGGACTCGCCGACCGACAGGTCGGAAAGCCGCCGGGACCTGGCGGACCGTTGGTTGCCTGCGGCGACGGCTTGAACCCTCTCCGACGCTGCCTTGATATCCGTGCCCATGGTCGAAAACCCGAGTATTGTCCCGCTATACCGCACCGGTCGCGGGTACGCCAGGTACCCAAAGGCAGGCAACTCTTTTGGCCCGGCTGGCCGCTCCTCGAGCCTAGCGGCCCTGTGTGAAGGGCGCTGTCGACGGCGGAGCCGAAGGCTCCGGTCCCAGGGGAACTATCCGGGCTAATGTTCCCATGGCGTACGCCGTTTGATCGTGGGGTATGGATGTAGAACGCGAGACGATCGTGGGTATGCCACCCCCGGACCCGGAAAGCCTCCTGGCGCGGGTCGACGCGATCGAGACCCTGCCTGTTCTGTCCGAGCACCACCAGCGACTTCGTTCGTTGGTGGAGGATGAGACCACCAGCCTCAAGGACGTCGTGCAGCTGGTCGAGCGCGACCCGACCTTCGCGGCCAACCTGATTCGCATCGGCAACTCGCCGATCTTCGCCCAGCGGGTAGCCGTCGACACGATCCAGCGTGCGATCCAGGTGATCGGCTTTAAAGGGGTCGCCGACATGTCCCTTACACTGGAGGTCGTGCAGGGGTTCGGCTTCCCCGACAACCTCGACGCCGCACTGTTCTGGGACCATGCGGTCAACGCCGCTGTCATGTCCCGCGACCTAGCGCGGCAAAATGATATCGACCACGACAAGGCGTACCTGGTGGGCCTGCTCCACGACGTTGCCTTCTTGGTCCTGCCCAAATTTCTACCCGGTGTGTTCGCGCACCTGGTGCATGCCACAGAAGATGGTTCGTCGATTCACGACGCGTGCCTGCAGCAGTTCGGATGCTCGCCGTTGCTCGTAACCGCCCGCCTGATGCGCCGCTGGAACTTCAACGAGGAGGTTGTCGACGCGACCGAGGTTCTAGCCAGTCCGGGACGGGATGCCTCCGCGGACGCGTGCAGTCTGGCGCTCGCAGTTCGCAACGCCCACGAAATCTGCGAGCAGTACCAGGAGGGTTGCCTAGCCTGGGACCGACTGCCGCCGCTGTCGGACGCAGCGCGTCTGACCTCATCGAAGGAACACAAGTTCGTCGGCGGCATCAGCGCCGCCATCCTCAGCTGCTGCTAGTCCCCTGTTGCTGCACACCAGTCGAGAGCGAACGACGCAGGGATTCGGCTTTGCAGAGCTCTCGGCGACTGGATGCAATAGCCGAGCTACCATCCCGGGGCTGTGATAGCCTCCCGCCACAACGTGTCCGGAGTTCCATGAGTCGCCGGCGGTACTGGCTCGCAGTGGTAGTTGTCGGAGTGGCCGCCACGTGGCTCAACTGGCCGACCATGCACGTGGGCTACACGTTGGACGACTACGCCCAGCTCGCGATGCTCGAGGGGATCTACCCGGCCCGGCGAGCTCCCTGGGACCTATACACGTTCTCCAGCGGCGCACCGTCGGAGGTCGACGCACTGGTGGATGCTGGGTTCTACCCCTGGTGGTCGCATCCCGAGGTGCGACTATCCATGTTTCGACCCCTCGCCAGCCTTCTGCTCCTGCTCGACCACGAGCTCTTCGGCTACAATCCATTGGCCCAACACCTGCACTCGCTTGCCCACTGGATCGTGATGCTGGTGGCCATCGCGTTGCTGTTCGAGCGGACCCTGCCGCGCGCGGTAGCCCTGACCGCCACCCTCCTGCTGACCCTGGACCCGGGCCACGCGGTTACGCTCGGCTGGATCGCCAACCGGACGGCGATCACGAGCGCAGCACTGTCAACGATTGCGCTCATCTTCTACCTCGACGTGCAAAGCGCCGACCCGCAGCAGGCCACGCGCGCTCGGGCAATCGCGTGCGCCTGCTACTGCACAGCCCTGTTGGCCGGCGAGTACGGATTGTCATTCCTGGGCTTCTTCATCGCCCTCGAGTGGCTGGGCTCGGGCGACCCCCCTGCCCAAAGACTCGCGCGCCTTGCTTGGGTCGGCGTGCCCGCGCTGGGATTCATGGCCCTTCGGATGCTCGTGGGGGGCGGAGGGCGGCATTCGGAGGTATACCTGGACCCGTTCAACTCGACGGAGTTGTTCGCTGGGGCGTTGATGCAACGGCTGCCAGTTCTGATTGCGGATGCCTTCTTCTCCCTGCGCGCCGACTACTGGAGCTTCGGCGCGCCCTTTGTCCAACCAGCCTATGAGGCGGGCTGGGTCGACCAGAGCTGGGTGCTCAGCCCGGGTCCCTGGCGACGCATCCATGTCGCCATCGGATGGGTCAGTGTCGTCGCCGTCGGCTTTTTGGTGGCGTTCGTCGCCCGCAGAGCCCCCGCCCAGAACACCGGCAACGTCGTCTGGCTCTGTGTTGGCGGCCTGCTCTGTACCCTTCCCTTGCCCGGGTCACTGCCGACCAGTCGCCTGTTACTGACACCTATGATCGGCGTGTCCGCCCTGCTGGCTACGCTGCTACACGAGCGTATCGCGCGCCTACAGATCAGGCCTCTTCCGTTCCGCTCCCGCCTACTTGCTACGCTGACCGTGGGCATCGTCTTGGCGCTACACGGAGTGCTCGCTCCCATTCAGGCGCGCGCAGAGGGGCAACTGATGGCGCTGCTGGCCAGTGGCGTGCGCCGAGCGATTCTCGAAGCGCCCCTCGCTGTGGCCGGCTCGCCGGAGCAGCGCGCGATCGTGCTTGCCACAGGTGATCCTACCCTGATGATCTACATCGGACTGATACGCAGGCTACACGGCAAGCCAGCCCCCAGGAGCACTCAGGCGCTCTCGGGCAACCGCCTACCTTTCGCGCTAACCCGAGCGGACGATCGCACTCTCCTCCTGCGCTACGTTCCGGGGGCCAGCTCACTCGTGGAGCCCTTCGAGCTGATGTTCCGGCCCCGGGAGCCCATGCGTGTAGGCCAGCGCTTTGAGCTCAGCGACATGACAGCTGAAATCAGGGAAGTCACCGCGGACGGCCGCCCCGCCGCGGTGCGATTCCGATTCGCTCAACCCCTCGAGCATTCCACGCTGTCCTTCTGGTTTCCTACCCGGCATGGCTTGCGCCCGTTCCCGCTTCCAGCCGTGGGACAAACCATCCACGTTCCACCAACCGCCATGCCGCTGCCCAAGTAGCGATGTGCATCACGCATCACGCCGGACAGCGCCGCCGACGCCGTGAGCTGCCCCGGTCTCAGGAGCGGTCGGAACTTCGGCTACCTCCCCGGCAACGCAGGGCGCCACCAGGGAGGTTCTCGCCGTTGCGCTACGGCTCAGCGCAGTAGGCGAAGCGCGGTCCGCCACCTGCAACCTGAGCGGCGACACAGCAGTCAGCCTCGCCACCGAAGGGCGAGTTGGGACACGTACCGCCGACACCACCAACGTCTCCGTAGGTGCGCTGAGCGGGCTCGCAGCAGTCGGCCTCACCCGCCCATGCCGAGTTCGTGCAGCTATTGCCAAGGTCGCCGTAGGTCTGCTGTGCGGCGGTACAACAGTCGGCCTCGCCTGCCCACGCCGACCCAGTGCAGGTGTCGCCCAGGTCGCCGTAGGTCTGCTGTGCGTTGACGCAACAGTCGGCCTCACCCGCCCAGGCACCATCCGCGGCGCCGGCACCAGCATCGATACAAGTAGTCTTGCCGCCGTTGCTTCCGGTGTTCGCCGCAATGTTGGCGGTAGTACACGGCAAGCCGCCCGCATCCGATGCCGTGGGGCACACGTCACATACCTGCACCGCTTCCCAGGCGGTGGTCGTACAGGGATCGAGCGTGGTTGTACCGTCGGGGCCCATACAGCTGCCGCACACGGGTACCGCTTCCCACGCAGTGTTGGTGCACGGATTGAGCGGAGTCGTGCCGTCGGGGCCAACGCAGCTGGTGCAGGCGAACTCGACAGCCTGCCACGCAGTATCCGTACAGGGATCGAGCGTGGTGGTGCCATCGGGACCGAGGCAACTGCCGCAGGTATCGGCCGTCGGTCCCACGCACTCGGTCGAGCCGCTACAGGCTAAAGCGTCTTCCCAGGTATTGTCCTCCCCGCAACTCTGGGTCTCGTCGGTTCCCTCGCACCGTGTATCCGCGTAGCCGTGCTCGTTGCCGCCGAGCACACCGCTACCGACGCACTCGACACAACCGGTAGGGACACCCAGGCGCCCGATGCGGCAGGTTTCGGTTCCGCTGCAATCCGTGGCGTCCTCCCACTGCCCGTCGTCGCCGCACACCTGCTGCTGGCTTGTTCCCACGTGCCCCATGTCCGATGCAGTGACATTGCTGCCGGCGCAGCGAATCATGCCCGGCGCACATGGAAGCTGGCAGGCGGCGTCTTGCGAGCCGAGGTTTTGGCAACGGCCTGCGCTGCACTCGATGTCATCGCCCCAGGTGCCCGTGGCGTCGCAGATCTGTACCGCCCCGCCGCTGCAGCGACGCGTGTTGGGTGCACACTCTGCATCGCACAGCTTCCGGCGCATTCCGTCGGAGTCCGTGTAGCCATAGCAGGCGGCGTCGTCCTCGCACGTCTCCAGCACGGGACTCCAGACTCCGCCGTCACAGCTCTGGAAGCGCGGTGTCGCACTGCCCGTATCCTGGACGCAGCGCTGCTCACCCTCCTGGCACTCGGCCGTGGTGTCGCAGGCACCCGGCAGATAGCCATCGGCCGTGGCGCCACCGCCGGTCCGACGGCAGATGCCCTCCTCGCAGTCCTCGGCCTCTGCCAGCGTCCCATCGCTGTTGCAGCGCCGAATACGGCCACCGTCGCACGTGCCCTCGATGGTTCCACCGCTCTCGAAGGCCGCTGTGCAAATCGGCTCGGCGCACAGAATCGTCGGAACATCGGAAGCCATCAGATCCGCTCGGGGGGTGCAGGTCAACCGGGTCTCCGCACCCTCTTCGGTGCACCGCTTCACAGGACTCCATTCCCCTTCGTCACAGTCGCGATAGCCGTCTCGGATGCCACCGGCTGTGGAGTCGCAGACTTGAGCGCCATCCGTACAATCCTGGCGACAGGGGTTGCCCGTGCCCGCAAAGGTCGGATCGCACACCGTTTGGCCGATGCATTCGCCGCTCGCCACCTCGGGCACCCTGGTGAAGGTATCGCCGGCGGCTATGCAGGTCGTAAAGGTCTTCGTCACGTCGGCGTCAGGGTCGTCCGGGTCTCCGCATACTGTGGCGTCCGGTGCGAATGGATCGCACGCGGCCGGTTCGCATTCTGCCTCGTCCTTGCGCTGACGGCACACCTCCCCAGCGGCACATGTGCTGTCAACCAGCTGGTCGCCGTCCACACATTCGCGAATCTGCGCCATCCCATTGATGGTGCCATTGCAGAACGAACCTATCGCACAGGTATTCCCGCGGCAGCGACCTCCCTCGCAATAGGTATCGCCCTCGCATTCCACGACCTCGAATCCGCGGTCTTCTCCGAGACAACGAATCGCCGTCTTGTTGTCCATGCAAACGTTGCCATCGTCGCACGAGCTCGCCATGTCGGGCTCGCACTCCGTGCCCGTGCAGATCTCGTTTCCAGGACAGGCCTGAAGGATCCAGGCCGTACCATCGGGGTCGCAAACCTTCTCGACCCTGTCGCTGGCACACGCCTTGTCGCCGGGAGTACAGCGCTGCACGGCACCGTCGTCGTCGCTCACCATGCAGGTGCCCGCTACGCAGCGCTCGCCGACATCGCACATGTCGAGCTGCCAGACCCCGCCCGCCACGCAATAGCGGGACAGCGCATCCGACACGCACTCGCTTTCGCCCGCCGAGCACGCTCCAACGCACACGTCACGCGGAGTCCCGCCGGTCGACGGCGCCGCCGTACTCGGACCTGCGTCGGTCACACCCGCGTCCAGCGGGGCCCCCCCAGATGCGCCATCGTCCAGACGCGGCGAAAGCGGCCCGCTAAAGCCCTTCATGCACACCTCACTGGTGCCGCACTGGCTGACAAACCAAACGTTCTTGTCCTCGCCCTCGACACAAACACGGAGGATCGAATCGGACATGCACTCGGTGGCGCCTAGACTGCAGTCCTCGTCCTCGCAACCGATAAGCACTCCGGTCAGCAGCAGCATCCATACAGCGCGCGTCACGTTCGCCATGAAGGCCCCCAAAGGTAAAAAGAATCACTGTCAGTGAAATGCTAGGCCAAACCGGTCCGATTCTGCAAAGACTCGTAATTTCAATCTATTTATTGATTTTGTGATTGTGGATAGAGATGAAATAGGCGTTCGGGTGAGCGTGCGCCGCACTGCGCTGGCGATGGTCGGGGCG
>JAPPOR010000947.1 GCA_028817905.1 Myxococcales bacterium
AGCGCCGCGCCGTCCGAGCCACACGGATGCGCAAGCCGGCTTCGGCCTCGGACATATGGAGCGCCTCGACACAGTAGTTGAACAGCGAGCTGTACCCCTGCTGCCGGTGCAGCCCCCGCTGGTCGACCTCCGCCAGGTGCCACAGCAGCTGCGCTGTCAGGCGTCGGTCCTTGCCGACCAGGGTATGCAAGCGCTCGAGCAGGCGCTCGTCGGTGATCCTCGGATGCGATGGCTGCGCGTTCATGGCGACCCCCTTGTTGCTGATAACTCCAGCGTAGCACGGGGTTTTTCGGCGCATGAGGATGCTCCCTGATGCGCTTCAAAGGGTGCGAACGCGACGCGAGACAAGACGGCGCGCGGGATCCCCCAGCCAGGCGCCTGTGGCCTGCAAACGGCACAAAGAGCAGGGGCAGCGAGGACTCGGCTTTGTGCACCCTCCGCGCTGTCAAGTGCTCTTTGAACTTTTTTCATCTTCACTCGACACCGCTTCCAGAAACACCGCCTGGAAACGCATCAGTGGTGATCCCTCTTCGCTCGGCACTGTCCCGCCTAGTCCAGCATCCGCGTAGCCCGGGGCTGGGCGGAGCCCAGAGAGGGAGCGCAGCGACCGTAGCCTTGCGGCGCAACTGTCGGCACAAACGGTGATGGGCGCTTGAAGCCCAACCGACCTATGACGTCGACGTACCGCGCCCTATTGGCCAGGCGCTGCACGGCGCAGGCAGTCACGACGTAAGGTTAGCGGCCAGCGAAGGGAAATCCTCCCAACACGCCTTGGCATACGAGCTCCCAAAGGAGCCCCAGAAGTGCTCGTCAAACGACGCGGTCGCAGGCTCCCATGGGCGCGTACCGGAAAGCGGCATTTCTGGGCGCGAACTAGCTAGCGGTTACGACCTCGGGCACCCCTGACCAAAAATCCGATTGACCATCGGAGTTTCTGTCGCTAGCGTTGCATCCATGGTGAAATCCTGCGCGCGTCCCCGTGAATGGCGGGTCGGTTCGAGTGTTCATGCGCCAACAGATGGAGTCGGCACGTGACCGGCAAGAAACGGCTCCCACATCTCGGGGAACTCGAGCTGGCCCTGCTCGAACACCTATGGGACGTGGGGGAGGCGGACGTGCTCACCGCCCACCAGCAGGTCGGGCAGGCGCGGGACATCCGCCCCAACACGGTGGGTTCGGCGCTCGAGCGACTCTATCGCAAGGAGCTGCTGACCCGTACGAAGGTGTCACACGCGTACCGCTACCGCGCGCGCCTGTCGCGCGAGGCCTTTGCAGCCCAACGACTGCTCGACGCCATCGGGGATGCACGCAAGCTGGCGGACGCGGGGTTGCTGGCCGCGTTCGTCGAGCTGGTGGCGGACGAGGACGAAACGTCACTCGATCGCCTCGAAGCCTTGATCGCCGAAAAGCGCAGCACGAAGGAGGGCCCATGACCTTGGCGATCCTCTTCCTGGCGGGCTTTGCACTGGTCGCCTACGCCGCCTCCGCAGTCGTGGGGCTCGCGCGACCCGCTCTCGAGCACTGGCTCGAGGCACGCGCTCCTGCGGCCCAAGCGCGTGTGCTTCTGTCCGCCACGCTCTTGCCCGGATTGCTCGCCGGCACCGTGCTGGTCGCGGCCCTGGCGCCGTCCTTCGGCTGGATCGCAGACCATTGTGACGTCCACGGGGATGTGCATACCCATCCGCATATCTGCGCCCATCACGTGGCCGTTTGGCCATCGACGCAGCTGACCTGCCTGGCCCTCTTTATGGTCCTGCGCTTTGCCATCGCCACGGGAGGCCGCGTTCACGCCGTCCTCCTGGGTCGGCGCATGCGCCGACAGCTGGACGGTCTGTCGGAGCAGAGCCTCATCGAAGGCGTGCGCGTGCTGCCACGCGACGACGACGACGCGTTCGTGCTCGGCGTGGTCACGCCGACGCTGTATGTGGCTCGTAGCCTACTGTCAGGCGACCACAGTTGTCACCTCGAGCCGGTGATCGCCCATGAACGGGCACATGTCCGGCGCCAAGATCCCCTGCGCCGTCTGATCGCGGGCATCGGCCTGTCGTTTCATCTGCCGGGCATCGCCCGGAAGCTCGAGGGCGCGCTCGCCCGCGCTCAGGAGATGGCAGCCGACGAGGACGCGGCGCGGGCGCTCGGCAGCCGCGAGCGGGTCGCCCGCGCACTGGTCGCGCTGGCTCGAGCGCGGCGGCGGTCGGCACCCGCCCTCCCCTTCACCGGCTCTGACCTCGAGCGGCGCGTGAACCGGCTGCTGATGCGGTCCGAGCGCCGTGACGTCCCCGGACCGGCCGCGCTGCTCGTCACTGGCCTCGTTTCCGCAGCAAGCATCGTCGCCAGCGCCGAGGTCGTTCATCATGGCCTGGAACAGGTGCTTGGCCTGATGGGCAACTGAACATGGCCCGGATGCTCCCCGCCGGAAGCCGCTCGCTGGTTCCGCTCCCGGCCGTCCCATCGCGCGCGCGGGTGAACGATGCCCGCTAGACGGCCCGCCGTGGCTAGGGCTTGGCTCATGGGAGCCGCCGCGATGCTACTCAGTGTCCCGCCAGCGCGAGCGGACCCGCTGCCGGTGCTCCCGCAGCAGATGCGATCAGACCCTATGGGTGCGCTCTCCGAAGCGCGGATCATCGCAATCGTCCGCGCCCAAGACCCGGACGTGAAGGCGAAGAGAGCGACGGCCCGCGTGAGCGAGGGCCAACGTCTACGCGTCCGCCCGTACCCGAACCCCAGGGTAATCTGGAACCGCGAGTCCTTCGCCGACAACGGCGGTCCCGGCGGAAGCGAAGACAACCTGGCATTGATGGTGCCGGTGGATCTGTCCAGCCGCCGCAAGACCCAGGAGCGTCTGTATGGCGCCCAGGCGGCGCGCGGCCACGCCCAGGCGGCGCGCGCGCTGGGCCAAGCCACCGCAAGCGCCCTGACCCGCTTCTATGAGGCGATAGCCGCACGCGAGCGGGTGCACATCGAGGATCGCATCGCAAAGCGCCTGGCCGACGGCGCTGAGGTCCTGACCAAGCGCAAGCAAGCCGGCACAGCCTCGGGATACGAGGTGATGCGGATCCAGCTGGCGCTTGAGTTCGCGCGCAGCACCCTACGGACGGCCCGCGCAGACGCCCTTTCCCGCGCCCGCGCATTGTTCGCCCTGCTGGCGCTCGACCCCGAGACGCCCCTCGCAGGCAGCCTGGTGGTGGATCCCGAATGGTCCGCGCGCGCACACGCCGTGGACGCGGGTACCGAGACCCTGCCCCCACCATCGGTGAGCCTCATGCGCGCGGCCCAGGCGGTGGCGGCCGAAGCGCGGGACGCAGCGGACAATGCCTGGATTCCACAAGCATCTATCATGGCTGGACCACGCTTCGGCACGGAGGGTGGCACGCGCTACGGCTACGTCGCGGGGGTCTCCCTGGAGCTGCCCCTGTTCGCGCGCGGACAGGGCCTGCAACAGCAGGCCGCGGCGCTCGGGCAACAGGCAAGCTCACAGGCCGACGCGCTCTCGCGTACGGCGCGCGTGGACGCAGCCCGTGCCGCCATCGCCCTAAGCGCTGCCCTGGGCGAGCGCATACGCTTCGAGGCTGCGACCCGCGATCTGCTCGCGCGCCTGCAGCGCGCGGCCGAGAGCGGCTACCGCGCAGGCGAACGCTCGGTCGTGGAACTACTGGACGCCGGACAGGCACAGGCTCGCGTGCAGCGGCGCCTGCTCGAACTGGCGCTTGCGGCCAAGCTCGCGGAGGTTGCCCTGCGCGCAGCGTCCGGCGAATTCGAGCAGGCTGCGCCGGCAACGGTGCGTGGTCCGCACCCGCTCTCTCGCCGACCGATGGGCGGAGGGCCATGATGCGCAACGCCGACCGCGGCTTTCGCACGGGGGCGGTGTCGCTCTGCTTGGCCGCGTGCGGCGCCCTATCACAGGCGTGCCATGGACATGAGCACGCGCACGACCACAGCGACGCCCACCCCGCCGGACACGATCATCACGCGCCCGGTCACGGTCACGGCGACCAAAACGTGATCACCACGACTCTTTGGAGTGAGACCCTGGAACTCTTTGCGGAGCACGCGCCCGCCGTCGTGGGACAGCAAACGCCGTGGCTCGTGCACCTGACGGCCCTTGAGGATTTCCAGCCCGTCCGAGCCGCGCACGTCGCCCTGACGTTTTCCGGACCGGCCTCCCTGCATGCCGAGACCACCGAAGCCATTCGGCCGGGCATCTTTCGCTTGATGTTAACCCCGACAGCCGAGGGGGATTACCGCGGCGAGCTTCGGGTCTCGGGCGATACGACCGGCGTGGTCACGGAGATCCCATTGCGCGTGCGAGCGACACCAGAGGTGACGCAGGAGGGGCACGAGCACGAACACGCGGACCAGCGTCGCGACTCCCACAGCGCTCACCCCCCGGGCGTGATCGAGTTCTTGAAGGAACAGCAGTGGGGTGTTCCGTTCGCCACCGCGTTCGTCGCGCAGGGAACCCTGCTGCCCGCGATCGAAGTCGCTGGACGTGTCGACACACCGCCGGGCGGCCAGGCGGAGGTGAGCGCGCCGATCACGGGCCGTCTGGTCGTGACCGGCGCCGGCCTGCCTCACCCGGGACAGGTGGTCAAGCGAGGGCAGGTCCTGGCGCTGCTCTCGCCCGCGCCCGCTTCGCCCGAGGGCGCGGCGTCCGCTGAGTTGGCGGTCACCGAAGCGCAAGCACGCCTGTCGGCCGCTCGGCTCGCACGCAAGCGGGCAGAGCAGTTGTTTCGGGACGATGCCATCCCGCAGCGCGCGCTGGAGGACGCCCGCCGCGAGTTGGAGGTCGCCACCGAAGCACTTTCGGCGGCCCGGCGCGCAGCGGGCCTGTACGCCGCGGTCGGCAGCGGCGGGCGCAAAGGCGCCTGGCAGCTGCGGGCGCCCATCGACGGAGTACTCGTTGCCGTCCACGCCAGACCCGGCGCAGCCGTGTCACCGGGCACGCGCCTGTTTCGGATCGTGGACGACCGCGAACTTTGGATCGTCGCCCGGGTTCCCGAGCAGGACGCCTCGCACCTGCGCACCGATCGCAGGGCGGCGTTTCAGATCGCAGGCGACAGCACATGGCAACCTATCGAGGTCGCGGGAGACAACCCGTCGGCGTCACTGGTAACCGTCGGGCGGGCGGTGGACCCGCACGCGCGCACGGTCGACGTGATCTACGCACTGCACGCCGCCCCCACGTCCCTGCGGGTCGACGGACTGGTGCGCGTGAGCTTGCCGGTGGGCAAGCCGTTTGCGGGCATCGTGGTTCCCAAGAGCGCGGTGATCGACCGAGAGGGCCGCAGCGTCCTCTACGTGCAGATCGACGGCGAGCACTTCGAGGAGCGCACGGTCCGCACCGGACCCGAGGCGGATGCCCGGATCGCCATCGCGAGCGGCCTGCGGGCAGGTGAGCGGATCGTGACCCGGGGCGCACACCTGGTTCGACTGTCGGACCGGGCGAAGGGGGCCGAGCCCCACGGGCACATTCACCAGTGATCGGGCCCCTGATCAGGATGTCCTTGCGCCACCGGGCGCTCGTCCTTTTCGGTGCCGCTGCCCTGTTGGTGGTCGGCAGCTACCGAACCTTGCACATCCCGATCGACGTCTTTCCAGACCTCACCGCGCCCCGCGTCACGATCGCCACGGAAAGCTCGGGCATGGCTGCCGAGGAGGTGGAACGGCTGGTCACCTATCCGATCGAAGCCGCAGTCCACGGAACCGCAGGGCTACGTCGGGTCCGCTCCGCCTCGGCGCCTGGCATTTCGGTGGTCTGGGCCGAGTTCGACTGGGACACCAGCCAAACAGTCGCTCGCCAGCGGGTGACGGAGCGGCTCCAAGGCGTCACCGACAGCCTGCCCCCGGAGGCGGACGCTCCCCTGCTGATGCCCGCTTCCTCGGTCATGGGCGAGATCGCCTTCATCGCCCTGACGGGCGAGCGGCGATCGCCCATCGAGCTCCGTCGGATCGCCGAAGTGGACGTACGGCGAAGATTGCTGGCGGTCGAGGGGGTCTCGCAGGTGGTCCCGATCGGGGGCCATGTAAAGCAATACCAGGTGCTCGTGGACCCCTTCCGACTCGAGAGCCTGGGCTTGACGCTCGCGCACGTCGTTGAAGCCCTTCGGAGGGGCTCTCGCAACGCCCCCGGAGGCTACGTCACGGAGGGTGGCCTGGAGTCGGTCATTCGCGTACTGGGACGGGCGCTATCGGTGAATGATCTCGCCGCGATTGTCATCACGCGCAGGGAGGACGTGCCCATCCACGTCCGGGACGTGGCGGATGTTCGTGTGGGACCCGCGGTGGCGCGCGGCGCGGCCAGCTACAACGCCGAGTCCGCGGTCCTCCTGAGCGTGGTCAAACAGCCGGGTGCCGACACCGTATCGACCACGGGCCGGCTCGATGCCGCCTTGGCAGAGCTCTCACCGCAGCTGGCAAAGCGGGGCGTCACCGTGCACACGGACGTGTTTCGCCAACAGACGTTCATCGACACGGCCATCGCCAACGTCATGAAGGTGCTACGCGACGGTTCGCTGCTGGTCGTCGGCGTGCTCCTGCTCTTTCTTTGGAGTCTCAGGCCCACGCTGATCAGCGCCATCGCCCTGCCCCTGTCCCTGATGTTCGCGGTCCTCGTCCTTGATCTCGCGGGTCTGACCATCGACACGATGACCCTGGGCGGCCTCGCCATCGCGATTGGAGAGTTGGTGGACGATGCCATCGTGGATGTGGAGAACGTCGCCCGCAGGCTCCGCCAACGGGCCGCGCTACCGGAGCACGAGCGCCCGCCGATCCTGACAACCGTATTGCAGGCGTCGTTGGAGGTTCGCGCAGCCATCGCGAGCGCAACCTATATCTTGATGCTTGTGTTTGTGCCGCTGCTGCTACTCGAAGGGCTCGAGGGGCGCCTATTGCGGCCCCTGGCGATCGCCTACCTCTCTGCCATCTTCGCCTCCCTGATCGTAGCCGTCACGGTGACGCCCGTGTTGTGCTCCCTGCTGCTGGCGCGCGCCACGGCGGCCACAAGTCAGGCTGATCCCCCCGTGATTCGCTGGCTGACGCGCGGCTATGTTCCGATCCTCAAGGGCGCGCTCGCGCACCCCTGGCTGGTGCTGTCGAGCGCCGCCGTGGTGGTGGCCGGTGGGGCCTTCGGCTTGATGGACCTGGGTCGAGCGTTCTTGCCCCCATTCAATGAGGGCAGCCTCACGATCAACATGGTGCTTGCTCCCGGCACCCCGCTTTCCGAAAGCAACGCGCTGGCAACCATGGCCGAGCGAGCGCTGCTCAAGGACCCTGCAGTGCTCTCGGTGGGAAGGCGCACCGGCCGCGCCGAACGCGACGAGCACGTGCTTGGTGTCGAGACAACCGAGATGGAGGTGCGACTCAAGCGCGACGACCCACGCACCCGCGAGCAAGTGTTTTCGGACATCCGCGAGCGCCTCAAGGTCGTCCCGGCCCGTTTCCATCTGGGTCAGCCGATCTCGCACCGCATCGAGCACATGATCTCCGGGCAGCGGGCGGCACTGGCGATCAAGATCTTCGGGGGGGATCTGCGCGCCTTGCGCCGCACAGGCGAAGCCGTAAGGAGTGCGATCGAGGGGATCCCGGGCATCGTGGACGTCAATGTGGAACAGATTGTCGACATTCCCCAACTGACGATTCGAGTGGACGCCCAGGCGGCATCAGCCTACGGCCTGTCGGCGGGCGAGGCCGCCAGCGCGATCGGAGCGGCCCTATGGGGCACCAAGGCCGCGCACGTCTACGAGCAAGGCACGACCACGCCCGTGGTGGTTCGCTACCCGGATGCGCTCACCTCTGATCCGCGGGCGGTGCGCAGGCTACGAATCGCCACGCCCGCTGGCGCGCTGGTTCCGCTCTCGGCACTCGCCGAGGTGCGCCGTGACGCGGGCCCCAACTATATCCTGCGCGAAAACGTCGCACGGCGCCTGATCGTCAGCGCCAATGTTGCCGGCCAAGACGTGCGTGGCGCCTACGAGCACGTCCGGAACGTCGTGGCGCAAACCATCCAGCCTACCGACGGCACACGCATCGAGTACGCCGGACAGTTCGAACGCCAAGCCGCCACGCAGCAGCGCTTGCTGATCTTCGGAGCACTCGCCCTGTTCGCGGTCGGCATAATTGTCGCGGTGACCCTGAGAAGCGCACGGCGCGCCCTGTTCGTCCTGATGAACATGCCGCTGGCGCTGGCCGGAGGCATCGCGGGCGTGTACCTGGCGGGTGGGGTCCTGTCGGTCGCTACCACGATCGGCTTCATCACCCTGTTCGGAATCGCCACCCGCAACGGCGTCCTGCTTTCGACCCGTGCCCGCGACCTCGAGCTGGCCGGATGTGGGCGACAGCAGGCAGTCCAGCAGGCAGCAACCGAACGCCTCGCACCGATCACCATGACGGCCGTCACGGCAGCCCTCGGCCTGCTACCGCTGGCCATGGCCCTGGGCCAACCGGGCTCGGAAATCCAGGCCCCCATGGCGCTCGTGATCCTTACGGGGCTCGTGACCTCCACGATCCTGAACATGCTGGTCGTTCCCGTGCTGCTGTCCCGCTGGGGAGGCTCCCCCGGTGGGGAAGCCAGGCCGTAGAGTTTGCGGATAGGCCCGTGCGGGGGGCCATGACCTTTGGTATGACCGGCTCGAAGTCCACTCGCGCCCCAGAGGAGGGGGAGGCGCGAAGAATACACACGACGCGTTGGACGTCGCCCGCTCCTGAAGGCAAGGAGGCCAGCGAAGCATGAGCCATGGAATGCGAATACCTATCGCGTGGAGTGCCCTGTTCACCCTGTACTTGACGACGGGCGTGTCGGCCGAAGAGGCCTTCACCCTTTCGGCCCCCGCGCAGGCGCGTGCCGGGTCGGCTGTCCCGGTTAAGTGGAGCGGCGCACGGCACATGTACGACTCGATCGACATCGTGCCAGTGGATGCGCCGAACGGGCAGTCAGCGCTGACGCGGGGACATCTTCACAGTAACCCGGCCGCCGTAAAAGTGCCGGAAGTCCCAGGAAAGTATGAGCTGCGACGCCTCCACCACGGCAAGATCGTCGCCAAAACCGTGATCACGGTGACAAAGGTCGCAGCCACGGTGAAGGCGCCGGCAACAGCGGTGGGGGGCTCGTCGCTGCCCGTCACCTGGACCGGTCCAAACAATCAGTACGACCGACTGGGCTTGGTCCCCGCCGGCTCACCCGACGGGCACAAGCCGATCGCGCACTCATTCCTGTTCTCCGGGTCTCCGACCGGCGTCAAGCTCCCAGAGCAGCCCGG
>JAPPOR010000931.1 GCA_028817905.1 Myxococcales bacterium
CGACGAAAGGCGTGTGAAGTCGAAGAACAAGCGAGGCGATGCAGAGTTCATGAATAATCCGGGCTAGGTTCCGAGCATGGTGGGCAATCAGTATGGGTCCCCACACACTCGCGTTTCGCGCTCAGCCGCTGCGCTATGCGCCACGGCCTATCTGGGAACGTTGGTGGTGATGGGCTGTGGAAGTGAAGGTAGGGGCACAGAAAGCGGGCCCGCGACGGTCGCGAGTCCGGCCGCACAGACCCCGGTGGCAAGCGCGCCGGCTCCGACGATAGGACAGGCAAGACAGCGAGACGCGTCCACGATGCCACCCGCGTCTGTGGGCCAGAGTCCGAAGGCCGCAGACAGCTCGATGGCGGGTCCCGAACCGACCCGTGCCCCGCCCGCAGCCGCGCCGACCAACGCCGAGCGGCACGAGCCGACGCCCAGTTCCGACCCCGGACCCGCCGCCATTCCGGCCGGCGACGCGGGGTTGTCCGAGCCGGACGTCGACGCGCCCGCAGTCAGGTGCCCGCAAACCACGTACGCCGCCGGCGACAACCGGGAGTCGCTGATGCACGACGGGCGCGCGCGCCGTTTCTCGGTATACGTGCCAGCGTCGCTCTTGACCGAAGAACCCGCGCCCCTGATCGTCGATTTCCATGGCAACGGCAGCAGCGGAGCCGGCGAGGCGCGCAGCAGTGGATGGAAGGAAAAGGCCGATGAGGAAGGCTTCGTGGTCGCCTTCCCGGACGGCGTAGGCAACGGCTGGAACGTGGGCAATTGCTGCGGCCAGGCGCTCGACCAGAACATCGATGACGTCGGTTTCGCGCGGGCGGTCGTCGAGACCGTCAGTGAGGGGATTTGCATCGACCCAAAGCGTGTGTACGCCGCCGGCATGTCCAACGGCGGTGGTCTCACGCACCGCTTGGCATGCGAGGCGGCCGATGTGTTTGCAGCGGTCGCCGCCACGTCGGCCGATCTCGTGACTGACCCGTGCACCCCCTCTCGCCCGATCTCGGAGCTTTCGGTGCGCGGGCAGAGCGACAGGCTGGTGGCCTATGAAGGCGGCAACACGGGCAGCACCGGCTGGTACTCACCGGGTGCCAAGGGCACGCTGGAACTCTGGAGGGACATCAACGGATGTACCGGCTCGCCCAAGCAGGCCCTCGAGTATTGCGAAACCTATGACACGTGCGACGAAGGTGTCGAGGTCACGCTGTGCTCGCTGCCGCGTACGGGGCACATCCTATACGGCAACTCGCTGGGATTCTCGGTCCCTGACGTCGCCTGGGAGATGTTCCTGCGTCAGCCGATCCCCTAGAATCCTTGACAAGCGAGCTCGTTTACAGATGAGCCGAGTTGGGGAACTCACCATTCTCTGTTGGCGTTGCATCAAGGATTCTAGCCAGGAGCGGCTTGGCCAGGTGTGCTACTGGAGCCGGATGCGGGCAACGGTCACGGTTCCGTCGCGCTCGAGACGGATGGGGCGTCCGATCTTGGCCAGAAGGCCAAGCATGGCGCGATTGTCGCTGAGAATCTCAGCAGACATGTCTCGGTAGCCGCGTTCGCGGGCCGCGTCGAACAATCGCTGGATCAGCAAACCTCCGAGACCTATCCGCTGGAACGCGTCCACGACCGTTACGGCAGCCTCCACTGTGTCTGGCCGATCAGCCAATTGGACGAAACGCCCCACGCCGGCTTCGTGGCAAGCACCGCCGATCTGTACGCCCGCTCCCAGGGCCAGGTGACGCACCCCATCGGTGTCCGTCAGGTGAAGCAGCTGCGGACCGGTCAGCTCGTCGCGCAGGGACATAAAGCGCATGTAGCGGGACTCCCTGGAAAGGTGCGCGTAGCCGCGCACGATTCGCCCCGCGTGCTCTCGACCAAGCATGGTCAGTTGCGCGCGCTGGCCCCCACGCAGCGATACGGTTTCGCGGTAGTCTGGTCCAAAGCGTATCGGCCATCGGGCCAGCTGTGTCTCGTGGAGCTGCGGCTCGGCCATCGGGTTCCTCCAGGTTTCCGTCCTTCACCCGTGGTACGACCGGTGGCGAGGTTCTGAGACACCCAACCCAATAGACGGGAGTGCGTATGCTGAAGGGTAGCTGCCTATGCGGAGCAGTTCGTTTTGTCGCGGAGGGTCCGCTCAAGCTGATGGCTTGCTGCCATTGCGTACAGTGCCGCAAGGCCTCCGGCGCGGAGTTTGCTTCCAATGCCACAGTGAAAGCCTGTGGTTTCCAGCTTTTGGCGGGCGAGAGTGCCCTCAAGGAGTACGAGTCGTCGCCGGGGAACTTCCGAGTGTTCTGCCATGAGTGCGGTTCGCCACTCTATGCCCGTAGCGCCAGCCACCCAGCCTATGTGCGGCTGCGGCTTGGCTGCCTGGACACGGAGTTCGACGAGAGGCCGCTGTGCCACATCTTCGTTTCTGAAAAGCCAAACTGGTCGAAGGTATCCGATGACCTGCCGACCTTCGATACCGTACCTGAGAAGACGGGCTAGCCCCGATGACGAAACCATGGCGCCGTAGAGCGCTGGGCTCCCTGCTGGTGCTGCTTCTGTCGCAATGCGGCGGAAGCGGCGACGATGGGTCGCTCCAGGTCAAGTTCTATAGCATTGACGGTGAGACGATTTCGCGACCCGACAGGCGTTTCATCGAAGCGATCGCCCGCGATGCGGTGAGCGAGGCGAGGCGACACCTTCCCCAGCTTCCAACGCCCCTGGTCATCCGGGTCCAACCCGAGGTCGACACGAGCCTCGAAAGGGGCGAGAACGGAACCGCATCGCAACCCAACATGGTCCTGTGGACGGTCGATCCACGCCACACCGGAGGCGTGCGGCGCGTAGCGAAGACCTGGCTACGCACGTGCCTGTTCCACGAGCTCCATCATCTTGTTCGAGACGCCGCGGTCGCCCGCACGACCATGTTGGACTTCGTCGTGTCTGAGGGGATGGCCACCGCGTTCCAGCGTGACCTTACCCATGCAGTCCCTCCCTGGGGTAAGTACACGTCAGACGCCGCACCCTGGGTCGAAGAGCTGCGCGGACGGCCCACTGATCCCGACCACCGCCGCATGTGGCTACGGCGACATCCAGACGGTCGACGGTGGATAGGCTACAAGGCTGGTACGTACCTCGTGGACCGGGCGACGCGAAACTCCGGTCGGTCCCCCGCAGACCTGGTCACGACGAGCACGCGGGAGGTCCTCCGCCTCGCTGGATCGCCGTAGCGGCCCTGGGGTCGCTCAACCCGCGGCTTTTCGGACCCCCGACCGTAGGCTACAGTCCTGCCGTGGGCGAGTCGCCGCGAACGAACCAGCCTGAGTCGCCCTTCGATGTTCTCTACCGGGCGGTGCATGACAGCCCCACCCTGGGCGACATCTACCGCCGGGCTTTCGGGCGGGAGTGGCCAGCGCTACAGGGGCAGACCAGTTTCGTCACAAAGCACGAACTGTCGATCATTGGGCCCGGTTTGCAGCTTGCCTCCGGGGGCCGGTTGGTCGATCTGGGATGCGGCGCGGGTGGCCCTGGCCTGTGGATAGCAAATGCGTACGAAGCGTCGGTGATTGGCGTGGACAGCTCCGCCGTTGCGATAGCCGCGGCGAAGCGCTTCGCCAACGACCGAGAAGGAACGCACTATCGTGTCGCGGATATGACCAACACAGGCCTTTCTTCCGGGTCCTTCGATGCCGCTGTCAGCTTCGACGCGCTTCAGGTCCTTCCCGACCCCCGCCGCGCCATCGTCGAAGCGGCGCGCCTGCTGCGTCCCGGAGCTCGCTTTGCCTTCGCGACGTGGGAATCGAGCCCACCGACGGGCGCGCCTCGGGAGGCCACGTCGCGCTTCATCGACGACTACCGTCCCGTGCTGGAGGCCAGCGGCTTCGAAGTCGTGCACCACAGCGAGCCTGATGGTTGGAAGGAACGGCAGCTAGCCGTCTCGCGAGGTGTGCTGGCACAGCACACGGAACTGACTCGCGAGCTTGGCAGCGCCGCGTACGAGCTGCTCTGCGCGGAGGCGCGCGAAGACGCGCATTGGCTCGAGGCAAGCCGGGCCAGGCGTGTCGTTGTGGTTTGCTCGACCGGTCGAAAGCCCGCAAGGCCAGCCACGCCACGGCAGTAGCAGCGACAAAGCGCTACGACGACTACCGTTCATACCGCGCAAGCGGGCGCGGGGCGTGGTTCGCTCCTGACAGGGACCGAGCCGCGAAGAGGGCGACCACGACTAGGGCCAGGAAGTGCAGGATCTGTAACCGCACTTCGGATTGTGGAATGCGAGAGATATTGTCGAGGTGGGCTCCGGCGTGGATGGCGATCGCAACCGCCACGCTTCGTCCCGAACGCTCGTAGAACCACGCGATGACCACCGACGCCAGAGCCATGCGTACCACGTACTTGAGTACCATCTCGGGTGCAGGCGGGCCCGCTTCCGGGGTGAACAGCATCCCCCAGTGCCACAGGCCCCACACTGCGCCGAGGATCAGCGACCCGACCACCGGCCCGTGGCGTTCGGCCAAGCGCGGATAGGCGAAGCCGCGCCACCCGAGCTCTTCGCCGAAGGAGAACATGACCAGTGCCGCGATGTACTCGGGCCTGTTGGGAGGATAGAACCACGCAGGGTCTCCCCCCAACGCCCACTCGATGCACGTGACCGGCAGATGGAGCGCGGCCGGGTACAGCAGCCCGGCCACGATCCAAAGTGGATGGACACGCCACCGCCCGAACACACCGCGCAACTCCCGTCGCCAGCCCGCCACGAGCAGCGCCGCCAACGTGGGACCCCAGGCTCCCAGACCGACGAGTACGAGCGCATAGCTGCGAGGCTCCGCACCCCGTGCGTAGGCGTATGCCAGGGGAAAGTCCAGTCCCCAGGTCAGCCCGCACGCAAGGGCCAAAAAGGCAGTCATATCCGTCAACCGCCGCGCTGCCCGCACCGCCCCCTCCTCCTCCTTCAATGACCTAGGACAACGCCCACGTGCACCGGTTCCTTCCTACGTCTTCGAAGCGCTGAAGGACACGGCATGCGCAAAGGGGACGTGGCAAGGTCTACTCGCGGAGTTCGATGGGACGATCTTCGCGTCGGTGCCATCTCGCTTGGAGCCCCTGTTCCGGGATGGTGGTACGCAGGACGCAGTCAGCGCGGTCGTAGAAGAAGCGCTCAGGCTTGATCTTGGGGAGCCAGGAGCTCGTTTCTCCGAGGCTCGGCCGCTTCCTTCAACCACGCGGGATGTGTATGCTCCCGACCCACAGCAGGGCCGAACGCCCGGTCCGCTGCAAGGGAGGGATAAATGGGAATCATTCGGGGCATTCTGTTGGCTGGGCTCTGTCTGGGAGCAGCGCAGCTGGTTTCGCCGAGTGGCGCTGGAGCTCAGAAGACCGGCCCCGACGACGGGAAAGGTGGCGGCGTCATCATCGACGCTGGAGGCGCGCAGGTACCTGAAATCGGCGCGGCCGGGGCGCCCGCGGCGTTGGTGCTGACGCTTGGGCTGGCGGCACTCGCCGTGGAGCGTCGTCGTCGCCGGGCGGCACGCTAACGCGGGGCATCGCGCGAGTGGCCCCCCGGGCCTCTCGCCCGCATCGTTGCAGACGAGGCTCCTTTCGTCGGTTGGCCAGCGCGTAGCGCTCGGGCTCGCCGTGCTGTTCACTGAGTACCTCGCGCTGTATCTGGCCCTCGCCCATCGCCATGACGGGGCGACACTGGCCAAGTTGCCGCCCTATTGGGGCGTGACCGCGTGGTACGCGACCTTGCTGGTCGGCGCGGCCGGCGCTCTCGCTGCCGCTGTAACGATTCTTGGAGGGGCTGAGCTCCGCAGCCAGGCCGGACGCTTCGGGGCCACGCTGCCGCCCATTGGGTCGTGGTGGCTCGCGCTTCACGTCGCGAGCTACGCCGGCAGTGCGGGGGTAGCGATGCTGGTGTTCGCTCGCCCGCAGCTAGCCGCTGGCCTGACAGCCTGGCTGCTGGTCGCCTGGCTTTCGGGCCTTGGCTTGGCGGTCGCGGCGCTGTGCCTTGCGCTCTTCGGTTCGTCACTGGGCGTGTTGCAGCGGTCATCGCGTGGACTGTTGTTGTCGGCGCTGCTCGTCACGGGCCTCGCCTGCTTTGCGGCCCTCGAAGTGCTGCCGTCCTGGCCGTCTCTCGCGCCACTCACGCTGGTGACCTCAAGCGCCCTGTTGCGGCTGTTCTTCGCGGACGTGGTCGTGCAGTCGGAGGCGGCGATCATCGGGTTGCCGGGCTTTTCAGTCACCGTGGCGCCGAGCTGCTCCGGGGTCGAAGGGATGGCCCTGCTGGCGATATTCCTGGCCGGCTATCTAGTTCGCTTTCGACGCGACCTGCGCTTTCCCCGCGCGCTGCTCCTGGTCCCGGCCGGCGTGTTCCTGGCGTTCCTCGCCAACGCGGCTCGGATCGCGTCGCTCGTCGCGCTCGGCGCGCGGGCCGACCCCGAGATCGCAAAGGGCGGGTTCCACTCAATGGCGGGCTGGATCTTCTTCTGCGTGCTCGCGGTGGGTCTAGTGGTCGTCGCCGAGCGCTCGCGTCTGTTCCTGCGCAGCGAGGCGCATCCAGCCCCGTACACGTCACACGCTGGGGATGACGCGGTCGCCTCACCCATGACGGCCTATTGCCTACCCTTCCTCGTGATCTTGGCCGTCGGGTTGGTCACGCGCGCCTTCAGCGCTTCGACGGACATGCTCTATCCAGTGCGCGTATTCGCAGCAGCCGGCGCCCTGTGGCTCCTGCGCAACCACTACCGCAGCATAGTCCGGGCTCCCAGCCCATCCGCCATCGCGATAGGCGTGTTGGTGTTCGCGCTGTGGCTGCTCATGCATCCCGCGGGCGGGCCGGACACGACAGCCAACGTGCAACGGGAGTTGGCCGTGCTGCCACCCGCCGACCGCCTGGGCTGGCTCGTCATGCGCGTGCTGGGCAGCGCGCTGGTTGTACCCATCGCGGAGGAGCTGGCGTTTCGGGGTTTCCTCCAGCGCCGCGTCTTGGGCGAGCACTTCGAGCGGGTGCCGCAAGGACGCTTCGGCATCCACTCACTGACAGTAAGCGCTATTACATTTGGCGTCCTGCATCCCAACTGGCTGGCGGGAACCCTCGCCGGAGTGCTCTTCTCGATCGCCACCTACCGCCGGGGACAACTGGTCGACGCGGTCGCCGCCCATGCCACCGCCAACGCGCTCCTGTGCGCCTGGGTCCTCGCCTTCCAGCGGTGGGACCTGTGGTAGTCGTCGTTTCCTCAGCGCCCATGCCAGCGGGCGCCAAGCAGCCTACGCCCGGGGCACAACATGGGCGTTCCTAGTGGCGCTAGCTAGCCAGGCGTCCTCGAAAAACAGGGCTGTTACCGGCCCCGATATCACCACTGCGCGATGGGCATGCTCCGGTCCGGCCGGGATGAAGAGTGCATCGCCCTGGCTGAAGACCTCGGTTGTTCCCCGAAACTCGATCTCCAAAGTCCCTTCCACGATGTGACCGATATGCCCTTTGGCGCACCAGTGGGGCGCCATCTCCCGCGAATACTCTACCCATCGAAGGATGCGATCGCCGCTTGATGGAGCTTGTGCCGAACGCCTGCCATCGGGAATTCCCAGGCAATGCGGTCGAAGTCCACGCGGTAAGTTACTCCTGCCTGACCAGTCACATGGAGACAATACCACGCCAGCGACGATCCCCATGTGGCGATCGGGGCCACAGCACGGTCATGTTCTGGGCCCTGACACGCACACTGACCTTTGTGCGTGGCTCGCGTGTAGATGCCACCGCCGCTTTGTGTATGCTCGTGGGGTGAATGATGAACTGTGTTTCGAGTCGGCGTCGACGTTGGCGCGGCGCGTCGCCCGCAAGGACCTATCGCCCGTGGAGCTGGTCGACACGTACATCGCGCGCATCGAGTCCTGCGACGCGCACTACGGCGCCTACCTAACGCTGGCGTTCGAACAGGCCAGAGCACAGGCTGTCGAGGCTGAGGCGACCATCATGGCTGGAAAGCCGTTGGGACTGCTCCACGGCGTTCCCGTAGCAGTCAAAGACCTGCTAGACACAGCTGGGATAAAGACAACGTGCGGCTCGTCGATTCTCGCAAGCAACGTCCCCGATGCTTCCGCGACCGCGGTGCTCAAGCTCGAACGGGAGGGCGCGATCCTGCTCGGCAAGTTGCACATGAGGGAGTTTGCCGGCGCAGGCTACCACCCCTCGTTGCGCGCGCCACACAATCCACACGACCCGAGGCGCTCGACGGGCGGTTCGAGTACTGGCTCTGCTGTAGCCGTCGCAGCCGGGCTTTGTGGCGCCGCGCTCGGTAGCGACACGGTAACGTCCATTCGCAACCCGGCCCATTGGAACGGATGCGTGGGACTGAAGCCGACGTATGGACGGGTCAGCCGGCACGGCGTCTACCCCTTGGCGCATTCACTCGATCACATCGGGCCGATGACACGTACGGTGGAGGATGCGGCGCTTCTGCTGCGCGTGCTGAGCGGCCACGACCCGAAGGACCCCACAAGCCTGAGGGGTCCGCTGCCCGAGGGCTGGCCTTCGCTTGCGCCACCAAAGCGGCTGCGGGTAGGCTTCGATGAGGCGTGGTCAACGATCGACGTCGCGCCAGCGGTTGTGCATGCCGTGCAGGAGGCGCTCAGCGCCCTCGAGACCGCCGGCGCCGAAATCGTCCCCGTGACAGTGCCTCTACTGGCTGAGGCAGCCGGACCCTTCGGACTGATGCTGCTCGGGGAACTTGGCGTAGCTCACCGGCAATTCTACCCGAAGCGGGCCGAGGACTACGGACCCGGCATGCGCGGGATGCTAGAAACCACCGCGAACATCACAGTCGACCATATGGTCCAAGGACACCAGTTCCGCATGGCCTTTGCTGACGCCATTCGCAGTGTGTTCACCCAAGTAGATCTATTGGTCACGCCCGTTGGCCCGGTCAATGCCGCGCCCCTGGATCAGGAGAACGCTCTGACCTCTGGCGGCAATGGGTTGCATACCTTCCGATTTGCCTATCCCTGGAACATCGTGGGAGCACCTGCCCTCGCGCTGCCATGGGGACTGGACGACGAGCACATGCCAAACTCAGTTCAGTTGGTCGGTCCCGTGCTTTCGGACGCTCTTGTGCTCGCCGCTGCGCACTCCATCGAGCGGCCCATGCTACGGCCGCCCGCGCTGACTGAAGCCTTCAGGAAGACTTCATAGGCAAGAACCGCGCTTTGTGATCGCCTAGCCCGGATTATTCATGAACTCTGCGTCGGATCGCGCAGGGTTTCGGCTTCACACGGCTCTTCGG
>JAPPOR010000991.1 GCA_028817905.1 Myxococcales bacterium
GTGGTCTTGTACCGGCGCAGGATCGACGCCAACGCCGTTCTTCAGCTTCTCGAGCACTGAGGGTTCTGCGGTGGGGATGCGCTACGGCAACTCCATGTTTGGCAACGGCGTGCCCCAGAACGTGGAATCGAACAGCGTGCCGGTGCGCTCGACGGTTGGGGGCATGACGATGTCCACTGCCATCATGAACATCTCGAGGCCGGAGGTCTGACCGAAGTGGATGCTCGCTGCGTCGCACTTGCCATCGCCGGCTCCGGGGGCCGTGTCGCACTGGGCGTCGCCGAACAGCGGGAGGCAGGGCACGCCCCAGGCGCCGGTTGAACAGGCCTCCGCGAAGGGCTTGAAGAGCTCGTAGTCGGGGATTCGGGACACTTGTACGAGGGTGTCCAGATCGGGGCTGCCGTCGGGGCCCACGCCGTTGTTGAAGTCGGCGCAGAACCTCAACGTCCGGGCGGCCGGGTCGGCTGCGTCGAACGTCATCGCAGGCTCGTAGGCGACGTATGCCGGGGTCTCGTAGTCAAAGCTCTCGTAGATCATCTCGCCGGCTGGATCCCAGATGCGGAAGTTGCTGCCGCGTTGGTGCGTATGGGACGTAAGACGCAGGATCTTGGCGCCCTGCGGCACGACCCAGTCGTTGCACAAGCGCTGCCTGCTGAAGGGCGGGACGCTGTGCGGACCATCCAGGGCACCATTGACGATCACGCGGGCTTCGAGCTCCTCGCGGTCTTTCGCGTAGGTGACGTTGATGCGCCCCCGCGCAAGCCTGTCTTCTTCGGCGAGATTGAAGGCATGAAAGTTCCAGTACAGCACACCGCGGATCGGCACCTCGCGGTAGACCCCCTCGATGCGAGGCACCCTCTCGGAGGGGGACAGGGCCGTGCCCACGCCGAAGCTCGCGGGGTTGACGTTCGAGTGGGCAGGGCCGTAGCCGATGCATCCAAGGTACGGACCCGGGGCACTCATACACAGGCCGGCCTCACCGCAGCCGTGGATGTCTGTGGGATCGCACGCGCCCCCATCCCGATCGCCGCCGTTGCAGGTCCACTCGCCGAAGGTTGGGTCGCTGAGGTCGGCGGTGGTGACGGCGGGCACGTTGAAGGTCGACAGATGATGACCGCCCGACGACAACTGAATGACGGTGGAGTCTACGAAGAAGTACTCGCCGTCGGCGGACACGAACTCCTCAGGCACCACCTCTGACAGATCGTAGTAGGTTGCGAAGCAGAGCTCCGCTTCACTGCCAGCCGCCAGCGGCTGCGAGGGCATTCGGAACTGGTAGCCCTCCTCGGGCGCGGGCGCGTCCAGTTCAAGCACCGGGCGGTCCAGGCCGCTCGGCACCCCCGGGTCCTCACCGCCCCGGCAGAGGGTCTCGGCCACGTAGTCACCCGACGCTCTCCGTCCCGGCGGCGCAGCAACGGGCCCGGTTCTCGAGGCGCCAGCCAGGATCCACGCTGCGACCGCGCTCAGCTCGTCTGGGCTGAGCGGCGGCAGCCCGGCCGGCATCGGACTCCCCGAGATCCGCACGCTGCCAGGTTCGGTACCCGCCCGCAGTTTCTGGTAGAGGAAGCTCTGGTCCGGCGCACCCGGCGAGACCAACGGAAGGTCGCTGAACTTGGCGTCCGCCCCCACGATTGCGCCATACGCGCAGTGTTGGCTCAGGCACAGGCCGGCGGCCATCGTCTCACCGTGACACGCCCTCGCTGAACAGCCGTGCTGGTCGAACACCCTGGCCTGCAGAACATCAAACGCACCTTCTGCATCGTCGCACACGCCCGGACTCGCAGCGTCGGCCGAATCGTCCGCCATTGGCCGAAGCGACATGGGGGCAGGCCGGAACTTGGACGGGAACGTTCCGGAAGGGCCGTCGCTCGCCGCCTCGGAGGACTGCATACCGGCTGCGAGCTCGCTAGGCGCCTGTAGGCAGCCGGCAACGCTGGTCCAAACGAGGAGCAACGCCGCCGCGCGGGCAAGGGGCCCACGCCCGTGTCCAGCAGGACGGCAGCGGAACACACGGCGCGTCATCCCACGCACGGGTGTCAGGAATCTAGCGCTCGCGTTCATCGTCTCGTCTCCCATCGTGTCGATCCGAGCCCAGGCGGACCAGCCCGTTCGTTCAGGGCTCGGCGCGGTCGCTGGCGCGCGCGTGCGAGCGGAAAAAGTCCCACGCCACGTCGGTATTCCGGATGTCGTCGGTATTCGCCCCCGCGAACAGACAGCCCAGCCCGCCGGCGCCGGTGCCGCAGTCCTCGGCGCCGAACCACACGTGACCACCATCGGCAACCGTGCAGCCGACCACGTCTACGCCGTGCGGGCAGCCTTCGAAGCTCATGCAAGCGGCCTGCCCGCGCGTGGCCGGGGCCGCGGCGGGCTGGCGGCTATTGGCGCATCCGTTCCGCGCTGCCATGAGCTCCAGGGCGGGCGTCTGCGTTGCATGAGGGAAGTAGGTATCCGCGGTACCGTGGATGTGCAGAAGGGAGACGGGGTGCTCCGGCTCGCAAACGTCGAAGTCGCCGTTTGGCTGCATGCCAGCGCCGAGCGCGTCCAGGCCAAGCCCCGTGGCGCCCACCGCTACGGCCGCGAACAGGTCCGACGCCTCGCATGCGAGCCGGTAGCCCAGGAACCCGCCGTTGGCAAAGCCAAGGGCGTATACCCGTGAGCGATCGATGTGGAGGTGACGGCTGATCTCTGCAAAGATCGCCCGCATCAGGCCCACGTCGTCGAGCCCCTGCTCAGCGGCACTGCCGCAACATGTGCCGCCATTCCAGCTCCCATCGATGCCGTTGGGCATGACCACGATGAACCCCGCCGCGTTTGCCTTGGCCACCACCGCGCCACCATTCGCACAGAACATCAGCGCATCCTGGTGCAGCCCGTGCAGGCAGAAGACGACAGGCATGGCGTGTTCTCGGTCATAGCCGGGAGGTACGTGCACCTTGTACTGCCGCACGAACCCGACCTGCCCCGGCACGCCATCGATGAGGCGGTAGTCGGGGGCAAACAAGTCGGGCGGATAGTCTCCGGGCGCCCAGGCATCCGCGTCCGCAGGCCGACCGCCCGCTTGCGGTACAGCACTGGGCGCGTCCTCTAGCGCGTCTCCGGCACGTTCACCTGTCGCCTCGCTCTCCCCGCCGGCCCGTGGTGCAGGGTTGGACCCGGCCTGCCGTTCTTCGGTGCCCGGTTCGAACACCTCGCCCTCCCCGTGAATGGCCACCATCCGGGCCACTCGACTGTCTCCCTCGAAGGGGTAAGGTGACGTTGCTCCCGCCGCGGCCTCCGTAGCACCGACGGCCCCAGGATCGTCAGAACCTCGACTGGTTTCAGCGCCTCGATCGAGGGTGCACATGGAGATCGTCATGGCGGCCGTTGCCAAGACGCCAACCCTGGGTAGCGGACGCCTCTTACACACGATCACCACTGAAGGATTCGACCAGCGCAGGGACATCGACACTCTTCCTCGTCATGGGTCCGGGCCCATCAGCCACGTGGAAGGCGGGCACGAAAGCACTGGGGACTGTCTGTGCCGTGTCCGCGGACTCTTCAAAAAAGAACTGCGTTTGGGCCTGGGCGACCGCGAGATGGTCCAAATCACTTTCTTTGAAGGGCATGCGGCCTCGGGCCAGCAACTGGCGTGACGGACTCGCCGCAAAGCGAGCCCCGCTCGCATCCCGAACATGCTGCGCGCAGAGCAGTCACCCCTTGCCCCGAGGAAGCCCCATGACGCACCCCCATCGCACGTTGGCCATCGCCCTTGTCTTCGCGGTCGTGCCCCCGATCTGGCTCTGCGGTTGTTTGGTCGGGTCTGAACGCGAACCTCTCATACCCCTAGCCGGCGCGGCAGGGCACGATACACCCCGAGCGGCCGGCGGGCGCAGCACCGGGCTCGAGGAGCTCCCCAGCACGCCGCAACCAGCGGAGCCATCTGCGCGGGATCGCCAGTCTGACTCGCAGGTGCCCGAAGCAACCGAGCCGGGCTCGGCGAGGCCCCCTGGGGACTTGCCAGCAAGCCCGCTGGACGGGGATGACGGAGGAACGTGTCGAACCTTCGCGAGCTCCTTCGAGGCGCTTCAGCACATCGTCTTTGAAGGACACAGCTGTTCGGCCGACGCCTGCCACGGCGAGGCCGCGCTCGGCGGGCTGGACCTACGCCCAGAGGTCGCATGGGACAACCTGGTGGACGCGCCCTCCACCAACAGCGGGGAGGTACGCGTCTCACCGGGCAGCGCCATCCGGAGCTTCCTCTACCAAAAGCTCGTGGCCGCGACGAAGCCGGACGAGATCAGCGTGCAGGGCAGTCCCATGCCGGTTGGCAGACCACCCCTGAGCGAGCGCGAGCTGGAGGCGCTTCGGTTGTGGATCGTCAAGGGCGCACCGCGGGAGGGCGTGGTCCGTGATGCCACCTCCAACTTGGACGTTGGAACGTTGCTGGGCGCGTGCTTGCCGCCGGCCGGCCCCACCAAGGCAGCGCCGCTCGCACCCCCTGCCTCCGGCGCGGGGATCCAGCTACGACTCCCGGTCTACACGCTCAAGGCTGCCTCGGAGGTCGAGGCCTGTATCCCGTTCGCCGTCGATTTCCGGGAACAGGTCCCACCCGCGCACCAGGATCCGGTTCGGAACGTCGTCTACGTCAATGGCTCCCACGTGCGTCAGGATCCGCAAAGCCATCACCTCGTGGTATGGAACCCGCGAAAACCGCTGCCCACCGCGGCGCCGCCCGGAGAAACCTGGACCTGCCAGAGCGGCGATAACCTCGGGAAAGCGTGCGATCCCTCGCGCGGCAGTCGCGACTGTGGAAACGGCGTATGCGCCGGCGAGATGGTGGAGGGCACGTTCTGCGACGCGAGCCTCGACACCACGGCCGTCACCCAGGCGGCCGATCCACTCACCGCGCTGCTCGGCGCGCTGACCTTCGGGCTCGGCCTCGCAACCGTGGGGATGCCCGAGCAAATCGCCAACACCCAGTCTCCGCAGCAGATCCTGCCGCCGCTGGACGGCATCTACTCGGAGGTGCCGCTGACCGGCATCCTCTGGTTCAACACGCATGCCTTCAACCTGACCGAGCAGGACACCGACCTGGAAGGGCGGCTCAACTACCTGTTCCCGGAACGACGCGAGCGTCTGATGCAGCCGTTCAACATCATCGACAACCTCAACATCGCGACCGGGCTGGCGCCTTTCACACGGGCCACGTTCTGCGCCAAGCACGTGGTTCCACTCGGCTACAGCCTGGCGATGATGACCGGCCACACCCATCGCCGCGGCGAACACTTCTGGGTAACGGACCCATCCGGCAGCCGAATCTACGAGAACTTCTCGTACAACGACCCGGAGTACACCCGCTTCGACCCATTCCGGACCTTCGACGGGCTGGACGATGCGAGTCGCACGCTCGAGTATTGCGCGACCTTCAGCAACGGGCTCAAGAAGGACGGGTCACCAGACATGGAGCTGGTGACGCGCGCCTCGCGGATGCCCAAGGGCACCCGCTGCACGCCTGTCGCCTGTGTGGCGGGGCGGACGACTGAAGCCTGCACAACGAACGCGGACTGCGACACGGAGAAAGGAGCGGGCGATGGTGTGTGCGACGCATGCGCGATCACGGCCGGCACCACGACAGAAAACGAGATGTTCGTACTCATGCCCTGGTACGTGCTGCCGAGGCTGTAAGGTCATGGGCTCGCGCACCCTGGTATTGTGGGTCAAGCTCGCGGCTTGCCTCGGCCTCGGACCGTGCGCTTGTGTAGGGAGCGGCGACAGCGCACCGACCGCTGACATCGCCGATGACATCACTGGTGGCATCGTTGCCGGCGGGCCCTCTGACAGCGTCAACCATCGCGGGCCGACCCCGCCGATGGCAGGCACGGAGCCCTCCCCCGCCCGAGGCGGTGTTCCTTCAACCGCGACCGACTCACGAACTCCCGGAACGCCAGCTCCGCAAGCGTCCGCGGCGCCGGAACCGGCGAGCCAGAACCGGGGTCCGCTAACCGACCCGGTCCGCTGGCAAGAGGTCGACCCAGGGGAAGACCCCTTTGCCGACCGCCCGACGCGCGTGGCCTGCACCGCGGCCATGCCCGAAGTGCTGAGCGGCGAGCTCGTCTACAGCGTCGACACCGCCACGTGCAACTATCTCACGGCGCACCAGCCCAGTCTGCGTGCGGTGGCGGCCGGGGAGCGGATCAAGGTGCGCCTTTGGCATTTCGCCCTGTCCGCACCGGAACCCGCCGAGGCCCACGCCGCGGTCTGGCTGAACGGCGAGCCTCTGCTCGATGAGCACATCCCGATCCCGCAGCCGGGCGGGCTGATCGTCCGCGAGATCGTGGCTGAAGCGGCCGTACCCGAAGGGGCACCGATCCTGTTCCATCTGCACAACCACGGCGAAAACTCCTACTCGCTGGTGGAAGTCAGCGCCGGGCCGTGATCATGCCTCACGGGGCCCTACACAACCCGGTCGCGGCCAGGTCTGTCAGCCGCGGCAGGCGCTCGCACAGGTCGGGGCAGGCCCTCAGGACCTCTCTACCGCCGTCGTTGTCTGCGCGGTACAGGGCGTCGTCCCCCTCGCACATCGCAGAGTCCGCAACGAGCGGGTAGCGGCGCTCGCTTCCTGTTGGGTCGGTCGCGGTCAACTCGGTTTCGGCCGCAAGCGACGTCCCACTGGGCAGCACCAGCTCGCAGGGTGTCGCGGACGCAGCAACGATCTGTAGACCCGCCTCGACATCCTCGGGCGTGGGCGTGGCGCCGATCAACGTCAGCGGCACAGCCATGTCTAGCGCGACGGCCGTGAACTCCGCCACCGGGCCGAGCCCGATCAGATGCGTCATGATGCTGGGATCGCCCGTCTGGGCCGCCGCGATGAGCGCGTTGATCTCGCCGGGATAGTCCAGGTACGCGCCGTCGCAAGCGCCCGGGGAGATGTCGGTGAGTACAACGACAAGGACCTGCGCCTCGGGGTGCTCGCGCGCCCACGCCCGGCCATACCGCAGGGCCCCACCGATGGCAGGGATGACCGAGTTGCTCTCCACGGCGGCTTCGGGCACTGCGTCCATCAGCACCTCGAGGTTGTCCGGGAGGACGGCGATGGGCACCGCGGGCTCCACATAGGCCAACTCGGAGCAACTCGCCTGCACCCGCATCAACCCCACGTGCGCCCCGCTGCCCGCGAGCCCGCGCAGGAACAGCTCCAGGCCCGCCCGCACCGGCGGCCACCACGGCCCGTTGGTGCTGTCAGCATCCACCAGCAGCAACACGTCCAGGCGCCGCCGTGACAGGGGCGTCGACTGCGACCGGTCACACACCCGGCCTGCATCAGCGGAGGCGGCGCCAGCGCCGAGCATGTTGGGCGCACCGGCGTCGCACCCCACCTCGCACAGCCTGGCCAGGGTGGCCGCATCCCTGCACGCGAACCCCATCACGCACAGCCAGAGCACCGCCAGCATGCATGCCGGCGACGACGAGCGCGACGACATGTCCGGACGCTTAGTCACGCAACACCGACTCCACGCTGTCGCGCATGGCGCTGTGGGGATAGCGCGCCACGAAGGCGCGCGCCCGGGCACGCGCCTGCTCGTGCTGGCCCCTGGCCGCGAAGGTTTGAACGAGGAACGCGAGCCGTTCCTCCACGAACACGCCCCGAGGAAACTGCGCCTGCGAGCGCAGGATGAGCGTGTGGGCCGCTCGCGGATCCGTCGCAAGGAGGGCCCGGATGCGCACCATTTGCTCGATCTCGGCCCGCGCGCCTTCCCCCTGTGACGACCCGAAGGCAGACGGCCCCGCCTGCGCGCCCTTTTCAGCCGGCGGGGCGTTGCGTGGGTGCACGGCAGCACTGTCCACGTGCTCGCCCTGCGAGGGCCCACCCGACGCGTGGCTAGACGTCCCCGGTGAGGTTGGCCACAGCGACCATGTGAAGAGCCCCGTCGCGACGCAGCCGAAGAGCAGGGTGGCGCCCAGTTTCCAGCCATACAGGCTGGGCCATGTGAGCAGTTCCGGACCACGCGCGACCTCGTCGAGGTGCGGCGGCAGCGGCGCCTCTTCGGCGCACGCGGCGAGCAACCTTGGCTCCTGGGCCTCCACATCGTAGCGCCGAGCGGCTGCGCGCGAAGCCAACAGGTCCAAGCGCATCTCGGGGGGAACTTCGGGATCGTCGAGCCAGGGCTTCATCGTCCACCTACGTTGCTCAGGGTTTGGCGGTTGCAGACCGCCCTGTACGCCTTCTTGAAGCGCTTGCGTGCGTGGTGTAGGCGCGTGTAAATGGTCCCCACTGGGACGTCCCACATGCCCGCCAGCTCGTGACCGGAAACGCCCTCGATCTCGTGGAGGATGAACACGGCTCGGTGGTTGTCGGACAGATGCCCGAGCGCAGCCTGCACCCGCTTGAGCGCCTGCCGGTCGTCCACATGCCGTGCAGGGTCGCTCCGATCGTCGGCGAAGCCCTCGTGCAGGGGTGCGGACACGGGCCTTCGTCTCTTTGCGCGCCGACGCGCGCTGGCCACCCGGATCGACAGCGAAGCGAGCCACGTGCGCGGGGCGGCGGCACCGGGTCGATAGCCGCCCTTGCGGTGCGCCACCAGGAAGACGTCCTGGAGCGCATCATCGAGGTCGGCCTCGGCCACACCCATGTGCCGCAGAAACGACACCACGAAATGGGCGTGGTCACGGAACAGAACCTCAGAGGCGATCGGTTGGGAGGCGATCGGCTGCGGTACCGAGGGTACGGGCGTGGCTCCGCTTCGAACGGTGCTGTCTGCCATTGGCTGCTTACTGGGCCCTTGCCAGCGATCCTTCAATTTAGGCCGACGACCAAGTCCACTCCCAGGGTGCCTCCCACAGACGCAGCCGCCGCGCTGCGCGAATGCCCTGCGACCCGCAGTTCGGGCTTGACCAGGTTGACCTGCAATTGGGCGAACAAGCGCAGCGATAGGCGGTCGCGGGAGGGCCAGCGAAGGCCCGCCCGGGCCAGCGCAGCGCTCCAGGCGACCCGATCAGCAGGAAGGTTTTCGTAGTAGCCACGGGCGCTTACATGTCCCATCGCGAGCGCTGAACCCAGGCACGCCGACACCGTCAGGGCGTGCCCCGAGTTCCCCGCGCAGGCCAGCACCTCGCCTCCAAAGAGCGCTCCACGCAGACGCCCACCCCCGAAGGCCGTCTCCCCGACGGCGATGCCGAACCCGCCCACCGAAATCGACACGGGGCCGGCCACCGCTAGATCAAGACAGGCTGGAACAAGACATAACCACCACGGCCGCGCTTACACAA
>JAPPOR010000753.1 GCA_028817905.1 Myxococcales bacterium
AACGCGCCCTGTCTGGCGGTGGGGGGGCGCGGTTGTTGGTCGCGCGGGGGATCTCGCCCCACGTCACGTTGGCTGCCGGAGGCGAAGTGGGTGGCAGCGGCACCCTCGACCCGAGCGCCGAAGACACGGAGAACCTGGACGCTTCGATCCATCTGGCCGCGCCGCTCGCCCTACGGCTCGTGCGCTTCTCGCGCATGCTCGACCTTCAGGTGGCGCCCGTGTTTCGCTTCAATCAAGGCGAAAAGCCCCTGCCGCCCGGGATCCGCGGGTCGATCGGGATAGGCGTGTCGACCATGCGCAAGGGCGCGTTCATGCCCTTCGTGGTGGTTTGGCTGGGATACGAGGGACATGGACTCTTCAACGACGAGCAGGCCAGCCACAGCTTTCGCATTGGCACCCGCGTCGGCGTCGATTGGGACCTCGGCCAGCGATGACAAAGGGAAGGCTGCCTGCCCCACATGCGCCGTGGGGCAGGCAGCCGGGACGGCCGAGAAGGGAGATTTCTCGGCCTGCTAGTGCTAGCAAGGGTTGAGGAAGGGATGGAGGTGAGAAGGAGAACGACTAGCGTCTGCACGGGGAACGCGGCGCCCCGCGCTTCTATTCCCACTTTTTGTCAGGGAAGCAGACGTGCATCACGCGCGCTGTGCAACGCACGTTGGAACAGGACGCTATCGCGGCATTCCCGTCCCAGGCGGTCAAGGGTCGCGTCGACCTGCGCGTGCACGCTTCGGTAGCGGGCCTCCAGCTCGGCATGGAACACCCGTCGGTCGGCCTCGGACAGGTCGTCGCCATGCACGATGATCGACTCCAGCGCCCCGTGAAAGTCCCCCAGAAGCCTTTCGAGCGAGTGAGCTGTGGCGTCACAGTCCGGCGCCTCGCGCTGGAAGCGCGCACCGAGAGCGACGATCGCGCCATAACCGCTAGCGACGGTGGCCACCTGGGGCGCGAGTTCATCATGCAGCACACGACGCACGGCGTGTTGCCGGTCCTCGTCCTTGCTGGACGCCAGTTCAGGCTGCGATCCTTCGATGTGCTCACCCGGCACGGGTGCAGGCGGCGCGCGCTTCGCGGTGTGGGGTTGGCTGGGTGAGGCAAGAGGCAACGGAGGGCTCGGGTCCCCGGGAGCGGCGGAGCTGGGATCCCCCTCGACCGCCGAATCGTCCGCCGAATCGCCGGCGCCTGGCGGTGTTGTGCGGTCGCGTCCCGACATGGCCATCCCGAAGCCCATAACCGTGGCCGCGATGAACAACCCGATCGGAATTGCACGCCTCACAGGTCTAGGATAGTGGATCGCCCGCCGCTGCATCAGAAGCAGTGGCACGGCGGACCTGCAAAGTCTGTAATTTCCTTGCGAAACCGCGATCACACCGCGAGTTAGCAAGCCCGAAACGTCGAGGGTTCAAGCTCCGAGTGATCCTGCGCAAGCGCGTCTGGGGAGCGACCCAGGCGCGGGGTATGTCCATGAGTCGCATTCTCGATACGCTTCAGTTCTTTCGCCGGCCCCAGGAGACCTTCTCCGGGGGGCACGGTGCCGTTGTGCCCGAAGACCGCTCCTGGGAGGACGGCTACCGCAGCCGGTGGCAATACGACAAGATCGTGCGCTCCACGCACGGCGTGAACTGCACCGGCTCCTGCGGCTGGAACGTCTACGTCAAGAACGGGATCGTGACCTGGGAGACGCAGGTGCTGGACTACCCACGCACCCGACCGGACCTGCCGGATCACGAACCGCGGGGATGCGCCCGAGGCGCAAGCGCTTCCTGGTATCTGTACAGCGCCAACCGCATCAAGTACCCGCTGATGCGCAAGCGCCTGTTGTCGCTCTGGCGTGAGGCGAAGAAGCAGCACGCCGACCCGGTCAAGGCCTGGGCTTCGATCGTCGAAGACCCGGACAAGGTGGCGGGCTACAAACCCTATCGCGGCAAGGGCGGCTTCGTGCGAGTCGGATGGGAGGAAGCCACCGAACTGATCGCGGCCGCGAACATTCACACCGCTGCCACCTACGGTCCCGACCGCCTCGTCGGTTTTTCGCCGATCCCTGCCATGTCGATGGTCTCCTACTCGGCCGGCACGCGCTACCTGTCGCTGCTCGGAGGGACTTGTCTGAGCTTCTATGACTGGTACGCCGACCTGCCTCCTGCCAGCCCCCAAACATGGGGCGAGCAGACCGACGTGCCGGAGAGCGCCGACTGGTACAACGCCAACTTCTTGATGGTGTGGGGCTCCAACGTTCCCCAAACCCGCACCCCGGACGCGCACTTCTTCGCCGAAGTCCGCTACAAGGGCACCAAGACGGTCGTGGTGTCGCCCGACTACAGCGAGGCGACCAAGTTTGCCGACCTGTGGCTCGACCCCAAGCAGGGCAGCGACTCCGCACTTGCAATGGCCATAGGTCACGTGATCCTCAAGGAGTTCCACGTCGACCGCCAGACCGCCTACTTCCAGGACTACTGCCGCAAGTTCACGGACATGCCCATGCTGGTGCGGCTGACCCCTCACTCGGATGGCTACCTGGTGCCCGAACGTTTCGTGCGCGCCAGCGACTTCGACGACTCGCTTAGCCAGGAAAACCACCCGGAGTGGAAGACCGTCGCCTTCGATGAGCTAGGCGATCGGGTGGTGGTCCCCTCGGGCAGCATTGGGTTCCGATGGGGGGAGGAAGGTCGTTGGCACCTGGAGTCACGCTCTGCGACGGGCGATGACGTTCAGCTCCAGCTGTCACTGCTGGAGGCGAGTCAACGGGAAGTCGCCAGCGTGGGCTTCCCCTACTTCGGCAAGGAATACCTCCCGGGTGCCCAGGACGCGCCGGTGCAAGAGCGGCAAGTCCCGGTCGTGCGCATGACGCTCGGCGGCGAGGACACCCTGGTGACGACCGTGTACGACCTGTTGCTCTCGCACTACGGCATCGACCGGGGTCTGGACGATCCACTCACCGCCAAGAGCTTCGATGACAATGTGCCGTACACCCCCGGCTGGCAGGAACAGATTACAGGCATCGATCGGCGCAAAGTGATCGCGGTCGCGCGCGAGTTCGCCGACACGGCCGCAAAAACCGAGGGGCGCTCGATGGTCATCATCGGCACGGGCGTCAACCAATGGTTTCACAACGACATGACCTATCGCGGCGTCATCAACATGCTGATGATGTGTGGCTGCGTGGGCAAGTCCGGCGGAGGCTGGGCGCACTACGTCGGGCAGGAGAAGCTGCGGCCGGCTGTCGGCTGGCTGACCCTCGGTTTCGCCCTCGACTGGGCGCGACCACCGCGCCAGATGAACGGCGCCAGCTATTGGTACGTGCACACCGATCAGTGGCGGTACGAAAAGATGGACGTGGGAGAGCTACTGTCGCCAACCCACGAGGGCGGTGACTACGGCGACATCACCCCCATCGACTACAACGTTCGTTCCGCTCGCATGGGGTGGTTGCCTTGCTCGCCTCAACTGCATGACAACCCGCTGCAGGTGGCCCGTGATGCCCAAGCGGAGGGTGTCGCGGCCGGCGCCCATGTCGCCGGCAAGCTCAAGCGCGGCGAGCTGAGCCTGTGCTGGGAGGACCCCGACCACCCCAAGAACCACCCAAAAAACCTATTCGTGTGGCGCTCCAACCTGTTGGGCTCAAGCGGTAAGGGGCATGAGTACTTCCTCAAGCATTTGATCGGCGCCAAGCACGGAGTGCTGGGCGACGAAGCCAAGGACACCGGCGACCCGCTTCCGAAGGAAGTCATCTGGCACGACCGCGCCCCAGAGGGGAAGCTCGACTTGCTGGTGACGATCGACTTTCGGATGTCCAGCACGTGCATGTACTCTGACATCGTCCTGCCGACGGCGACCTGGTACGAGAAGAACGACCTCAGCACGACCGACATGCACCCCTTCATCCATCCCCTGACCGGCGCGGTGGACCCCGTATGGGAAGCCAAGAGCGACTGGGAGATCTTCAAGGGCTTCGCACGCAAATTCTCCGAGCTTTGCGAGGGCCACCTGGGCAAGGAACAGGACGTGGTGCTCACACCGCTCATGCACGACTCTCCGACCGAGCTGGGACAGCCGCTCGAGGTGCGCGATTGGAAGAAGGGCGAATGTGAGCCGATCCCGGGCAAGACCATGCCCGGGGTCGCAGTGGTCGAACGCGACTACCCGAACCTCTACCGCCGGTTCACGGCCCTGGGCCCGCTGGTCGAAAAGGCGGGGTCGACGGTCAAGGGGCTCACGTGGGACGCCAAGGAAGAAGTGGAGTTGCTCAAGCACCACAATGGCGTCGTGGAGGAGCCCGGTGCCACCGAGGGCATGGCGAAGATCGAAAGCGACATCGACGCCTGCGAGACGATCATGACGCTGGCCCCCGAGACCAATGGACGGGTGGCGGCCAAAGCGTGGGCGGCCCTGGAAGAAAAGACCGGCCGCGCGCACGAGCACCTGGCAGCCGGCCGCGCGGCAGACCTGATCCGCTTCGATGACATCGTCGCACAGCCGCGCAAGGTGATCACAGCGCCCACCTGGAGCGGGGTCGAGTCCGAGAAGGTGAGCTACAACGCGGGCTACATCAACGTGCATGAACTGGTGCCCTGGCGAACCCTGACGGGCCGCCAGCAGTTCTACCAGGACCATCCCTGGATGCGCGCGTTCGGCGAGGGCTTCCCAGCCTACAAGCCACGCATCGACACCAAGGCCGTGCGACCGGTGATCGATCGGTTCGACAACGGTCAGCCCCAGCTCGTGCTCAACTTTCTGACGCCGCATCAAAAGTGGGGCATCCACAGTTCCTTCACCGACACCCAAATGATGCTCACGCTTTCGCGCGGCGGGCCCAATATCTGGATCAGCGAAGACGATGCGCGCGTTCTCGGCGTCGAAGACAACGACTGGATCGAGGCCTACAACGTCAACGGCGCGGTCGCTGCGCGCGCCGTCGTCAGTCAGCGCATCAAGCCCGGCATGGTGATGATGTACCACTCGCAGGACAAAACCGTGAACACTCCTGGAACCGAGACCGCCAAGACGCGCGGCATCCACAACTCGGTCTGCAAGATCGTCGTCAAGCCGACCCACATGATCGGCGGCTATGCCCAGTTGAGCTACAGCTTCAACTACTACGGAACCGTCGGCGCCAACCGCGATGACTACGTCGTCGTGCGCAGGATGCGTCAGGTCGACTGGCTGGACGGTACCAAGCCGAAGGCTGCTCGACCGCGCACGGAGGTGTCGCCATGAGGGTGCGCGCCCAGATGATGATGGTCCTCAACCTGGACAAGTGCATCGGCTGCCACACCTGTTCGGTCACGTGCAAGAACGTCTGGACCAACCGCGAGGGGGTCGAATACAGCTGGTTCAACAACGTGGAGAGCAAGCCCGGCATCGGCTACCCGAAGGACTGGGAGAACCAGAACAAGTGGCGGGGCGGCTGGGTGCGCTCGGCCGGCGGTGACATCAAGCCACGCATCGGAGGTCGGTTCCGCGTGCTGAGCAAGATCTTCGCCAACCCCGAGATGCCGGAGATCGACGACTACTACGAACCGTTTACGTACGACTACGACCACCTGCAAAGCGCACCGGAATGCGAAGACGTCCCCCAGGCTTCGCCGATCTCCCGCCTGACCGGTGAACGCATGGACAAGATCGAGTGGGGTCCCAACTGGGAAGACGACCTCGGTGGCGAGTTTGCCAAGCGCGGCCAGGACGCCAACTTCGCCGACATCGAAAAGGACATCTACGGGCAGTTTGAAAACAGCTTCATGATGTACCTGCCGCGCCTGTGCGAGCACTGCATCAATCCCACCTGTGTCGCGTCGTGCCCCTCCGGCGCCATCTACAAGCGCGAGGAGGACGGCATCGTCCTGATCGACCAGGACAAGTGCAAGGGCTGGCGCATGTGCATCAGCGGCTGCCCGTACAAGAAGATCTATTACAACTGGAAGACCGGGAAATCCGAGAAGTGCATCTTCTGCTATCCGCGCATCGAGAACGGTGAAACCACCATCTGCTCTGAGACCTGCGTCGGCCGGATCCGCTACGTGAGCGTCGTGCTCTACGACGCCGACAAGATCTCTGCGGCCGCCAGCAGCGAGTCCGAGAAGGACCTGTACCGCGCCCAGCTCGACATGATCTTGGACCCAAACGACCCGCAGGTGATCGCTGCCGCACGGGCGAGCGGGATCTCGGACAGCTGGCTGGCCGCCGCCAAGGCCTCACCGTGCTACAAACTGCTCAAGCAGTGGAAAGTGGCGTTCCCGCTCCATCCAGAATATCGCACCCTGCCGATGGTCTGGTATGTGCCCCCGCTAAGCCCGATTCAGAACGCCGCTGAGCAAGGCCATGTCGGCTGGCGCGATAGGATTCCCGATATCGCTTCGTTGCAGATTCCGATCAAATACCTGGCGAACATGCTCACGGCCGGTGACGAAGCACCCATCATCGCGGCCATGGAACGCATGTTCGCGATGCGCATCTTCATGCGTGATCGCCATGTCGAGGGCAAGCGCAACCTGGACGTGCTCGCACAGGTCGGCCTGACCGTGGAACAGGTCGAGGAGATGTACCGCTACATGGCGATCGCCAACATCGAGGACCGCTACGTGATTCCAACCGCCCAGCGGGAAGTTGCGGCGGACGCGGGCACCGCCCAGGGAACCACCGGCATGGGCTTCGGCCGCAAGGCCGGCACGGGCGGGTCGGCGATTCGGCCCAACCTCTTTCAGATCCGCATGAGCCGGTGACGTGATGGACAACGCGATGGTGGTCTACAAAGCGCTAGGACTGCTGATGACGTATCCCACCCAGGAGCTGAAATCCGCCAGTGCCGAGCTGCGTGCGATCTTCGAGGGGGCCGAAGCCATGGCCGACGAGGTCCGACAGGGCCTCGGCGAGCTCGTGTCGATGCTCGAAAGTGAGCCGCTCTTGGATCTGCAGGAGCGCTACGTGAACCTGTTCGACCGAACGCAGGCCCTGTCGTTGCACCTGTTCGAGCACGTACATGGGACGAGTCGCGAGCGCGGACAGGCGATGGTCGACCTGCAGACCATGTACAGCCAGCACGGGCTCGAGCCCTCGACCAGTGAACTGCCCGACTACCTGCCGATGCTGTGTGAGTTTCTTTCCCTGTTGCCAGAGGATGGCGCCCGGATGATGCTCGGGGACCTGGCGGTGATCCTGGGGCTCCTGCGATACCGGCTCGAGGCGCGCAAGACGCCCTACGCCGCCGTGCCCGCAGCGCTGTTGGACCTGGCACGGGCTACGGTGGACGAGGCGGAACTGACGGCCGCGCTCGGCGACGAGCAGCCAGTTCCTGCCGGGATGGACGAGCTCGATCGGCAATGGGCCGAAGCGGAAGTGACATTTGGCGTCGGCGCCGCCCACTCGGACGACGATGCGGGCCTGCGGAACGGTTGCGGTGGCAACGGGGCCGACGAACTCATTCAACTGCGGCGGCCGCACGGCGTAGTCGGAAAGGCGTAGCAGCAAGGCAACTTCACATGGGCTATTTCGAACAGTTTCTCTATGGCCTGTACCCATACATCTGCCTGACGGTGTTCGTCATGGCGACCATCTACCGGTTCGAGCGCGAGCCCTACACGTGGCAGGCGAGCTCCAGCCAGATGATGCGCAAGGGTAACTTCAGCTGGGCGAGCAACGTGTTTCACCTGGGAATCCTGGGCGTCGCCGGCGGCCACGTCGTGGGTCTGCTCGTGCCAGCGTCGGCCTTTCACGTGCTGGGTATCCCCGACAAGGCGCACCAGATGATGGAGTTATTTGGCGGGGGCCCGATGGGCTTTGCCACCCTGATCGGGCTGCTCGTGTTGACCTACCGGCGCCTGTTCGACAAGCGCGTGCGGCGCACCAGCGATCGGGGTGACCTGTGGATCGCCGTGTTGCTACTCGTTGCGCTGGTCCTGGGGATGGCCACCCTGCCCGAGTCATGGCGCACGCGTGAGTCAGGCCAGTACCTGCACCAGCTCAGTGCATGGGCCCAGAACATCGTCCTGTTTCGCCCCTCCAGCGCCCTGTCGCATCTGGCGGGCGTACCGATGGTCTACAAGCTCCACATGCTGGCCGGCATGACGGTCTTTCTGATCTTCCCGTTTACGCGGCTCGTCCACGTGTGCAGCGCGCCGATCGGCTATCTGGTGCAGGGCTACTACCAGATCGTGCGACCCGCGGCGGGGCGGCGACGGGCGACCGCAGAAGACCTGGCGCAAGGTCCGGGCGAGGGTTCGGTGGCAGCACCCGCAAGCCCCGATGCGCAGCTGGTGGCACCGGTTCGGTCGGCCAAGCCGGGAGAGACGCATCCGTGAACCTCTCGGTGAACGGTTCCGTGATCGACCCGGCCGAAGTGCGGCGCGAGACGCGCACCCAGCTGGGCGCGCTCACCCCGAAACAGGACTGGGCAGGGGACCCAGTACGGGACCCAACACAGGACCGAGGCGACCGGCTTCGACGGGCGGAGTCGGAAGCCGCCCGAGCCCTGGTCGTGCGAGAACTGCTGCGCCAGGAAGCGCGAGCTCGGGGCCTATTGCGAGCGCGACCCGGCGACGACTCCGACGGGGCCCGACAAGCGGAAGAAGCAGCCCTTCGCGAGCTCACACAGAGCGCCGTGCCGGTGCCTGAGGTAAGCGACGCCGAATGTCGAGCCTACTTCGATGACAACCGCGACCGCTTCCGCGGTCCGGATCTGTTTGAGCCATCGCACATCCTGTTCGCCGCACCAGCGGATAGCCCGGAAGCCCGAGCCCAGGCCTTCACGGCCGCCAAGCAGGCGCTGGCCGAGCTGCAGCGGGACCCGGAGCGGTTCGAATCGCTGGCCAAGAAACGCTCTGCCTGCCCATCCGGCGCCCGCGGCGGCAGCCTCGGCCAGCTGACCCGGGGGGAAACCGAGCCGCCCTTTGAGCGCCACATCCTCGAACTGCGGGTGGGCGCCATCTCCGACGCGCCCATCGAGACCGATCACGGCTTTCACATCGTCCGCCTCGACCACCGCGCCCGCGGCGATCGCCTCCCGTTCGAGGTCGTCGCCGATCGCATTCGCATCTACCTGCGCGACCGCGCCTGGCGCAAGGCGATGCACAGGTTCATCGGAGACCTGATGGAGCGGGCCACCATCGAAGGCCTCCCCTAGCTGACCTTGAGTCAGCGCTTCGTAGGCGTTTGCGTCGAATTGACCGCGTCACCTTGAATAGATGCGTCTGGACAAGGTCGCTAGCCCGGATTGTTCATGAACTCTGCGTCGGATCGCGCAGGGATTCGGCTTCA
>JAPPOR010000889.1:0-3095 GCA_028817905.1 Myxococcales bacterium
CGTTGGTCAATTGCCCTGGCGGCAGTTGTACGTGACGTACCAGTCGTAGAGCGTCGGAGCCGCCGAACCCGTCGGGTTGGCGTTCAAGGTGATCTGCATCCGGGCGAAGGGTTTGCCATTTTCGCCGGCGGCCAGGTTGCTGCCCACGTCCGCCGGTGCTGAGCGATACACGCACTCGCCGGTGGTCGTCTCGCAGTACGAAACCAGCGTGAAATCGCCCGCACCGAGTGGTTGGTTGGGGCACTGCAGATCGCTGCCGCACAGGACCGACTCGCGCTTCTTCGGTGTGATGAACTGGCAAGTCCCGTTATCCGCGCAGAAGCCGTCCTCGCCCCCCACGTTCAGGCATTGCGTGTCCGAAGTGCACGGGCCGCCCGCGGAGGTCACCGTGGCCACGGTGTTGAGCGTGCAGGAGCCCAGATCGGCGAGCGAGTCGGCCGCACACATGGAAAACTCGATGCTCGCACCCACGGGAATGTCCGCCTTGAAGAACAGGTCCGTCCAATCCTGGGTCAGTTGCCCCAAACAGTCGGCGTCCTGGGCGTCCACATCCCCGTCGCCATCGTTGTCCAGGCCGTCGTTGCACGTGCCGGGCGCCGCCCGCCCACCGTCACCGAGGAAGCCCTCTCCGATCAGGGTCAAGCAGGCATCCGCCTCCACGTCCTGGACATAGACTCCGGTCGGTTCGAAGCTGCCCGCACCGGGTGGCGGCGGCCCGAGGTTGCCGGTCGGGATGATGTAGACCGGTACCTCACTGAGCACGAATTCTCCCTCACCCGAAATCCCCTTCACCTGCAGCTTGAAGTGATAACCACCAAAGTCGTCATTCGGGTTGGCCGGCACCGGGTCGTCGATCGGGTTCTCAAACGTGACCTCAAACCGGGGTGCACCTCCGGGCTGGCAGTCCAGGTGCATGGAGGCCGTCTTGTTCTGGCAACCATCGGCAGTGGGGAGCGCCGGCGCTTCTGGCTCTTGGGCTACCACGTTGATGGTGAAGCCTGCCGCACCCGCGTCCGGCTGGAACAGGGCGGCGATCGCCACGTCCATCTCCAGGTAGTTGGCCACGTCGGCGATCGCCTTGACCAGCCCCGACCCAATGCCGCTGCCGTTGCCGCTGATCGCCTTCCAGATGCCCTGCCCGTTTCCGTCGACGGCGCCGCTCTCCTGCGCCAGGAGTGCTGCCTGCTGCTCGGCTTCGGTATCGCCGCCGGAGATCACGCTGACGACCTTGGCGCCCGAGGCCTTGATCTGGTCCCGCGTCTCGGTCCAGGTGGGCACGTTCGTCACCAGGTCCTGCTTCTTGGCGGACAGCTCACCCATGTTCAACTGGTAGTAGTCGTCGTCGTCGGTGCTTTCGCCCTTGACGGTCAAGTAGTACGTGTCCGGCGGCAGGGTGATATCGATATCGTTGCTGTTCGAGCTGCAGGCAAGCATCTGGCCACTGCCGCTCTGAAGCCCCACGTCATCGTACAACTTGACGTTGTAGTCGCCCTGGGCAAACGCCTGGTCGCCCTTGACCACCAGCGTGTAATCCTTGCCGGCCTCCAGGTCGTGTTCGATCCGCTCGCCCCCGGAACCGTCAGCGCAGGCGATCCGGTTATCGGGATGTGCATCCACGTCGCGCACGTTGAGCTGATAGGCGCCATCGTCCGCTGGCCCGTCCCCCTTCACGACGACGTAGTGCGTCCCGGGTTGGAGGTCGGCCTCGATGACCGAGGTACCATTGGGTCCGCTGTCGTCGTCGCAGGCCACGAAGTTGTTGTCGGCGTAGGCACCGACGTCGGTCGCGTACAGCGTGTAGGAGCCCGAATCCTGGCTCGAGTTGTCACCCGTCACGACGACGTAGTAGTCGCCGGGGGGATAGACTCCCTGGATCGGCCCGGCGACCTCGCCGCCGCAAGCCAGCGCCCCGAGCCCATTTTGCCCGGTGACCTCGGTGTCGCTGACGGTGTTGTCGACGATGTCGAGGTCGTAGTTGCCCGAACCGGACCCGACGTCGCCCTTCACGACCACGTAGTAGTCCTTGCCGCCACTGACGGCCACATCGGACAGGTTGCCGCCGTAGACGCAACCCCCGGCCACCAGGGAACCTGCGGTGGTTCCCTGGCTGGCGGTGTCGGAGAAGGAGATGTCGTAGTTGCCGCCGGGCGCGCTCTGGCTAGAGACGACCACGGTGTAGGTCCCTGGATTGAAGACTTGCGTCAGCTCAGCACCGCTGGCAGCGTTGCTGCAGGCCACCGCCCCATTGATGGTCGTGTCCCGAAGCGACACAACGAAGGCCTGGTCGGCTGCCCCGAAGCCGGCGTTCTTGCCCTTGACGACCAGATAGTAATCGCCCGGAGCCAGCGTGACCTCCAGGTAGGACGCGCCCGGCGTGACCCCGGAGTCGTCGTCACAGCTGGTCCCGTCGCCGAAGGCGTCGTTGGCATAGTTGGTCCCAAAACTCGTGGCGCTGCCGTCGTAAAGGGCGATGACGGTATCCAGATCGGAGCCGTTGGTATCGATGGCCACGGTCGTCTGGGTCGTGACGCTGAAGCGGTAGAAGGCGTCTGGTGAATCCGCGTCCGCCCCACAGCCCATCGCCGAGGTGCTGTTGTCGTTGCTCTCGACCACCAAGCCATAGGCGCCCACGTCGCTGTCGGTCGAGCCCTTGACCATCACGTAGTAGGGCGTATTGGCTTCCACCGGATAGACGATCTCGTCATTGAGGTCATTGCAGGCCACCTGCACGGCGGCACCGACGGAGCCAGCCGCATCCTGGAACGAGATATTGTAGGCGCCGCCAGCGGTATTGTCGTTCGACACAACCAGGCTGTAGTCCCCAGGCGGCAGGGTCCGCTGAATGCGCGGGTCGATCGCCGTCGCACACTCGATCGCCGCGTTGGCGTTCTCGTCCTTGACCGAGAGCTCGAAGGGCATGGAAGCAAGGGACCCGTTTTCCGCCTTGACGACCGCATAGTAGCTTCCCGGCGAAAGGTCCGCGGTAATCGAAGACGCGCCGGCCGTGCTGCCACCATCGTTGTCACAGAAGGTGCCTGCACCATAGGCGTCCAGGGCGTAGTTGGTGCCGAAGTAGGTCTCGTCATCCTCGTAGA
>JAPPOR010000889.1:3725-9218 GCA_028817905.1 Myxococcales bacterium
CCGTGTCCAGCGCCGAGCCCTCGGTATCGATGGTCACGTCGCGGCCGTCCGGGTCATCCACCCGGAACTCGAAGAAGGCGTCCCCGGCGACGGTGTCATCGTTGCATCCGAAGCTCGCCGCACCGGTGGCATCAGCCACGGACAGGGCGTAGTCCCCCTGATCGGCGTCGTTGAGCCCCTTGACGACCACATAGTAGGTGGAGCCGGCGTCGACCGAGGCCGAAATCATGCTGTCGGAACAAGCCACGGGCGTCGCGCCGGTGGCGACGGGAACCGCGGTGTCGCGGAAAGTCACCTGGTAGTTGCCCGATGCTCCGGTCTGGCCCGTGAGGCCCACCCAGTAGTCACCGGGCTGCAGCACACGGGTCAGATAGGCGCCTGAACCGCTCAGGCCGTCGGCGCAGGCGATCGAGCCGTAGTCGTCGTCGTCGCGGATCTGGACGTCATATGGGCCCACGCCCCCGCCGCCGGCCGCACTGTCCCCCCGTAGGGCCAGGTAGTACTTGCCCTGCGACAGGCCAAAGCTGGCGGGCACATCCCCGCCATGACCGAAGGGCTGACAGGTCCCGACGGGCACATCGTCGCTGCGGTCGTCGACCACCCCGGCGTCCCGATAGAGCTGGAACGCGCCCGGATAGCTCGTGCCCGTCAGGTCCACGGTCACGTTGCGGCCCGATACATCGGCCACGTCGAACTCGAAGTAGGCGTCCGGGGTCGTGGCGTCGGTGCCGCACCCGATGTCGGTCACGCCGTGCCCCGCGGTGGTCGCGTCGGCGATGTCGGTGACGGCCAGGGAGTAGGGACCGGCATCCGCGGCCAGGTCGCCCTTGACCACCACATAGTAGGTATTGCCGGCGGTCACGTTGGCGTCGAGGGTCGTTCCCTGGGCGCAGTCGACCCACGTGGCGCCGGAAGTCGATCCACTGGTGGCGGTATCCCGGAACGTGAGCTCATAGGTACCGGTGCGCGTGACGCCTGCCCCCAGCCCGGTCACGCCCACATAGTACGTGCCAGCCGGCAGCGACCGGGTGATGCGACCGGCGTTGCTCGAATCGCCGCTGTCGCACGCCAGCGAGCCCAGGCCGTCCGCATCCTGGATCGAGACCTCGACCGCCTTGTCGGCCTCTCCGTTTTCGGTCGTGGTGCTCTTGGCCACCACGTAGTACGTGCCAGCAGGCAGGTCGGCGAAGGTTTGCGAGTTGGTGGCGCAGCCGATATTCGTGTCGTCGCTGCGGTCACCGAGGGTGCCGTCGTCGCGGAACAGGGCGAACGCCGGGGTCGCGACGGCGGAGCCGGTGACATCGATACGAATGTCGCGGCCGCCCGCGTCGGCGATCTGGAACTCGTAGAACGCGTCCGCAGAGGTCGGGTCCACCCCGCACCCCTCATCGCTGACGGCTCCGATGTCGGTCAAGGAGAGATCGTACAGGCCACGGTCCGCCGCGCCCTGCCCCTTGACCACCACGTAGTAGTCCATGCCGGGCACGGCGGGCACGTCCAGGGTGTACTCGTCGGCGGCCCCGGCACACGCGACGCGGTCGGCCACGTTGCCACCGACACTCGTGTCCTCGACCACGAGCCGGCTGGCCCCCGAGCGGCTCTTCTCCGGATGGACCGCCGGCAGATCACTGGAGACGCCCCACTTGTGGGCCAGATAGCCTTCCAGGCTCTCCCGCTCGGCAGCGCTCAGGACGCCGGACACGACGATCAACTCATGCAGCTTCATGGGCACGCCGTAGCCGGCGCTCTCGCGCCCGCCCACGAAGTACTGGTCCCAGCTCACCTGCGCCTTGCTGTCCGTGCCAGCTGCGCTGCCGTTGAGGTAGGTCTCCACGTCGCCGGTGGACCGATGCAGGCCGCCGATGATGTCCCGATCGCCCACGGTGGCGTCGTATACGATCGCGCCGCTGGCGTCGGCGTCGCGGAGCAGGCTCACGCGGCCCGGATCGCTGTAGTCCTGGCGTACCAGCCAGCCCCCGGGCCCGTTGCCCGCGCGTACGATCGCCGATCCGTCCACCCCGGGAACGCCAGTCGGCTCCCAGACCATGAATACGGAGTAGTCGCCCGACTCGGCCGCGAAGCCGGCGCTCGCGAGCACATCATCCACACCGTCGAAGCCCACGGCCGGGTAGGCGCCACCGACGTAGCTGGGGCGATCGCTGCCGGTGGCTGTCAAATGGCGACCCTGGCCGCTCTTGTCGGCCAGCTGGTCCACGAGCGCGCCCGTCGTGGTGATGGTGGTGAAGTCGGCCGCATCGATCCACAGGGACTTGTTGGTCAAGTCGGCGGGAGACCAGGACCGGCCGCCGGTGATGGCGACGTAGTACGTCCCGGTATCGAGGGTGGTGTTGATCTCGGCACCCGTAGCGATCGAGCCATCTGCGCACGTATCCGCCCGCACCACGGTCTCGTCGCGCAGGGTCAACAGGAAGTTGTCCATGGCGGCCGCGGCATCGTTGCCCTTGATGCGAATGTAGTACGTGCCGGGATCGAGGTGCACGCTGGTGCCACCGTTGCTGCTCGTCCCACAGCTTCCGGCGACCAGGCTGTCGTCCGCCTTGCGGTAGACCTCAAAGGTCGCGTCCAGCGACGACCCGGTGAGGTTCAGGGAGATGTCGCGGCCGGCCGCATCGGCGATGCTGAACTCGTAGAAGGCATCGGGCGCAGCCGGGTCGGCGTTGCCGCAGCTCATCGGCGAGACGTTGCCGGAGTCGGTCACGTTCAGGGTATAGGCCCCGGCGTCCAGCGCCGTGGCTCCCTTGACGTAGACGTAGTAGTCCCTGGACGGATCCAGGCTGGCCGTCACCGGACCCGCCTGGCAGGCCAGCTGGGTCGCGAACGCCGGCGCCGCAGCGTTCAGGTCCGCGAAGGACACCTGGAAGGCGCCGCTGTTGCCGTCACCCACGTCGCGACCGGTAACCCCGACATAGTAGGTCCCCGCCGGCAGGTTGTTGTAGGTGATCTTGCTGCCACTGGCCATGGGCGCCGAGTCGCAGGCCACCACCCCGGTCACGGTGTTGTCGCGGAGGCTGATCCGGGTCGGCTCGTGCCCCGCGCCACCCGCAAAGTCGTTGCCACGCGCGCGCACGTAGTACTTGCCTGTGTTGAGGGTGTAGGTCTGGGCGGCGTTGTCGATGCAGCTGCCCGAGCCGGGATCGACCGGCACATCGTCCAGAGTGGATGCGCCATCGGCGTTGACGTCATGCCATAGCTCGTAGGAAATCGCCTGGCTGCTACCGGTCGGATCCACGGTCACGTCGGTGCCGTCGGTCGCGACCTCGAAGTCGTAGAACGCGTCGGGCGTCTGGGGATCGCCGCAGGTCGGGCTCGTCTGGTTCGCGATGTCCGTCAGGGTGAGACCGAAGTCGCCCTCGTTCATGTCGCCCTTGACCACCACGTAGTAGTCCTGACCGGCGGTGACCGGCCAGTCGATGTAGTCGGTCTGGCAGATCCGCTGCACGGCGCCCGTGGGGATCGGCACGCTGGTGTCATGGACCCGGAGGTTCACGGTGCCGGCCACGCCGTTGAGGGCGTTGTTGTTGCCTCCCACAGCGATGTAGTAGCGGCCCGCCGGAAGCGCTTCGGTCAAGCTCGCCGGGCTTCCGAGCGTGCCCTCGCTGCAGGCGCGTGACCCGTCGCTGGCGTCGTCCTCGATGCGGATCGAAACCGGCGTGGCGCCGCTGCCGGACCCGTAGCTCGTGCCGCGGGCCCGAATGTAATACGTGCCGGTGCCGAGCGTGGCATTGCTGGTCCCGGAGCGGCAGCCTCCCTGGGGACTGTCGGCGTTGTCGAACACCTGGTAGACGAACCCGGCGTCGGCCGTGAAGGTCAGATCGCGACTGCCGCCGGTCACGGCAAACTCGACGTAGGCATCGGGCGCCATGGGCGACGCACCGCAGAAGGCGGGGTTGCTGGCGCTTCCGACATCCGTGATGGTCAGGTCGAACGCCCCGGCCTCGGAAGCGTCGTCGCCCTTGACCACCACGTAGTAGTCGCGCCCGGCAACCACTGGCTGGTCCGCGATCGTCGCGCCACAGGCCACCTGGGTCGCGCCGGTCGGCACCTGGTCGTCGTTCTGCACCGACAGGTGATAGTCCCCGGTCGAACCATCGGAGCTGGTCAGGCCCACATAGTACGTGCCCGCCGGCAGGTTACGCGTGATCGAGGCTTCGGCCCCGGCGGTCCCGGCGCCATTTGCACAGTCGAGCGAAGCCGTCCGGTTGTCGTCCGAAAGCACCATGCTGATCTCACCGGTGGTCACCGCCGAGTTCGGCCGCGCCAGCACGTAGTACTTGCCGGCGGCGAGATTGGTGTAGGTGTTCGTACCGGAGGTGATGCAGGTCCCTTCTGCGGCGCCCCCGTTTCGGTAAAGCTGGTAGGACACGGGAGTCGGGCTCCCGCTGGCGTCCAGCGTAAAGCTGTTGGTGCCCGAGACGACGTCAAACTCGAAGTACGCATCCGATGCGGCCGGGTCGCCGCAACCGTAGCCCTCCACCGAGGCCACGTCGCGCAAACGCAGGTCGTAGGTTCCTCCCACACCGGAGGTGTCGCCCTTGACGACCACGTGGTAGGTGTTGCCGGAAGTGAGTGGCACGTCGACGCTGGTGGAGCCACATGCAACCTCGCTGGCGTGATTGACCCCGTTGTCGAAGCTCAGCTGGAAAGGCCCGGCCGTGCCCTTGGTCGTGATCGCGACGTAGTACGTGCCCGCGGACAGGGCACGGGTGATCGTCGCCCCGGTGCCACTGGTGCCGTCGGCACACTCCAGCGCCGAAGGCGTCAGCGGGACCGCGACGGCACCCTGGATCCCGATCTCGACGGTGTGATCGGAGCCCGCGTAGTCCTTGTCCTCCCGGACGACGGCGTAGTACGTCCCGGCCGAGAGGCTGTCGGTGAGCGAGACGTCGCCATCGGTGTCGTCGTCGCAGCTGCGGAAGGAACCGTCGCTGTTGTACAGGGCGATGGCGGTGTCCGCGGCGGAACTGTTGGTCTCGATCGCGACGGTGCCGCCGGCACCGGTGACGTCGAACTCGAAGAAGGCGTCGTTGCCCAGCGGCGCCTCGTCGCAACCCGCCCAGTCGTCGGCCCACTCGGTCGTGAGCTGGTAGTCACCGACGCCGCCGGCGCCGAAGCTCTTGACCAGGACGTAGTACGTGGTCCCGGCCACCACGTTGAGGGTGGTGGTGGCCGACGTGGTGGCGACCCCACCGCGATCACAGGACACTTCGTCGCCTGCCTCGAGGGTAAACGCGGGCGGTGCAGGCGTCTGGGCCGTCCGACCCACGCCACCGCCGCCACCGCCGCCACCGCCGAGTCCGCTGCTTCCGACGCCGGTCGGCGTACTGATGGCCGTACCTCCGCGGCCGCCGACGCCGCCGTCATCGTCGTTGGCGCCACCGTTTGCGTAGGCGTTGGTCCCGATGCGGCCGTTTTCACCATCGTGGCCGTTCTCGCCGCTGCTGTTGCCGCCTCCGCCGCCACCGCCGCCAACAT
>JAPPOR010000175.1 GCA_028817905.1 Myxococcales bacterium
CGGGCTAGAGCGACTGCGTGAGGGCAGAGAGGTATTCGTCGGATAGGACGAGGCGAATCACCTCGCAGGCGACTGGGTGCTCCTTGCATACTTGCTGAAACCGCATCTCGTCAGAGAGCTGGGCAGGATCCACGACGGTTGCGAGTGCTTCGGTCGGGGAGGCTGTCGCGAACAGTGCGGCGAGCATCTGGGCCACTCCGGATGCAGCGTGCAGATGGTCGTAGTTCAGGACTCCCAGGTTGTCGGCGACCGTGGCCTGGGCCCAGGCGTGGCTGCGCTTGGGAATGCCGTCCCACAGGACCGAGGCCGCCAGTTTGGCGCCGCGAGACCGGCCTGCGAATTGCTCCGCGGGTCCGAAGGCGGCTTTCAGGCCTTCGAGGAGCGTGGCGGCTTCGTCTGGTGCCAGGCCGTTCAGTAGAACGTGCTCCGGCTGTGCGGCCACCAGGGCTTTTGCGATGTGGGCTTGCAGGCCCGGAGCCGTGGCAAGCGCGGTGGTTGCGATGATGGTCGGGGGGGTGCGTGCAGCCACACTGAGCCCCGGTTCGTCTGACTGTCGAACGTACATCGCGGTGTTGGCGAAGCCCAGAACGCGCTTGGCGCAGGCCAGCGCCTGCGCGAGGGGACCGTCGTCGAGCTCGGTGACGGCATCCCGCTCGGCGATGCCGTAGCTTGCTAGTTCCTTGTGCAGACCTGACAGTGAGCGCGTGGCGTCGAAGGTCATCGCAAGCAGGTGCCACAGATCACCGTCGATTGGCCCTTCGAGTAGGGTACGCAGTTCACCTTGGTTCCATTGGGATGGATCGATCGGGTGCACGGGAGGTGGGTCGAGGTCGGCATCGAACGCGGCCAGCAGCTGCGCTGTGACCTGAGCGATGGCGCCAGCATCCAGGCCGAGGGCCGTACGATGCAAGCCACGCAGCGCGTCTGTGCGAAAGGGCTCGTTCCTGACGAGTCGCGCGTAGCAGTGATGTGCTTCGGGGAGTGCATCGGGCTTTGTCTCCAGAAACCGCGCAAGGCCCGTCAGTGCTTCCGAGTCACCACGCTCGGCAGCGGCCCGTAGATCGCCTTCCTGCTTTGCGTCGTCGGGTGCCTGCACCCCCGGCGTCGTTCGTCCGGTGGTCGTTTGGGCCTCGTTGATAGGTGGCCGTGGCGACAGGCTGGCACGGGCCAGGAGTGCCTCGTCGGGTCGCGCGAAACTGGCGGTTCGGCGCGAGCCAGCGACCGCCTGCGGAATGTCGAGGGTGTCCGGCTGATCGCTGGCTAGGCCGGGTGTCGAGGGGGGGGGCGTCGCCGGCGTAGGGTCCGGTGTCTTGGCTGGACCGGCCCCAGCTTGAGAGTATGATGAGAGCTCTTCCAACAGCTCGCGCGCGTACCGGTGGGCCGGCGCGACAGTCTGGGCGGAGCGCACGGCGGCCAGGGCTTCCTGGGACCGCTTGAGCGATCGCAGCACCACGGCCCGAGCGCACAGCACGTCTGCGTGGAGGTCGTCGGTAAGCCCAGCCTTGTCGACAATGGCCAGGGCGCGGTCGAGATGTGCGAGGGCGGGTTGTTCGTCGCCACCGCAGGCGCGCGGTAGCTCCGAAAGGCACAGCAGGAGCTGCACCTGCGTTTCAGGATCCGGACTGCCTGCGAGGCGCTGATTCCAGGCTTGCTCAAGGCCTGAGACCGCTTGCCTGCCGATGTCCTCATCTTCGGTGAGGAGACGAGGCAGACAGTCGCACATCGAGCGGTCCAGTTCGGAGCTTGGCTCGAGCTGCGACAGTCCATGCAAGGCCACAAACTCACGGCGAGCACCGAGTTCGTGCGCCTGGCACAGTTCCAGTGCCTCCTTCCACCAGTGACGCTTTGCGTCGGGCTGTGTCGAGTCCTTCGCGACCTGCAGGTAGGCATCTACGACGGGCCCGACGTCGTCGCTTGCGATGGCGGCGCGCGCCATGGCGTTGAGGACGACGCCCGGCGAGGGAGAGAGGGCGAGGGCTGCGGCGAAGCGTGCGAGCGCCTCGGTGGTGTGTCCAGCCTGCTCGAGCCAGCGTCCCGCGCGGTACAGCAGTGCCCGACGCCCATGGTTGCCGGCCGCTCGCTCCACCATGGTGTCGTAGACGCCCATGGCCGTATGCATGTCGCCGCGCTCCATGGTGAGCCGTTCAACCATCAGCAGTAACTCGCCACACAGGGGGTGGTCCGGCGCGCCGCGCGCGCATATGGCGAGCGCCAGGTCCCGGTCGGAGTAGCGGAGTTCCGCAGTTTGGGCGAGCCACAATCGAAGCCGCGCCCCTGCGGATTCCGGGGCGCGGGCAGCGACCGACAGGCCCATGGCGACACCCGCATGGTGATCGTCGCCGTGCGTGCCCAGCACGAACGCCAGTAGCGCCCGAAGGGCACCTCGATCGGTGGGGTCGGCGGCTACCCACGCATCCAGTTGTCGGTCGCACTCAGCGCCGTCGCTCGAGAGGGCCAGGGCAGCCTGCGCCATTTGGGCCCGAAGCGTATTGCGCGCCTCCGCAGACGGGGCCATCTGAAGGTCGAGGGTTAGCAGCGCCAGCAGCCGCGGGAGATCACTGAAGCCTACCAACAGGTGGAGTAGACGACGTGCAGCGTCGGACCCCGGGCCTGCGGCGAGCAATTGGCGGATGCGCGCGCGCAGCTCCGACAGGGCGTCGCCCTCGCGTTGGTGGTGTGTCGCGATCGCGGACAGGGCGCGGGCGTGCGAGTCCCCTTCGAGCAGATTCGCCCGCCACTCGAGCGAGCGCGTCACCAGCTCGGTGTCGGCCGTCAGGCGGGCGTACTCGAGCGCCTGGTCAGCCACGGCGGGATCACGGGTGACCGTTGTTCGCCCAACGCGCAGCAGTAGCCGGGTGGCGGGTGCGAGCTCTCCGAGTTCCGCCAGGCGGTTTGCAGCCGCTCGAACGTCCTGGACACGCTCGGGCCGGAGCAGATTGTCAAGAGCCCCCTCGGCTGCCATCCGGATCGAGCGTGCGTCTTCCTCCCGGCTCGCCAGCTGTAGTAACAAGTGGTGGGGCTCGGGATCACGCGGTAGCAACCGTCGCCACGCATCGAGGTGCTTGCGGGTGGCTTCCATGTCCGGCCGCGAAGCGCTGAGGTGTTCGCGGACCAGGGCGCGCGCGTGGGCTCGCAGAAGCACGACATCATCCGGCAGGGCAGCTAGGCAAGTCGCGAGCACCGTGCGGCGGCGCGCCTCGGGTAGGGCCTCAATGCATGCGGCGAGCAAGTACGCCGCTTCACCATTGTCGGGGTCGCAAACGAGTGCCGCCTCGGCCTGGTCGAGTGCCTCGAGGGTTCGTCCGCTCCGACGCAGGTGCCAGGCGGTGCGCGTGAGCAGGGCGCCCCGCGCCTGTTCATCGGTGGCGGTCCGGGTAGCATAGCCAAGGGCTTCGAGGAGCGGCGTGCTGCTTTGAAGGCGGCCTGCGGCTCGCAACAGGCGCGCGATCGCGAGCGTGTCCTGAGGCGCGAGGGCCAGGCAACGCAGTGCGGCGCTTGCCGTACCGCGCAAATCGCCCGCAGCGTGTCGGAGCCCAGCTAGGCGGCGATACAAGATTGCCTGTTCTTGTGGATCGTGCGTCTCGTTGGCGCGCCGGTTGAGACTGTTGGCCAGCTTGTGAAAGTCAACTTCGCCTGGGTCTTCCAGCGACCGCCGCAACAGGCGTGCAAACTCTCCTTCACCCGTGAGCTCTTCGGCGGCGATGGCTGCCTGCTCCAGGCGGGTACTCGAGGTGACCGGACCGGGGTGGTGGACAAGGTCCAGGCGGAGCACTGATAGGGCTTCGTCTTGGCCGGTTCGGTTCAGGATCCCGGCCAACCTATCTTGTAGCTCCGGGTCCTCAGGCTGAAGGTCGTAGGCTCGGTTGAGCAGAGACAGGCCAGCTTCGGTTCGGTTCGCTTCGGCGGCCACTACCGCCGCTCCCTTGAGGAGGCGGGCCGCCTGGACCGGATCTGACTGCTCGTTGGCCGCCCATCCGAGAGTTGCGATGGCCGCACCCGGACGTTGCGTGCGGCGAAGCACTTGGGCGTGGTTTTCGGAGAGCAGGGGGGCCTCGGTTCGGTGGGCGAGTGCCAGGCGGTAGAACAACGCGGCCCGTCGTGCGTCGGGACAATGCGCGGCGTGGCGGGCCGCTACGCTAGCGGCGGCCACCGGGTCGGTCGGCTCAAGCAGCAGGTAGAGACGTTCGTGGCTGGCTTCCGAGGCTTCGCTGTCGCGTCCCCGCCCCGGCGGTTCGCTACACAGTGCCTTGAGGCGCTCCAATCCGTTGTCCGGCTTGCCGCCGCGCAGGGCGATCTGAGCGGCCAGAGAGAGGGCCTGCCGGCGTCCCACCGGGTCATCGGCTACCTGGGCTGCGGCATCGGCGTACGCCAGCGCTAATTCGTGCTCACCCAGCGCCACACAGCTGCGTGCGGTGCGTTCGAGCAGCTGCGGTGCTCGCGGGTCGGCTGCCGCCGCCTCGCGCAGGGCTCTGGTCGCCTCCGCTACACTGAACAGGCGTCGCTCCCACAGATCGGCAAGCTGGATCCATCGTTGGGCACGGTCCCTGCCCGGCGCCCCATCGCGCTCGAGCCGCTCGATCTCGAGCTCCAGCTCCCGCAGGGGGTCGGCGAGTCCGGGATCAACCGGGGGCAGGGGTGGCGGCCTTTCAGGGTCGATGGGTTCGGCTGCGGCGCCTGCTCGTCCGGGTTCGAGCCGGCCGCGTGGAGGACGCGTGGAGGGTTCGGGGGGCAAGGACGAGATGGCGCGCGGGGCCATGTTCAGGCGCGGCGCTGGGGGCGGTAGCGTCCCTGTGCGTCCGCTTTCTCGTTCTGAGGCCTCTGCAGGCTCCTGCAGGCGCGCGATTCCTGCCCGCACGATCGCCGCGATCTTGGGCGCGGCGGCCGGCGCCGTCTTCAGTACGGTCGCCACGGTCGGCTCGCCCGTGACATTCTGCAGGCCAGCCCAGGTCCGCGCTTGAGCCACGAACGGTCCCAGCAGCCACTGTAATCGGGCCTGCGGGGCGGCACCGACGACCCCAGCGTCGTCGGTGGTCGCGACGCGGGCCAGGGCGTCGAGGACCATTGGCAACAGGTCATATCCGCGCGCATCGGGTGGTACGCGCGGGGTGGTGCCACTGGGATCCAGCGCTGCCAGGCTCCGCTCCCCCATTTCCCGCAGCGCCCGCACAAGGCGATCGAGAAACAGCGCCCGGCGCAGGCTGACCCGTGCCTCCCGGGAAAGTTTCGAGAGTCCGCCGGCGCGCTCGATGAGATCGTTGGTGGACGCCGGATCGCGGACCTTGCCATGGTCGTCTGCCTCCGACTGGGCGGCGAGCAGCGAGTTGTGGTCGATCTGACCACTGCGGCGCAGGAAGTCGACGATCGGCTCGTCCGTCTCGGTCGGCGTCACCTCCACGCAGCGTCCGCTGCGTACAAACAAGGTGCGCCCGGCTACAGAAAGGGCGCCCGTCGCGTGCTGCTGTGACAGACCCAGCAAGAAGACCGCGGCTGGGCTGGCCACCAAAGAACCCATTGAAGGGGAGGATACCAGTCTGTTGGCCAATTTGGCCTATTCCGATGAGTTCCGCGCCCCTCGCCAGCTGAAATCACCTGCAATGGACCCGCTGTGGCCCAGCTCATAGATCCTCAAGGTCAAGGGAAGTTTGCAAGGGGAGCTTTCACCATCATGACGCCCAGACGCGAAACGAAGCGCGCAGTGCTTATGAATGCGGACGTCGTCGGCTACTCGGCCATGATGGCGCGGGACGCCGCGGGCACCGTCGAAGCGCTGCTCGGCAGTACCCGGTGGCTGGCGGGTGCCGTGGAATCATTCGGGGGGCGGGTTGTAGACGCGCCCGGCGACAACCTCATGGCTGAGTTCGACAGGGAGTGGGCCGCGATCAGGTGCGCCATGTATGTTCAGTGGACCGAAGGTTGGCGGAATCGTCACGTGCCCGATCATCTGCGCATCCGCTATCGGATCGGGATCGAGGCCGGGGATGTCATCGACGTGCACGGTAGACTATACGGCAACCCCGTAAATGTTGCGGCGCGGCTGCAAGCACAGGCGGAGGCCGGCGGCGTGCTCGTATCGGCACCCGTGGCTGAGCGGTGTCGCCCGCAGCTGCGGGGAGTTTCGGGGACGTACGGCGTGCACCAACTCAAGAATATCCCGGAACCCTGCCCGACCTTGGCCCTCACCGTGTAGGGGTGCGTCCCTGGGGCGCGGGGGGCCGTATGCACGTGCGCTCCGTCTGGTGACCGTGGATGCGCCCGTCATGTGGACAATTTGGTGGCCGGCTCTATCCTCCGGGGTGGATTGAGTGACGACGCTGCCAGCGACCGTGGGGAGCCCCGCAAACCGAGGCCGGCGCGCACGCGGGATCCCTTGATCGGGCAGGTCTTGGATGGCCGATACAGGGTCTTGCGGCGGATCGGCAAGGGCGGGATGGGGGTAGTATACCTTGCGGAACACACGCGTCTGCGGAAACGGGTCGCCATCAAGACGTTGGCGGCGGACGCGCTGGGTTCGCAGGAGCTTGCCGAGCGATTCGTACGGGAGGCCCAGGCCGCGGCGGCGGTAGGCGATGAGCACATCGTCGACGTCACCGATATGGGGGAGCTGGACGGCGGACTGCTATTCTTCGTGCTCGAGTACCTTGAGGGAGTGGACCTCGGGTGGAAGGTCGCGGCGGACGGTCCCATGGAGCCGCACGCAGCCCAGGAACTGTTGATCCAGCTGTGCGAGGCGCTTGGCGCAGTCCACGACGCGGGTATTGTCCACCGGGATCTCAAGCCTGAGAATCTGTTTATCGTGCGTCGCAAGCAGCGCGACTTCCTCAAGGTGTTGGACTTCGGGGTATGTAAGACGCCGTTGTCCGACGCGGACCAGGCCCGTTTGACCGCCACCGGAGCGACCCTCGGAACGCCCAGCTTCATGGCGCCAGAGCAGATCGAGGGAGCTCAGAGCGTCGACCATCGGGCCGACGTGTATGCGATTGGGGCCATTGCTCACTATCTGTTGACGGGGTCTCCGCCCTTCACCGGCGCCACGTTGCCCAAGCTGTTTCTGAGCATCTGCACAGAGGAGGTCAAGCCATTACACCTCCTGCATCCCCAGGTCCCGGAACGACTCAGTCAGGTCGTTGTCCGCGCCCTCGCCAAAGATCCAGCTGACCGCTTCGAGGACTGCCGGGCACTTGCTCGAGCCTTGGCACCGGAGGGAGCGCTCGCCCCGACCGAGCCGCGCTTTGCCCGCTTTCAAGCTTCGGAGGACGCGGCCCGGTCCGAGCGCGTCTACGACTCACCGGGTGCGGTTGGGGGGTTCGGATCATCCGGGGGGGAGCCCGAGCTACAGGCGGAAGAGGTGCAAACTGGGAGCGGCTCCAGCGCGCCCGCCGAGCAGGCTGGCTGGAGCGCGAGCGTCGTTCTTCGGCGCCTGCAGCGACGCAACCGCTTGGCCACCCGTGCTCTGATGATCGCGGCGGGTTTGATCGTAGCGGCGGCGGCCGGCCGTGGTCTGTTCCGACCACGGCCGCAAGTGGGGTCCTCCGATGTGCGCAGTGCAGTGGATTCCACACCGCGACGCAGCCGCGACCCGGACAGTGACGGGGCCCGCGATTCTAGCGAACGGGTTGATGGCGTTGCGACGGATTCCCACGCCACGGTCCCCCCTTTGGTGCCGGAGTCCCGCCTGACGCGGGCGGATGCCGGTCTTCCCTTGCCTGCGTACGACCACAGCGCGCGTGGAGGGCGGGTGCCACCGGCCGCCTCTGGGCCAGCGCTGCGGGCCGCACCCGCCGCCGCGCGCGTGCGCCCCACGGCGCGGGCGAGTCGGCGGAAGGCGCGGCGCTCGGGCGTCAGCCGCGGGCGTCAGCCGCGGGCGGACCGTCACACTCCTACCCGGCGGGCTTCGCCTTCAACCGATGCCCACCGCCGGGACGCTGCGCGGAATGGCACGCGCGTCGGTTCGAAGATGGAAGCGGCACCCCCCGGGACAGAGACGGTCCAACTTACGGGGCCGTCGTTCGAGCGTCCGGAGGGCACACGGTCGGGCGGACCGAGCTCAAGGCAACCGTCCTCGGGGGCCGCTGTCGATGCCTCGACACCGGAATCATACCAGCCATCCGCCCGCGGCTTGCGAGAGGTATTCAGCAAGTAGTCCAGTCCGTGGACTGGCAGGCCGGGGTCGACGAATCTGGGAGCACAGCCCTCCCGGCGGCATTGGCCCCCGTGCTCACGCTCGTGGTCGTCGTGGTCGGCTGGTTCGCGACAACGGGTCGCTTCGCCGTCGCGCAAACGGCCCCACATCTGTGGTAGGGATTCGCTCCATGGGGCTGCTTGAGTGCGACGATGGTGAGCGCTTTCGGTTGTGGGGCGATCATCTGGTCGGTCGCGGCCCGGATGCGGCACTTCGGCTGGACGACAGTTCGATCTCATGGCGCCATGCGAGCTTGCGCTGGACCGGGAAGGTCTGGGAACTGCTCGACCTGGCCAGCCTGAACGGCACCTTCCTCGGGGGAAAGCGCCTTGAGGCCGGGGTGAGGATGCCGCTTAGGGTAGGGGCCGAACTGCGCTTTGGGGAGTGCCCGCGGGTGTTCGAGCTAGTCGACGACGACCCGCCATTGCCGACAGCCGTTGCGCTCGATACCGGAGAGCGAGTCGCGTTGCAGGACGGGATGATCGGGTTGCCGGACCAGTCGGCGCCCGAAGTCGCCATCTATTGCGATGTGGACGGTCGTTGGTTGGCGGAGTGCTCTGACCGCGTCTGGGCTCCGGCACAAGACGAGGTCATCGAAGCCGGAGGCCGCAGCTTCCGTTTTGAGCGTGGAGCGGTGGTGTTCTCCACGTCAGCGACGCGCGGGCACCTGATGACTCCAGGCCAGCTCGCGCTGGAGTTCGAGGTGAGCCGCAACGAGGAGCACGTGGGTATCACCGTGGTTCACGACAGCGCCCGGGTCTCGTTGCGCCCACGGGCCCATGGCTACATGTTGCTGACACTCGCGCGTCTCCGCATCGAGGATCAACTGGACCCGGACCTTGCGGTTGAGAGCCATGGCTGGGTAGAGCAGGGAAGGCTGCTCAAGATGCTTGCGACCACTTCTGCGCAGCTTGCCCTGGACATCTATCGCGCTCGCCGCCAGTTCGGTGATGCAGGCGTGGTCGACTCCGCACACATCATCGAACGCCGGCCCGACAGTCGTGAGCTTCGTCTCGGGGTGGAACATCTCACGGTTA
>JAPPOR010000927.1 GCA_028817905.1 Myxococcales bacterium
CCGTCTTGGATCCAGGTGCGGATGCTGGTCAGCTCATCGGCGGTTAGCGCTCCTGTGGGGGGCATGCGAGCGCCACACGGTGGGTTGTCCGAGAGCTTGCGGTACAGCAGACTTCGGTCGGGGTTGCCGGGCACCACCAGCGGCAGGTCAGCGGTTCCGCACTCGGAGCCACTTGGAGCGCGGTTGATCAGGGTGGCTCGCACTGCACTCGCGTCGGCGCTTCCGTCGACGACCAGGCTTCCACCCGTGGACTCGGTCCCGTGGCACACTGGGCCCGCGCACTTGGGTGCCAGAATGTCTTGGTAGATGGCGGAAAACGTACCGGGTGCCGCGGGCGACGCCGATCCATCGTCGGGCGCGTCACCAGGGTCAGTCGACCCGGGCTCCGTGCCATCGCCACCGAGGTGCAGCGCGACCACGACCGCGGGGACAGAGGAGCCAACGGGAATGATGAGCATGTCTCCCGCGACCGAGAGCCAGGAGTTGATGCCGCCCGGGGCGGTCCAGTTCCACACTTCTTGCCCGGTCGCGCGCTGGTAGGCGAAGACCTTGCCCTGGAAGGTTGCGGTAATCACGAGGTCATTGATGACCGTCACGCCGCCGGTCGGATCGCCTTCGACCGTCGTGTCCCAAAGGATGTCGCCGGTGGCCACGTCGATCGCAACGAGGTTGCCGTTCATGGTTCCGATTTCGCTGCCGAAGTAAGCAGTGCGATCGGGCTGATACGTTGTGGGTGCGTTCAGCGTGGCGACATAGACGGCGCCCTCTGCCAGTGCGGGTGGGGTTAGGACACCCCCAAACGAGCCGGGCAGTACCCGCGTCGTGTCGCTGAGCTCAGACAGTTCATCGTTCATGTGCACGCCCACGGATGTCGGGCCCCAGAGCAGCTCGCCGGTGTCGCGTCTGTTTGCCCAGACGCGACCCTCCTTGCCCGTGCTAACGACCACTGGCACATCCCCCACGGTGGTCAGCATGGTGTGCAGAAGGTCGCGGTCGAACAAGTCGTGCTGGATGGTTTGATGGTGCCACTGATAGCTGCCATCGCGAACGTCCAGGGCGAGCGTGGCGTCGCTGTACAAGTTGTCCCCGGGGCGGCTCGAACCGTTGGGAAACCTGCGGGTCCCAGGAAACGGCGCGGGATTCGCTACGGCCCAGAACACCCGGCCGCTCTCAACGTCGATCGACGGGGGAAACCAGGACCCACCTCCGGAGTTGACGCCGCTGTCGCCCCAGACGTCGTCGGGTGACGCGATGGTGTCGAACCGCCAACGTTCTTCGCCCGTTTCCTGATCCAGTGACTTCAGGATGCCGCGGTCGCCGGCCACGTAAATGCCTCGGGTGCTAATCGGCACGGTGCTCACGAGCACTTGCCCATCAAACACGGTCGGTTGGATGTCGATTCCCGCCGTCGCGGTGTCGATCACGCGCTTGTTCCAGAGCTCCTCGCCCGTCTCGGCGTCGAAGGCGACGACGGAATCTGAACCACGGATCGCGAAGACCTTCCCCCAGCCCACCGCAACCCCGTTGGGTCCGGGGTTCAAGTTGGCTTCCTGGACCGCCCATTTGACGCGTCCGCTCTTCAGATCGATGGCACGAACGGAGCTAGAAAGGTCCTCGATGTAGACGGTCCCATCGACGATGATCGGCACGGTCGAACACAGGCCGTACGCGATCACCAGGCCCGGAAGCTCGACCCGCCACGCCTCCGAAAGCTGGTCCACGTTTTTGCTGGTGATGGGCGAGTCTCGCGTGTACCGGGTGTTGCTGTAGTCCTTGCCCGGCAGGGGCCATTGGTGCCAGGACCGGGCCACATCCGGAGGCGTACGTGGATCGTCGGCGGGGCTCTTTTCGGTGTCGGGGGCGCTAGCATCGTTCCCGGTCGCGGAGCCCGCGTCGAGCTGGTGTTCGGGACCGATCGTCGGTTGGTTGCCCGCGCCGGGACTCTCCGTGCCAGTCGGGAACCCAGGCGGTGCGTTGCCTGCACCCGCGGGGTTCGGTGCAGGTGCGGTTTGCGGCGCTCGCCCTGGGCCACCCCAGGCCGTCCCCATGCTTGAGGTGCCTTCGGGGGCTGCCGCGACCTCAGGACGGGTGGCGGGGTTCGAGACGTCGTGGGTGGGCGCGGCGCTTCCCGGTTCCGCGGCCGCGGGGCCAACCGACGTGTCGCTCGTGCAGCCAAGTGAGGCCGCTGCGAAAGCAGCCGCGCAGCACGCGATGAGGGCTTCTGGGCCTTTGCTCACCCGCATCCCGACCATCTCGCTTCTTGTCATGCTTGCTCCTCGATGCCAGCTGCACAGTCGATCGGGGCGATGCGCTGCAGCGGCAAATGCTTCGTGCCGTCGTCCTGACCGGGCCCGTTCTACGACGCGACTGCGGGAATGGAAACACGCAGTATTGGCCCATGATTGGCTTGCGGCAACGAGTTGCGCAGCCGGACCGTCGTGGCGTTCACCTTGCGGCCGCTTCAGTGTGCGCAAGCGCGTGCGCAGCAGCCATGCTTCAAGATCCGCCCTCGCATTGTACCCCTGCCCGATCCGGCGTGAGGAAAGCTTGGCCCGCATATCTTCACCAACTCGCGCGCCCTCGCACAACCGCTCGAGTCCACGGCGCTTTCGCCTCGGTCGAAAATACAGCGTGTATTCCCTTCCCTCACCGAAATCCCTGTGCACTCGATCGCTTGCACGAACATCTCACGTGTTGGTGAGAGATGCGGGTTAGCCCAGCGGGTCTCACTCCAGGCCAAGGCGCAGACGGTCCACCAGTGCTTCCAGGGCGGGGCGGTAGCCGAAATCCTGGCGGCTGTCATCGCTCACGTTGCGGGCGCAGATCGATGCGGCGATCCTATTGCGCGGCAGGCGGCGTACCACCTCGAGCTGGCGTACGCCGGGAAAGGCCTTGCCGGCCCACTGGAACGGTCCGTAACTGCCATCGGGGCGCTGGCAGATCGGTTTGCGCTGTACTTCGGGTGTTTGGCCGCAATCGCAACCCGGACCGCTCTGGCTACAGTCACGCGGTCGCGAAAGGGGGAAGATGCAGGCGTACTGCAGGTCGGATCGCAGTTCCTCCAGCGGCCTCGCGAGCAGGGCCATTTCATGGCCATTGATCTGGTTCGCGAGTCGGTTGCGGGTCGTGGCGGGCTGCACGAGCTCTCCTGTGATCGGGTGCACACCCGACCGCTCACGCAGGGACTCGATCATCAGGGGGTCGGACGGGGGCACGCCTGGCTTCCCCAGGATCAGGTCCCAGAGCTCGGCCTGTTGGAGTGCTTCGCCTGCCAGGTAGTGCAGCTCATCCGGATCGCCTGGGTCGGCGGCCAGGTCTTGCCATGGCACGCCCACGATCGCGGCGAAGAAGACCAACGACGGGTCGCGCAGTGGCTTCCCGTCGGTGCCAATGGCCGAAAAGAGAGGATTGACTCGAGCTTCGCCGGTGTGGTCCGTGATCACCTGGGACGTCAGGCCCTGGACGTAGCGGTCGACTGGGTAGCGGTACGCTCGTCCAAAGCGACGCTTGTCCTCCCAGCACCGAAGGAAGAGCGGATCCTCTTCCTCCGTGTACGGTCCACGCTGGCAGGTGGGGTCCATGTCCGTGGGTGGACAGCCCGGGGGTGCGGGGGCGCCACAGCTATGACAACATGGGTCTTCCGGTGCTTCGCGGCAGACGGTTGTCGCCCGCGGCATGGGTTCTTCGTCGGTCAGAAAGCGCTGCGCGTCTCCCACCGGCGCGACCGAGCAATCGTTTTCGTCCGATAGCAGGATGATGGCGACCAGGGAGTCGGGCCGCAGGAATGCTTCGCGCTCGGCCAGCAGCGCCACGTCGGTGTCTACGGGTGCCAAGCACTCGGACGTCGTGGCGTTGGGCGGGCAGGCGACCTTCACGATCGCTGTAGGCGGTTCGGGATCGATCAGAAACCGGTAGAACGCTTCCAGTGAGGCCTCGTCGGGGCAGCCACCGCCTCCACGTTCAACCAGGTCGGCCATGGCGGCGTTGAGGACCTGTACGTCGCGGATGCCCGGCGGGTCCTTCACGCCCTCCGGATCCCATGCCAGGAACGGCAGCCCACGGTAGCGGAACTCAGGGGGCGGTGGCACCAGGTGGGCGCCCTGCCGGTCGCCGAAGCCCGACATACACACGCCAGCGGGACCCACCGAAGTGGTCACGATTCCGATGTGCATGTCCTGGACTGCATTGAACTCCCGAAATCCGTCGTCCGGGCAAGGGGCGCCCGGGTTGCTGGGTTGCCTCGCGAGCGGAACGCCTTCACTGTCCACACACCGCGGGTGGGACAGCCGAGCCACCATGTCCGGGAGCGCCCGCCGGAACAGCCGCTGCTTGTCCTGCATGGACCCGGAGTCGTCGATCACGAACAGGAGGTCGATGCGATCGGCCCTCGCTCGCGTCGGGTCTTCTTTGAAGTCAGGCAGCCGTGTGTCGCGGGTCGCCGGGGAACGCTTCTGAAGCGGAAGGTCAGACCGCGAGCAAGAAAGAACAAGGGTTGCGAGCATTGCCAGGACTGCCCGTAGGGCGCGGGGAACGGGCGGAACCAGCCCCGTAGATGGACGCTGCCAGCTCCGTTGGGAAATTCTGTCCGGGCGGTGTCGACCACAGGGCCCTACTACCATGGGCCCGGTGTAGCACTGGAACCCAGGGGCGGGCTACTCGCACGGGACGGCCGAGCTTGCCCGTGGCTTCACCGGGTGCTTGAGCACCACCGTTTCGCTCGCTACAAGGGCGGCAACGACCACGCGTCGGCCAGGGCCGCGTACTCGCTCCTTGGCAGGGACACAAGGGCCGCGCCATTTGGCTGAAGCCAAGCGGCGAGCGACCACAGCGCTTGCTTGGACATGGCCGTGCAGCCGGTGACAGGAACGTCCGGGCCGGCCCACACGTGCAAGAAGATACAGCTTCCGCCTCCACGGCGGCGGTCACGGGTGTTGTGCGCGACGACGATCGCAAGTTCGTAGAGGTCATCTTCGCGGCGCATGTGTTCGGCGCTCCGCCAGCTCTTGGGGGTGTCCGATAGCGATACGATCCGGTTATATTGGGGCGAGGCCGGGTCATCCACACAGCGCAGGTCGCCCTGGGCGCGAACGTAGGGGAGTTGCAGCGTGTTTGGCCGCTCGCCGTATCCGTACGCCTTTCCGAGTGCGAACACGCCGGCGGGCGAGCGCAAGTCCCCCTCCTGTTTGGTGGGGCCCGGGCGGCCGGCGGGGGCAGCCGGCCCGTGAAGCCCCCGGCCCCAGCCGTAGCCGGCGCGGCCGATCACGGCGGGGACCGGCTTTCCAATGGGCTGCCAGGCCTGCCCTGGGTCGCGGGCGTAGCGTCGCAGGACTGCCCGGTGCGTGTTCCAGTCGTCGGCGACCGCGGTAATCAATTGGGTCCGGAGCGGGTGGATCGGCGCCGCTTTCGCGCGGTTGCCGGGGAGTCGGAAGCGGTGCGTGACAGTGACCCAGGACAGCAGCTCCATCGGTTTGGTTACGGTTCCCTCCGTCCAGTTGTTGATCACCAGGGGCAGCCCGTTGTCGTCGTGTTGATCGGAGACAATGCCCACGTGTTCCGTCCCGGGTCGGCTGGGGAAGGTATCGAAGAAGACGACGTCTCCCGGCAAGAGTGGGTCGTTCGGATCACGCGGTTCCGGCGAGTGGGCTTCCCAGTGTCGCTGGAAGTAGGGGAGCACTGTCTTGACCCGGCGGTGGTCGATATGCGGGTTTGGCTTGTCGACCATCGGATACGCGCGCGGCCGGCGCTTGATATCCAGGTGAACCTCCTGCTGTAGATCGCGCCCTGCGTTGCGTAGCGCTCGGATGATCACGTCGGTGCAGACACCCACTTCGCGCGGCACATCACCGCCCGGGTAGTCGATGCGCTCGAACCGCCCGTCGTAGTTCGCGGCGTTTAGCGCAGTCTTGTGCGCGCCGATCAGCAGGTCGAGTGGGTCCGGAATGCCGTCATCGTCGGCGTCGCCGGGCGGAAGCTCGACCCTTTCATGGTAGACGAAGACGGACTCGCGGCGTAGCAACGGCGAGAGCTCGGCTCGATCGCCGGGTCGTAGGGGCAGGGTCAAGTCACCGACCGCCAGCGTTGCTTTTCCGCCCAGAGGATAGACCTTGATGGGACGCTTGCCCGCGTACAGCACCAGCTGCCCGCGCGCATGGTCCACGGCGGCGAAAGCCTCCTGTCGATCGAGGGTCGCGGGCAGGGTGAGCTGGACCCGGTGGTCGAGGTCGGAAAAGATACCGCGATCGGCCGCTCCGAGCGCTTCCTCGGCTGCAACCGCGGGTGCCAAGGGGCCCGTGCTGGCACCTTCACGTGCCGGGGCTGCCGTCTGGGAGGCCGACCGTGTCGCCATCCGTGTTGGTTCGCGCACGGCGCGCGTCGGCGCGGCCGGTTCGTGTCTGCACGCGCTTGTCGGTCCAGCGGTCAGTGCGACCACGGTCGCGAGCGCAAGCGTGGCGCGCATGGGGGCGCGGTGCGGCACGCTGACCACTGTAGCATGGGAGCCCGATCCGTTGGGGCGGCCCCCTGGAGGATGTGCAATCGGGGATAATGGTGTAAGCCTTGCGACCGTGACCGACCCAGCCAACGGTGCCATCCTGATGGAGCGGGTTGCCCGCGTGGACGGGGGTGCATCCGCCGCGGACCGGCGTGACGGGCCGGATGCGGATGCGATTCTCGACGCCTTTCTCAGCTACCTGGCCGAGGCTGGCATCGACCCCTATCCAGCCCAAGAGGAAGCGATCTTGGAACTGGTCGCGGGGCACCACGTGGTGCTCAAGACCCCAACGGGCTCGGGCAAGTCCCTGGTGGCCGTCGCGATGTGTTTTCGCGCGATGTGCCGTGGTGAGCGCTTCGTCTATACCTGTCCGATCAAGGCGCTGGTCAGCGAGAAGTTTTTTGACCTGTGCGCCCTGTTTGGGGCCGAGCACGTCGGCATGCTGACTGGGGACGCCAGCATCAACCACGACGCTCCGATCATCTGCTGCACCGCCGAGGTACTTGCCAACATGGCACTATGCGAGGGTACCGCCTCCGACGTGGACCACGTGGTGATGGACGAGTTCCACTACTACGGCGATCCAGACCGCGGAATTGCCTGGCAGCTGCCCTTGCTCACACTTCCCGACGCCACGTTCCTCCTCATGAGCGCGACACTGGGTGACGTGGGCACGATCGTCGACCACATGGCCGACTACACCGAAAGGGAGGTACGGATCGTTTCGTCCGCTGAGCGTCCAGTGCCGCTCGACTTTGAGTACAGCGAGTTCCCGCTACACCAGACGGTCGCCTCCCTGCTCGAGAGCGGTCGGACACCCGCCTACGTGGTCAGCTTCACCCAGCGGGAGTGTGGCGAGCTCGCCCAGGCCCTGAGCAGTTTCCAACTCAGCACGCGCGAGCAGCGCGAGGCCATCACGCGGGCTATCGGTGGCTTTCGTTTCGATAGCCCGTTCGGGTCCGACATCAAGCGAATCTTGCGCAACGGTATCGGGCTGCATCACGCGGGGCTGCTGCCGAAGTACCGCCGGCTGGTCGAACGGCTGGCTCAGGAGGGGCTGCTCAGTGTGATCTGCGGGACCGACACGCTTGGCGTCGGCGTCAACGTCCCCATTCGCACGGTGGTGTTTACCAAGTTGTGCAAGTATGACGGCGAGCAGGTGCGTCGCTTGAGTGCCCGCGATTTCAAGCAGATCGCTGGGCGCGCTGGGCGCAAGGGGTTCGACGACCGCGGTACGGTGATCTGTCTGGCCCCGGCTCACGTGATCGAAAACCGCCAGCTGGAGGCGAAGGCGGCGGGAGATCCGAAGAAGCGCAAGAAGCTCTCGTTCAAGAAGCCGCCTGACAAGGGCTACGTGCATTGGGACGAGGCCGTTTTTCGCCAGTTGATCGAGCGCGATCCCGAGCCGCTCGTCAGCCGCTTCGCGGTCACACACGGCATGCTTCTCATTCTGTGCAAGCACGGCGCGGACCTTCGCCATGGGGGCTACGGTGAGCTCGTGCGGCTGATCGCCGAGTGCCACGACCGGGACGTGCAGAAGCGCCAGCATCGCCGTCATGCCAAGAAGGTGTTCAGGTCGCTTCTCGGTGCCGAGGTCGTGTCTGTGCAGCGCCGCGCGGGTGGTCATGGCAGCCAGGTGCGTGTGAGCGAGGACCTGCAGGAGGACTTCTCCCTGCACCACTCGCTGTCGCTCTACCTGCTTGCCGCTCTGCCCGAGCTCGATGCGACCGGCGACACCTTTGCGGTTGACGTTGTGAGTTTGGTGGAGTCGGTGCTGGAGCACCCGCGCGCCGTCCTGTACGCGCAAGAGCGCAAGCTGAAGGACGAGCTGATGGCCAGGCTCAAGGCGGACAAGGTCGAGTACGAGCAGCGCATGGACGAGCTTGAGCGCGTCAGCTACCCGAAGCCCAATGCAGAATGGATCTACGACACGTTCAACGCCTTTGCGCGCAAACACCCATGGTTGTCCGACGACAATATTCGCCCCAAGTCGGTTGTGCGCGATATGTACGAGCAATATGCGTCCTTTTCGGAATACGTGAAGCGCTATGGCCTCAAGGGCTCCGAGGGCGTGCTTCTCAGGTACCTGAGCGATGGTTACAAGGCCCTGCTACAGGAGGTGCCGGAGAGCTACGTGGATGAGGCCCTGCTCGACGTGATCGGATTCCTGCGTGCCACGCTGGAGCGCGTGGACTCAAGCCTCTTGCAAGAGTGGGAACAGCTGCGCGATGGTGCCGGACGACCCGAGCTTGACGAACCGCAGGCGGTTGACATCCGGCGGGATCGGAAGGCGCTGCGGGCACGGGTGCGGGCCGAGGTCCACCTGATCCTCAAGGCCCTGTCGGAACGTGATTTCGAAGAGGCCGCCAATTCCATCCGCCATGACCCGGACGACCCGTGGGATGCCGAGCGCATCGAGCGGGCGCTCGCGCCGTACTTTGAAGTCTACGAGACACTTCCGTTCGATCACCGGGCCCGACTGGCAGACCGAACCATCCTGGACGAGGTGGGGCCAGGGAGGTTCCGGTTGCGCCAGCGTTTGGCGGATCCGGCCGACGACGACATGTGGTTTCTGGAGGCAGACATCGACCTGGGCGATGGGGCCCCCGGGGAAGGGCCGATCTTGCGCCTGGTGACTATCGGGGATTAGGGCCTGTCCCTATATTCGTTTTCGCGGCTTTCCGGCGGGGCGGGACCGTCT
>JAPPOR010001058.1 GCA_028817905.1 Myxococcales bacterium
GGGACGAGAAGCGATTCCCGAGCAAAATCGCCTTCCCGACTTCTCACGAAGAGCGCGAATTTGCGACCCGTCTCTGCGCTATATCCGAGCAGGTGTTTGGATTGACAAACCGCCTCACGTACATAGTCACGTTCAAGGGAGTCCCGCGATTCACCAGCTTCGGGTGTGGATTTGGGAGTTGTGGAGGTGGTCTCCTCAGCGATGGCGGCATCGCTCCTAGGTTTCGATTGATCTAGGTCAGTTCCGGCGGTGTCAGTGCTGGTGACTATCACTTCCATATGCAGCCTCCCGTCAGACCTGTGTGGATGGCATGTCAAACACGTGGGTACTTGAACCCGCGATGCTGCAAGTCATGTGAGCATACCTCAATTGAAGGCGGTTGAGCACCGAGTGGGATGCTCCTGACGCCCACACCAGGTGCGTGGTTGCAGGAGCAAACGCCGCGTGTAGGTCGAACAGTGCCGGCGCGGTCGAACGAGCGGGTCGTTGCAGATGAGGGGGACGACTCGAGGGCGTTGAGCGGGTCCGGGACGCGGGTCCACTGGCGTCCGAGCTCGCACACGCCCCGAGGCGGACCAACCCGTCGCGCCACGAAGGTCGAAGGACCGGAGACGTGCACGATCGCACTGTCTTCGACCCTTTCATTGCGCAGTTTCAGCTGCCCAGTGCGGGGCGGGAGCGTGGCCTGGCTCACGAATTTCGGAAAGCGCATCGATTGCCGATCCTCCCAGCCAGGTGGGCTCGGCTTTCAAGCTACTGAGCAGGCCCTTCGGGCGACTCGCCTGAGTGTGTCCAGCTGCTTCCTCGCAGACCCGAGGCCCCAATCGACCATGGTTGGCGATCGAAGAGGCGGTCCAGGGCTGGCTGCGCTGCAGTCTGGAACTCGCGGCCCACGTCCCCGTTGGCTTCCATCGCGACGACGGCGGCGTAGCCCCGCTCGTTGTCGATCCACGCCAGGGAGCCCCAGGTACCGCCGTGGAAGACGATCTGGTCGTTGTTGCTGTAGATCTACCAACTCAGGCCGTGGCCACCGGCGTGCGGGCTGCCCGTCGTGCCGCCGGATAGCTCGCCGATACGATCGACCTGCATTCGCTCGACCGACGCCTCCGACAACGCGCGCGGGCCATCGCACGCACCCCGACGCAAGTGCATTTGTGAGGGTCCAGTGGCCGAGGAACATGCGGCGCGGTAGCCCCGTGGTGAAGGTACGCCACTTTGACTGCGTTTACGGCGCTCGGCAGACCGCGCCGATGGGCTCGTCGTCGTCGTCGACCCAGAATAGGTAGGTGCTGGGGCACAGCGTTTGGCAGGCCTTGTCAGCGCTGGCGTCGGCCGCGTCGCAGTAGGGCTCGCAGGTCAGTACGTTCGTATCGGACTTGGCGGCGGCGCAGCCCAGGCCTGGCATGCACTGGTCGTTGCCGCTGCAGGGCTCCCCCTGGGTCAGGGTGCCGGCAAGCTGGCACAGCCCGGGCGCGAACTGGTGGCACGCGCGGTCGGGGTTGTCGCAGTCCTGGGCGAGCACGTCGCATTCCAGCGCCGGGCGTGGATCGGGGGCCGGATCGTCGGTCGACCGGCGCTCACCCAGGCGCGTGTCCGCCCTGGCCAGGTCGCCGGTAGTCGTCTCGAAGGACGGGATGCCGCCGATTTGTCTGCGTCCGCCGAACACCGCGGCCCAGTTCGCTACCGCTTCCATCACCGCGTCGCTCGCTGGCGCTTCGCTGAGCACTACGTAGGCGACCTTGAACGTACGCTCCTCGTCCGACAGTGGCGTCACTTCGCCGTGCCTCGCGACGATCTCTGCAACCGCCAGCTCCGAGGCGCCAGACGCCTCGACGACCAGCGTCTGGGTTGCTTCGTCGTAGCTGTCGGCCACCTGCTCGGCGTCCTGCAGCATCAGGATCGTGTCCGGCACCATGGACAGGGGAAGAAGGCCCATCAGGTAGAGCTCCAGCGGCGCGTAGGGTCGGGAACCACCGGCCTGGGGGGCGAAGGCGGCGACCCGATAGCGCGTGCGTCCGCTCGCCTCGGCTTCGCAGCTTCCGGGCGCCGCCGCGCCGTCCGGCTGCACGCATTCCAGCGTGTCCCGATCGAAGCCGCCGAGCTGGCCCTTTACGTCGCTGTAGCCCCAGTGCGGGCCCCAGTGTCGCTCGGCGCTTTCGCCGAAGCCGAAGGACCGGTCGAGGTCCTGCGCGTAGTAGTGGAGCAGCTCGTGGGACACGGGCGGGTAGGCTCGCTCGTGGAACTGCACACCCAGGACCGCCTTCAGGTGCCCGTCGCTCCGGTAGTTGGGGGGGTGCACTTCGGTGCTGTTGCCGGTGCCCAGTTGGGCGGACTGGTTGATCGCCTGGAACTTGCCTACGGTGGTTGTGTTCTCGACCGGGTGGTCGGTGGTGAACACGACGAAGTCGTACTCTTCCGGATAGAGGGACAGGAACAGGTTGGTGCTCTCAAGCAGGCCCTGGCGGTTGACCGGGTGCACGCTTGGCCCGCGGGTCGTGAGGTACGTTTCGAGTTCCTCCACCCCTTTGCTTCCGACCAGGTTCAACACGTGGTCCACCACGCGGCTGCCCTCGGGCCATGGCACCGGGTCCGGTTCGCCTATGGCGCCATCCATGGCCACGTCCATGGCCCCGTCCATGGCGCCGCCGTCGCCCGACGGCTGCGGCGCGGGCGCTCCACTGTCGGGCACGTCGAGGCCGGGGCTGTCATCACCTGCGTCATTCGAGTTCGCGGGCATCGCCGCGTCGCCCCTCTGGGGCGAGGTTGCGTCTTCGTCGCCTGCCGGCGTGCCCTCCATGGCCGCGTTCCCGCAGCCCAACACCCCGAGCAGCGTGCAAAGGCCGAACAGACCGTCGCGCTTCATCCCAAACATCCGACTACCCCTACCCAGTCCGTCTCTCTGCCCCCGCGTGGAATCATCGCAGAATGTGATACGGCCCGCAATGCCGGTTCGCTCGGGAGGCTTGTTGGCGGTGCTAGCCTGGAACATTCATGGCTTCGACGTCGCCGCGCTTGGTCTTTCGACTCCACAGGACCTCGGCTGCCCTACCGGCCTGCTGCCTCGTTGAGGGGCGTTGAAACTGCCGGTGACTGAGGCCCATGAACCACGCTATCGTCGCCGGTGATGGCCAAGGGGGCGAGCATCCAAGAACCCGATTGGCACCAGGTCGATGACCGGCTCCGCAAGCCCATCCAGGACCTGTTTGCCGGAAACGGGAAAGCTGCCGTCCCGCAACTGGTCGGGGTGGCCGCTGAAGTGGTCGGGACGTGCCTGGGCATGCCGGGTCTGGGTACCGCCACTACCGCAGCAAGTTCCGTGGTTGCCGGGCTCGTCGTGGACTCGGCCATCAAACGCATGCAGGCGCAAGAGCGTCGGCTGGACGACGAGCACGAGCAACAGCGCGCGCTGGCAGATCTGTTGACGAGTGAACTGCTCGGGCGGCTGAAGCACCTGTGGGAGGAGCGCGATTGGTGGTGGCAGGTGCTCGAGGTGGAGCTGCAGTGGCTGCACCAAACGCAGTTGGAACATCTGGTCAGCATGGCTCGGACCGTTGTCAGTCAGCACGAGCAGACTCGCGACGCGGTAGCCAAGGTTGGCCGGCAGGTGGCAGCGCTCGATCGCACCGTTCGCGGTGAGCTTGGTGATCAAGAGGCTCGTGTGCTCTTGCACCGCTACCGGCAGTTCGTGATCGATGAGCACAGCCGTTTGCGCGGCATCTTCCACTCCGAGGGACTGGAACGCGTATTTGTGGAGCTCGCCGTAGATGAGCGTTCGTCCGCACGCGAGCGCGCCCTTGAGCAGGTGACGTCCTCCGCAGGGGGTCACCAAGGCCAAACGCTGCGGGACTTGATGGACCCATCTTTGGTGCAGGCGGGGGGCGCCGCACCGCGCTGGGTCGTGTGGGGCGAACCCGGTGCGGGCAAGTCGACTCTGGCCCGGCGGCTGACGCGACAGCTCGCCAAGGAACATGCGCACAACGAGACCGGCCCGTTGCCGGTCTATTGTCCGCTGCCAGGCTTGGCGATGCACCGCCGTGCTGTCTTCGATTGGGCGCAATCGGAGCTGGAGGGTGCGCATGGCAAGGCCAAGGCCCACGGTCTTTCCGGCTTGTTGGAGCGACTTGCGCGTGCGGGGCAGGGCGGCATGCCGCGCGTGTGGCTGCTGCTCGACGGCCTGGACGAAGTGCCGCAGTCGCGACTCGAATGGGTCCAAGCGCGACTGCGGAACTGGGCCGACGAGTTTCCGAGCGCGCCCATCGTGGTGCTCAGTCGTCCAATTGGCTATCAGCCCTTGGGGACTCCGTACGATCGGCTGGCGCAGGTGCAGCCGCTCGACCGGTCCAGGCAGCGGGAACTGCTACACAACTGGCTGGGCGACGAGGCCTCCGTGAAGCAGGTGCTGTCGTGGATCGATGCCAGTGCCGGTCTGCGGGACGCGTGCCGGGTGCCGCTGATGTTGTCGCTTCTGGCGTTCCTTCGCGACAGCTCGTCGGAAGACGCTGAGGGGCCACCGCACAATCGCTTGGACCTGTACGAGCGCAGTCTGCAGGAGCTGCTCAGACGCGGGCATGCCGGGCTGATCGAGGACGAGGCCGGTGAAATGAGGGGGGTCCAGAACGCTGGGTTTGCCCGAGCCATCCTGCAGGAGATGTGCTACCAGCTGCAACAGGCTCCGGAGACCGAATGGACAAGGCAGGCGCTTGAACAGACGCTGCTACAGGTAGCGAAGGGGGACTCCGGCCTTCGCGATCGCCTCGCCACGTGGCGGGACGCGACGGCGTTCTTGGATGACGTCAAGGACCGCTCTGGTGTCCTGGCCCCTTACGACGGTGTACAGGCGCCCTGGCGATTCTTGCACCGGCAGTTTGGGGAGCTTCTAGCGGCCCAGGGCCTGCGAAGCAGGGGGGGGGACGCGGCCGTCCTCGACCAAGCCAAAGAGCTGACCGAGGCACAGATGGCCCAGTGGGCTGAGGTGTTGGCGTTCGCGTGCGAGCTTGCTGGTGACGGTGCCCTGGAGGTGCTCAAGGCACTCAGTGTGATCAACGAGGACCTGGCCCTGCGGGTGTTGCCGGAGCTGGAGCGCATCGACTGCGTAGAGGCGCTTGGCTTGCTGCGGGAGGGCAAGTGGGACGGCGACTACCTGGTCCAGCTGCTCGAGCGCTGGCTTGCGGTCGGAAACCTGGACGTGCAGGCCATCATCGGATGGCTCTGGCAGCAGGTCGCCCCCGAGCGGACCACCGACGAGCTTGCCTACTTCTACTACGCGCTTGAGCATTTGGCGGGCACTGGGCGGGCGAAGCCGGTGGACGGCGAGCGGTTTTTCAAACGCTGCGAGCGTTGGCCCCAGGGGGGGCCGCCGGAACCGGACTATCTCGAGCTACCAGGGGGCGCCTTCGAGATGGGGTCGGACGAGGCCGAGGCCGAACGTCAACTCAACGAGCGCCCCCACACAGTCACGGTGTCGGCGTTTGCGTTGAGCAAGGCGGCGGTTCGCAATGCAGAGTACGAGCGCTTCGATCCAATGCACGAGCGAGAGCTGTTCAGCGGTCGCTTGACAGAAGAGAGCTCGGCCCACCACCCGGTTGTGAACGTGAGCTGGTGGGAAGCCTATCTGTATGCGCGCTGGATAGGGGGGGATTTGCCGACGGAAGCGCAGTGGGAATACGCCTGTCGTGCGGGTACGGTCACTCCGTTTTCATTTGGCGAGACCATCACGCCCAAGCAAGTGAACTATGATGGCAACTACCCGTATGTGGGCGGCAAGAAGGGTGAGTATCGTCAAGCGACCGTGGCTGTTAGGTCGCTGCCTCCGAACGGCTGGGGGCTCCATGAGATGCACGGGAACGTGTGGGAATGGTGTCACGACTGGTACAGCGACTACGACGAGGACCCGACTACCGATCCGTCGGGTCCGGAGACGGGCACTGGCCGCGTGCTACGGGGTGGCTCCTGGGTCAGTGACGCCGGGGGCGCGCGCTCGCCGCGGCGCTTCCGCCTCGGGCCGGGCAGCCGCGACGGTGGCATTGGCTTTCGTGTATCCCGAGGTCAAGCTCAGGCAAGGTCGCCGCGGCGCGAGTGATCGCTGGTCGCGTCGAACCGAGCCCGGCGGCCGGGGTCGAATGCTTGACCATTCGCGAGCCCACGACATCGTGCGACCGGACCTGGCCGGCTGGCGACGGGAGTGCTTGCCCGATCCCGGTGAGCAGCGCCCGATCAGCGTGGTCCCCGACCGGGTGTGCGAGCTGGTCTCGCCTGGCACCGCTGCCCGCAACAGGGTGCAGAAGCGCAATCTGTACGGGGAGCGCGGCATCCCGCACTACTGGATCGTCGATGTGGACAGCCGCACGCTGGAGGCCTTTCAGCTCGAGAAAGGCCAGTGGATGTTGGCTGGCACGTATGGCGATGATGCCTCCGCGGCGATCCCGCCGTTTGAGGCGATCGAGCTGGAGGTCGGCCGGCTGTTTCTGCGGAAACGTGATGTCGAACGATAGCGAGCGGCGCGGGAGCGCGGCGGCTAGAGGTCATCGCATGCGTCCCAGAGGGGTTTCGTCGCACTTGGAGTCTGGGATGCCTTCGAGCTTCAGGACCTCAGCAGCTGCACCAGGCTGTTCCGTCGGTCTCGAAACCCAGAGGCCGGCAGTGATGGCGCCTCCGTGGAAGTCGATCTGCCATTCCGTGGTTGTGCCCGCGGCTAGCAGGTCGCCCAGCGAACCCCGAACGTCGCTGGACTCCAGGGTGCCGCCGAGATCGCTACAACAGTCCGGCGTGATCCCAGCTTCCGTACGAACGCTCGCTTCGAGGATCCCGTCCGCTGTAGCGAACGCAACTTCGAACGGCACGTACAGTCGACGCGCGCCGCAAGCGGAGTCCTTGGGGTAGTCGGGGCACCTCTCGATGCGCGCCTTTCCGATCTGACGCACGTCAACCTGCACGCGCGTAGTGGTTCCCGCGAAGTCTGGAATATCCGGCGAACACTCTCCCGTGGGGGAATGGCAGTCATCTTGATCACATGGGGTGCGCCACAGCACTGTACCGCCGTATTGGCCAGCGAAGTAGTCGACTACATCCCGTGGAGTGAAGCCTAGCGAAGGGTCGTCGAGCCTGACTTCGACTATCTCTTCGGTCGAAGGGCACGGCGCACAGGACGTGGCCGCGCCACCACTTGTTGCCTCCTCCCAAGGGGGTCCTTCGGTCGCAGAGGGCTGGGCCACGCCATCGGCGCTCTGGCTCCCTGCACAGCCCAGCACCGTGGCTACGAGAGCAATTGAAGTCCACCGGTTCCGCACCATGGCCATGCAACCAGCCTGGATCACGCCAGGTGGCTTGTCGAGGTGCAACGTGCCCGTTTTCTAGTGGCCTGGCGTGGTCCTGTACGATCTTGGCAAGGCTTTTGCCGCTCACTCCTGTCGTGAGGTCTCCCAGCACGTGGATGTTGCCGCCTGCGGCCACGCCTCCGCCGGCGCTGATCGATGGATGGAACGAGGTAGTGGGGGTCTTGTTCTCCGTATAGACCCAGGCAAACCCTCCACCGAGGAGACCCAACACGCCGACCGCTGCGCCGATGGCGTCCTTGTGCTTCTTCAGTACGTGCCAGATTGGCTCCAGCATGCCGCGAAGCTAGCACGCGGGTTTGCATGTATGCAGCACAGAGGGCAAAAAGCTCGGGATCATCGGGACTGGGGCAGTATCGGTGAGGTCGTCGGGTTCGAACTGTGAACTGGGTCTCTTCCGGCCTCGCCGGCCTGTGCTAGTAGCCCTTGGACCCAAGCCGGGAGGTGTCCGATGGCAGACTCTAACGTTCATATCAAGACTTGGCAGGACGCTGAGCGACGTATGATTCAGGTCTGGCGGCACCATGGGTGGCGAGTAGGAAGCTAGACGCGCTCGTCTTCACCTGTTCGACTTGCCGTCGAGAACGTGAAGGCGGAAATGAGCTTCCCCGCGTACCACGGGTGCGGGTCCGTTTCCGGTCCGTAGCGTACGCCACCTGCGGTGGATCTTCGCCGCCGAAAGGCTGCGCCCAACTTTCGCCAGCATTAGGCGAGCGAATGGGTGCAGCCCCCGGACGGGAGATGTGTCTCCCCAAGGAGCACAAGCATGTTGACAGAAATGTCGCGTCGCCGAGTACTGGACTCTCGGCGAGCGCAAGAAGTTTCAAATGAAGTTGTTCGCTATCGACGAACCAACGCTGGGCCTTCGATGTGGTTCGCCGGCAATCCACGCTCCGGTGATCGGGGGTCGGGATGACGAAGCGTCGCGAGCCCGCTCCCGACTCCTTCGGGCTAAGTCCCAGGGAGCTCGAAGTTCTCTCGTATCTTCCGTTGGGGTACACGAACAAGCAGATCGCTCTTGCGCTCGGGACGAGTGCGGGGACCGTCCGCAATCAGCTCAGCAATGCCTATTTGAAGCTGGGTGTCGCGTGTCGAGCGGAAGCGGTTGGCGTGCTGCTTCGGATGCCGCACGAGGTGTTGAGCAGGGATGGGACGCCCTTCGATAGGGTCGAGGATCGGCTTATGACACGTGGCACATGACGTTCGTTCCATTGTCGCGCCTACCAGTTCGCTGAACATTGCTCATCCGAGGTGAGGCAAGAGCGCCGACCAAGCCAATGTCGAGGGAACCCATGGTCAGAGATCTCGTGTGCTGCTTCGTGCTGTTGGGCCTTGCTGCGTGTACCGCTACGCAGCTGGGTGGATGCTTCCCGGCAGAGCGGGAGCCAGCTGTTGCTGGGGAACGGTGGCCCTTGCCGATCCCAGCCAAACGCGGTGGGTGTAACATGGGTTTGCGCGCACGCTCGATGATCTCTCCGTGAGATCCGCTCTGGGAGGGTCGTGCAGATCGTCTCCGATGAGCTGAGACGACATCCTCACACATGGTGATGATCGCCTGACTTGTTAGATAACGTTGGTCGCGGGTGACCTGGCAGTTGCGCGCGCGCGCAGACGCCGCTACGAATAGCGCAAGTGTCGATAGAGGGTGGTCGTCGCACCCTGGTGCTAGGCCAGGGGAAAGGGGAAGCACGTGAAGCGAGCTCGTGTGTTGACGCGCCGGCGTGTGCTCGAGGGGATGGCGGCGAGTTTGCCGGTCCTCGTCGGTTGTGCAGGGGACGGTTCGGATTCCGACGGCCTTGATTCTGGTCCTTTCGACCCGGAGCCCTTGGACGGGGGGGTTGATGCTGGCGCGGAT
>JAPPOR010001051.1:0-7855 GCA_028817905.1 Myxococcales bacterium
CGGTGCCGTGCGCCACGCGTCCTGCAGCTGCCGCAGCTCCTTGGCCGGGTAGGCCACACGTCCTGTCAGGGCGTGGTAGAGCGTTGCGCCGAGGGAGAACAGATCGGTGCGACCATCCAGGCTCGACGCTGCCACCAACTCCGGCGCCACGTAGGGGGGCGTGCCAGCGAGCAGCGAAGGTGGCCCCATTGGAGACAGGAGTCCAAAATCGATCAGCTTGGCTTCACCGGCGTTTGTGCGACGGATATTTCGCGGGGTGATGTCCAGGTGTAGGAGCCGCCTTGAGTGCAGCAGGGACAGGGCGGAACATATCTCGTATGCGAGGCGGCACACGTCTTGCCACGGCAATGGGGCGAGCTGCCGGAGGTCGCCCCCATCGAGCAATTCCATGGTGTAGTACGGTTGGTTGCCCTCGCGGCCGAAATCATACACGCGCACGACGCGCGGGTGGGCGAGCTGCGCTAGGGCTCGGAACTCCTGCTCGAAACACTCTTCGGCATGCCGTTGCCCCGCGTCAGAGTGGCGAGGCTCGAGGATCTTGAGAGCGACTAGGCCGCCATCTACGCGGTCCCGCGCCCTGTATACGGATCCCAAGCCTCCGCGACCGATCGAGGCAAGGAGGTCGTAGCGCGCGGCGACACACCGGGACCCCGTGCCTGGAGGGCCCGAATTGCTCGTTTGCGCCGCCTCGGCGGCTTCTGTACTCAGACGGTTGGCCACCCCGGGATACCGCCATCACTAACGGTTCGCTTGGGCACATTGTGACCTATGCGGGCCCAAATTCGCGTAGCGGCTTGTGCGTTGGGTGACAAAGTCAGGGCGCCGGTCGCGGCTGACCTTGCGTCGTCCGACCACCGAAGGCCGACCGGGGAGGGGCCCATCCCGCACGAGTGTTGGGCGAAGCGACAGAGTACGCTCACAGACGCACCCACAGCGACCTACCTGGGGCGCTTGGTTGCGCGCGGTTTCAGCGGCGCGTTTGGCTATCGAGCCTGGCGCTCGAACAGTTCGAAGGCCGCGCCAGCCACGTCGAAGCGGGCTGGGTTGTCGTAGAGCACATGGCCTCCGCCGGGGATGCTGCACAACACGACCTCCACGCCGCCGTCGCAAGCCACGTGCTGCACGCAATGCTCCGACATGGGCTCAGCGGTATCCGTACACTCCGCGATCATCGCCCAGCGGGCGAGGGTGGCCTCGGCACCGATGGCCTGGTACTGCGCGCCTGGCGGGCCGACCGGTCCACCATCGTAGGGGCTAAGCCGATCGGCGGTGCCACGAAAGGAGATCTCGGCCACCGGCGCAACGGGCTCGCACGGCTCGGTGCGTAGGTCGGACGACACGGGGGCGACGGCGGCGAAAACATCAGCAGCCAAGCAGCCAACGTGGTGGGCCATCCCACCGCCCTGCGAGATCCCGGACGCGAATACGCGCTTGGGGTCCACACAGACTTGCTCCTTCAGCTGCGCGAAGATCGCCCGGACCGCGCCGATTTCGTCGAGGTTTTCGGCGGCAGCCTGGCCACAGCAGCCATTGACGTGCCAACTGCCGGCCACGCCATCTGGATACACCGACACGAAACCGTGCTGATCGCTGAGCTCGCGGAAGCCGCTGGCCCCCATCTGCCCCCGGCCACTGCTCCCGTATCCATGGAAATCGAAGACGACCGGAACTGGCGCTGCGCCATCATAGCCTGCGGGCACGTGCACCAAGTAGGTTCGGGTCCGGCCGTCGTGCCGGACCTCCTGGCGGTGGTCACCGGGAGCGAGCGGTGCGGGACATTCGATGGGCGGGTCTTCGCCATCGACACCCGACGGCGGATCGTTTGCAGGCGGCCCGTCGCCGGCACCCGAGTCGCCCGACGCTTGGTCCTCAGCGGCCGCCCCCGCTTCGGGGTCCTCCGTTTCCGGTTCCCCCATCGCCGAAGCCTGCATCCCGGGGGCGCCAGCGATCGGTTCGCCCGTGCCCGGCCCGCTCATGCCTGGCCCGCTCATGCCTGGCCCGCTCATGCCTGGCCCACTGACACCGGGTCCATCCTGCGCGGCGCCCATGGGGGACGTCATGGAGTCCTCCTCGGTGGCAGGGGCCGCGGGCGCCATCGAGTCGACTCCAGTGTGCATCTGTGCGGCTTCCTGCTGTTCCGGAGGCTGCATTGCCACACCCTGGGGTGTGCTTTCCCCGGCCGGAGGCTGCGCACCGTCGCCGCACGCCAAAAGCCATGCGACCACACACACCTTCCAGGGCTTCGGCTGGGCTGGCACCTTCGGACGTTCTGCTACCGAAGCTTGGGAAACCTGGCGTCGCATCGCATGCACGTTGGCATGGTTCACGTTGGGCTCACGCATTCGTGCCTATCGCGACGAGCATACCCGTAACCGCCCATGTCTTGGCTCTAGTCGCGCGCCCACGCCCAGATCCTGTCGCAATCCTGACGACATGTTGGCCCGTCCAGCGCCCCGTGCCCATCCGGAAAATGGACTCTTCGAGGTTGCAGTCTTCACCCGGAGCGAAGCGAAGCGGCGCGACCCGGGAAAGGGGGACGGGCGGGTGTCCATAGGGCGGCTTTGCCGCGACGGGTGAAGGGGCGTGTGCCGTTTCCCGGTTAGAGGGTGCCGGATTCGGTAGCTGTTGAGAAAGGATCTGCGGGTGCCCCGGGCCGTACTACCGGCGGGACTGGAAGCCGTGCTTTCGCACCGCCAAAACGACCGGACCGGGAGGGCCCTAGAAATGTACCGGGACGCCGATGTGAGTGTCCTTGCTGCCAGTTTCGTGGTCCTGGCCCTTGTTGTGCCGGGCTGTGATGAGGACTCGGGGGATGTCGGGGAGCCGCCGGGGGCGCAGACGCCGGCGGGTCGCGAGCAGATGCGGAGCGAGGGTGCGCGGGCGGATGACCCGGCCACCGATCCAGCCGAGGACCGCTCGACCGGTGGCGGGGACGACCCTGCGACGGAGCCCGCAGCTGACGATTCTTCTGGACCGGGGGCCCAGGGCGGGGAGCCACCCCCAACCGACCGGTCCGGCATGACCCGGATGGAGCCAGCGGAGGCGCCGGACGAGCCGAGCCCGTGCGACCCGACGGAAGGTGGGAAGGTGTCTTCGCCCGGCAAGTACGATGGGTACAGCGAAGCGATCTACCCGGATGTGCAGCGCAGCTCCTTGTACGTGGAGGTTCGCGACGGCACCCGTCTGGCGATGGACCTGTTCCGTCCCGTCGCCGAGGACGGCAGCGTCGTCGAGGAGCCGCTGCCAGTGCTCTGGATGCACACTCCCTACAATCGCCGCACGTTTCTGGCGGGACCCACGGTGGAAACCTATCCGGGCTTCGCCGCGCGCCTGATCCCGTACGGGTACGTCGTCGCGATCGTCGACTTCCGGGGCCTGTTCGCCTCGTTTGGCAAGAACATCGCGTACAACCGAGGCGAATGGGTCGACGCCGCCCGCATGGATGCCTACGACATCACCGAGTGGTTGGCAGAGCAGCCCTGGAGCTCAGGCAAGATCGGCATGTGGGGCTGTTCTGCCACCGGCGGCAGCCAAATGCAGGCGGCCACCACTGCGCCACCTCACCTGCGCGCGATCTTTCCGATGAGCTGCGAGTTCGACGTGTATCCCTTCGGTGTACCTGGCGGCATGGCGCCGTCCAGTGGCAACACCCGCACAGCGCCGAATAACAGCTCCACCGGCGCGCGTGACTTGGCGGCCGTCCCCGTGGATGGTTCTGATGGGCGCAGCCTGTTGCAACGGGCCATCGCAGAGCACGCCGACAACGTGGACAACGCTGGCTACGTGCCCTTCCGAGACAGTGTCGCCGAAAACGTCGGGGAGCCGTGGTGGATCAAGAGCAGTCCGCACACCTATCTCGACATGGTCAAAGAGTCCGGTGTGGGCATCTATGTGGCAGCGAACTGGGACGAGGGCGCGACCAAGCACGGCGCCTTCTTCACGTTCAAGAACCTGCAGCCTCAGACCAAGCTGATCGCAGGGCCGGCTGGCCACTGCGAATGGACCAATGTGCGCAGGGAAACAGACTTCGACCTTGTGATCGAGGAACTGCGCTTTTTCGACTACTGGCTCAAGGACATCCAGAACTGCGTGATGGAGGAGCCCCCCGTCTACTACTATACGTACAACGCACCGGGCGACGGTTTCGCGGCGGCCAACAGCTGGCCGCTTCCCAATGAGCAGCGCACGCACTACTACCTTGGGGAACAGAGCTTGGGCAATGACGCGCCAAAAGCGGACGCGGCCCAGGATAGCGTCATGGCGGACGCCGATGGGGAGCTGGTGTACACGACTGAGCCGCTAGCACGAGCGGTGCAGATCACCGGGCATCCGGCCGTGGACCTGTGGGTCTCGTCGACGGCAGAGGACGGGGACTTCATCGCTACCCTGCAAGACGTGGCGCCGGATGGCACCACAGCGTCGTATTTCATGGAGGGCCGCCTGCGCGCTTCCCATCGCGCGCAGGAGGACCCGCCTTACGACGCCCTCGGCCTGCCGTGGCACCCCTTCACGGAGGCCAAGGTGCAGCCCCTTTCGCCCGGCGAGGCGACCTTGCTTAGCTTCGAGTTGTTGCCCATCTCCATCATCTTTCCCGAAGGTCACCGTATACGACTTGTCCTGACCTTCAGCGGCAGTACGACCCCGCGTCGCGACCCCGCGCCCACCGTTTCGATCTATCGAGACGCAGATCATCCATCCTCCATCACGCTCCCCGTCATCGAGTGACCGCAATCCGTAGTTCCCACTGGCAATGCCGCGAAAGCGGCATTTCTAGGGAAGATTCTTGCGCTGCGTTTCCCACGCCCGGTCCGCGCACAGAGTGCACTGATCGTCGCCGTAGAACACGCGATAGGCTTGCTCGTCACCTTGCAGATGATAGGCGAGCCAGGCGGTGGTATAGCCCCGATGCCGGCCACCATCGCCCAGGGTCTCCAGGTGTCCCGTCGCCAGTAGGATCCCGAAGACGAAGGGCCCCGTCGTATCCTCCGAGGTAAACTGAGGCGAGATGACGTCGATCGGGGCGGCGGTGTCGTCCTCGTTGCCGATCAGAAAAATGGGGTGTGAGATGTTGACGATGGTCTCGTCCCCGCCCGCGATCGGAACGGTTGTCTTCACCTCGGGTTCGTTGCCGGCGATGACGGCGCCAATGCCGCCTTGCGAGTATCCGATCGAGCCGACGGCGTTTGGATCAAGCTTGCCGAAGTATGGGCTTGCTGCCCGGTCGTTCTCCGCCATGGCCCACCGCATGCCGGCTATCATTTCTTGCCCGCTGCCCACGTTGGTGCTGTTCGATGCAACGACAAACAAGCCATGCGTCGCATAGTGAGACAGTAGCGCCCGATAGGACGATGGCCTCGTTAGCGAACCGTTGCCCCAGGTGACGATCGGATGCAGCGTGCCGTCCTCAGCCAGGGGGTCGGGAACGAAGAGCGTGAACTGTCCATCGGGGCCCGAGTTGTTGACGACCCGACTCCCCAAGGGGCCGTCGTTGGCCCACTTGCTGACGTTGTCCGGAGCGGGGCTGTCCGGTGGTGGCCTGATTTCTTCGCCTGCGCTGGCGGCATCGGGCGCCGTTTCCTGGACCATGGCATCGGCCGGCGTCGAGATCGTATCCCGCACGCCGGCATCGGTGCCGTCGGGCACAGCCGATGTGTCAGCCGCTTCGTTGCTTCGAGGCCCACCGCTGGCGGAAGCGTTCCGGTCGTCATTGGCCCCGCTGCCAGGGGACGTGTCGGCTCCCATGGGCGCCACCCCGGTCCCTCGGCCGACCGGCACGGCGCTCCCGTTTGCTCCGCCATTCCCACCCGAGGGCCCAACGTCGCGCGCATTGGACGTACCGGTGGTCGCGGCCATGGCGGCCTGGTTCATCGCACCTGGCCCGGTGTGGTGTTCGCTGGTGCTTCCGCCGGGGCTCGCCTCGCCACAGCCCAACACACCGATCAACCACAGGCCCGTGCTGGTTGGCCATTTGCCCATCGCCGCAATCCCTCGTTGTGCCGCCTCGAGAACCGATCCGGACCTTCAACCACTAGGCCGGCCGCATGTGTTGCGTCAAGCGGAATTTTGTTCTGCTCAGTAGAACAATCGGTCGCTGTCCGGATCTGGAGACGCTGGCCCGGGAGCGGTCGTCAACGCCACGCGAAGGCTTTCGCGACTACCACCATCGGCTGCCGGTGTCGGCGGTACGGCAGACGGTATGGCCTGGAATCTGATTGCTTGGTCGGCACGCGGTGCCGGGTACGACACAGTCGGTATCCGAGAGGCAAAAGACGTTGCCGACGGTCGCGGAGCAGGTGTCCATGCAGCGGAGCGCGCTATAGCGCGTGCTGACTCCAAAGCCCAAGGTTTCCAGAGCACAGCAGACGGACTCGTTTGGGCAATCGCTTGGCGAACTACACTCCAGTACGGTCGTACCCAAGGGGCTGCAGCTGGTCTCGCAGGTGCTAGCAGGTGGCGTCGCAGAGCGATCCAGGCAGCATTGCTGGTCGACCGGACAATCGTCACTGGAGTCGCAACCGAGTTGCGTCTCACAGGACGGTCCCGCTGGCTGACAGCTGTAAGCGCCCTCCACCAGCGGGTAGTTGGGTAGCGCCGTTACGCAGCACAACTCGCCGGCAGTGAGCGAGCAGGTTCGCGTGTCGCACGTAACCTGTTCTGGAGCCGCTGGTCGGGTTGGGGGCAGGGAACCATCTGCGGTGCTCGAGGCAGGCGGTCCGCCCCCATCCGACCCACCGTCAGACGCGCGGTTCGTCCCGAGGCCGTTGTCGTTCGTTGTCGCATCGAATGGGCGGCCCCCGTCGGTCGTGGGCGGCTCGGCCGTCTGTTGCCCAGCATCCCGGCGTTCCGCGAACCGCTGGGGGTCGTAGCCGATCAACGCACATCCCGTCACACCGGCCACAATCGCCAACAATGCTCCTGGCCCCCGCATGCAGGACAAGCGTAGCATGCCGCCCCCGGAGCGACCGAGTCGCACCAGAACAAAGGGGTTTTCACTGGTACGACTTGATCACATCCGACGCGCGCGCGGAAGAGAACGGGCCTGGTCGCTTCGGTGCGGCTCGTGCAGCACCCTCAGTCCATGTTCTTCTTCATCACTTCCCAGGCCGAGTCCGTGCATAGGGTGCAGTCGGCGCCTTCAAACATCGCCGCCATGGCCTGGTCGCCCATCAACTGCCAGCGTAGCCAGCCCACGATGGGGGAGTTCATGGCCTCGATATGGGTGGGATTGAGCATGTAGTCCACGTGACCATAGCCTGGCATGCGCCCGTAGAACGTGGGGTTGTCGTCGACGACGTCGAAGTCGCTGTCGCAGTTGGGACCGGTCTGGTCCTTGTCGCAGAAATAGGCGGTGGGCACGTCCACGGCGGTGGCCTGGGGCTTGTCGGCGGCGCCGATGATACCGCCGGATATGTGCACGGTGGTCTTCAGTCGCGGGTCCGTGCCGATTTCGAAGGTAGCGAGTGATCCGAGCGAGTACCCAAAGGACCCAACATTGTCGATGTCGAGCATGCCCTCGAAGTCGCTGCCTGCGACCTCGTTTTGCGCGAGCATCCAGTCGAGGCCATCGCGGAGCATTGCCCCGTTTACGAAGCTCGAGCGCGCCGCGACCACAACAAAACCGTGGGACGCCATCAGTGGCAACAGTGGATACAGATCCGGCGTGGTTGTGGCGCCGTTGCCCCAGGTCATGACAGGGTGCTTCACGCCATCGCGTCCAAGCTCTTCCGGGTAGTAGACGTTGTAGCCCCGGTTCGGCCCGGTGCTGGTGAGGGTGGCCGCCGTGAAGGCACCTCGAGACGTCAGCTCATCGATCGAAGCCGGAGGAAAGGCCGATGGCGCCATTTCCTGCATACCG
>JAPPOR010001051.1:7895-9137 GCA_028817905.1 Myxococcales bacterium
GCATGCCGTCCTGCATGCCGTCTTGCATGTCGGAGCCCATCGGTGCGCCATCCGACGGCATGCCGTCGGGGGTGCCCATCGGCGATGGGTCGCTTGCGCCCGTCGGGGATGCATCGCCTGCACCCCCCGGCGGGTTGTTGTCGGTCATCGGGGGCGTGTCGCCCGTACCCGCGGGCGGCATGTCACCTGTGCCGGCCGGCGGCGTGTTACTGGTATCGGCTGGCATGTTGCCCGTCTCCGGCACCGTTTCGCCGCTGTCTGCGGGCATCATTGCCTGGTTGGGGTTCGCTGGACCGGTACCGGCGGCGGGTTCGCCGGTTGTCGCATCGCTTGCGCTGGAGTTGCCGCCGCTTTCCTGACCCGCATCGCCGCACGCGGTGATGACCCACAGTGTTGCTGCTGCGATGCGGGCGATGCTTGGACCGCGCATGGATATAGACATCTTTTCCTCCGTCATGACGAGCCCTCACCCTTGGGCTGGGATGGATTGTCGGGTCGCCGGAATCGGCTAACCGCGATGATGTGAAGCAGACTCCGTTTGCGGAGCCGCGCGAGCTTGCTGCGCCAGCTCATGGCTTGGGGTGGTCCAGAAACCATTGCAGCGCTTCCTCGCCCCAGTTGACCGTGATGTCGCCTGTCGTGCAGGTGGTGGCGTTGAGGCCAAAGTTGTTGGGGGCGCCGGGTATGTCGTCGCCGCCCGGCAGGCAGTGGCCTCCGAGGACCGCCTGCCCACCATAGTCATGTTCCAGGTAGTCGAGCACCATGCCGGAGCCGTCCTGGTAGCGCGTGCGCCGGAAGCCGTCGTCGCCGTCGATCTGCGACCCCTCCCCGAGACCCAGGCGTTGTGCGAGTCCCGCTACGCGGGCGCGCGCGCCATCGATCGCGAGGGCCGTGTCGGAGGTTCCATTCATGAAGAGGATTGGCACGCGCGGTGACCAGTCGGAGCCGATCGACATGATGCAGTTGCGGCCGTCGGCGGTGGTGATTTGGTCCGCGCTGCGCCCGCTGACCGGGGCCGTACTCGCTAGTAGCTCCTGCTTGTTGCACAAGAACCAGAAGGTCATGGCCGAGCCCTGCGAGAAGCCGGTCACGTGAATGCGCTTGGAGTCGACGTGAAAGGCGGCGATCATGCGGTCCATGAAGTCGCCGAGCACGGGGGCGTGCACCGGGAAGTTCCAGCTGCCGCCCGTGTTTGCGGGTGTGGCACTGGGATGCACGACGAGAAACCCCTCGGGTGGTGCC
>JAPPOR010000390.1 GCA_028817905.1 Myxococcales bacterium
CCAACAGCGGGGGCTGCACCACGGGTGGGGCCGGCGCCGGCCCAGGGGACGTTTCGGGCGGCGCTGCGTTGGGTGCCGGACTGAGCGCTGGCGGCACCGAGGGTGTTGCCGTGTCCGGCTCGATCAGAAGCAGCGTGAGGCTGCTCCCGACAGCCACGCCGATCACCGCCAAGGCCCATCCCCCGCGCCGGTGTGCTCGGCCCAGGGCCCCGGCCCCCGAGCTTCGCTGGGATTGCGCCTGCCCAGCGGCCGTTGCCTGGTCGCGCGCATGTTCAGAGCTCGCGACGATGTCCGCCCGCCCGGGGGTCGCGCTCTGGGTCGCGGGCGCCGGGCTCGCGGTCGGAGCCGCCAGCGCGGCCGTGCGGACCAGGTCCCGCTCGAGCCGATGCCAGGCGGACTCGGCGGTAGTCGGACAGCGGTCGTCCCGCGCAGAAGCCAGCAGCGCAGCCTCGAAACGCACCTGTTGGCCGTCCCGGGTCATCGGTCAACCTCGCTGCTTCCGTCCACTCGCCTGAGCGTGGCGCGCAAGCGCGCGGCAGCGGCCGAAAAGGTCTCGCGCGCGCGCCGCAGGCGCGACGTCGCCGTGCCGACCGGGATGCCGTAGATCTGAGCGATGTCTTGAGCCCGCAAGCCCTCCAGTTCGAACAACACGAGCAGTTCCCGTTGCGCTTGCGGCATGGCGCCCAGCACCCGCTCGAGCAGCGCCCGAGTTTCCCGCGCCGCGACCTGTGCCTCGGGCGAGGGCGAGGGATCCACCCGCTCTTCAGGCTCGGGCACGATGCGCGCGGCGCTTGCCTGCTGCCGACGTACCTCCTGGCTAGCGACCCGCAACGCAACGCCGTAGAGAAACGCCCGCTGCCGGCCGGGCTCGATGTCCGCTAGGCGCCGCGCCGCCACCCAGAAGACCTCCTGTACGCCGTCATCCACGGATGCTTCGGCAACGCCCAGCCTCCGGAGCAACCGCCACACCCGATCGTGGTTTACGAGGAACAGCTCGCGCAGACTCAGGCTGGCACCTTGACGTAGGGCGCTTTCGCTCTCGCGATCACGCGCGTCCTGGGGCCGGTCCTCGGGTGGGTCGAGTTGGGTGGACATGGTAGCCATAGGCAATCAGAAGTGGACTCCGATGCCCAGCTGGACATAGCCAGAAATGCCGTAGCCGTTGAACCCGTCGTCGTCGGCCGCCAAGAAACGTGCACCGTGAAAGACCTCGCTCCCATCCGCGCGTTGAGCCGAAAGCGCGTGGGTGGTCGAGTCGAGGCCGAAGCGCAAAGTCACGTGCACCCGCGAACCGAAACCGTACTGGAACAAGGCTGAGCCCCCGACGCTCCCGTAGCCGCGGGTCTTGCTTTGCTCCTCGTTGCCGCTTCCGTCGAGGGTCTGCAGGCCCACGACACCGTACCCCAGCTCGCCGCACAGCAATGCACTGAAGCCATCGCGCACGTAGCCCAGCGCAAGACAGGTACCGACCCCCAAGCTGAGTCCAAAAAGGTCGGTCTCCACATCTGCGCCCGTGTAAAGCGCTGGTCCGAGCACCCCCAGCCGCGAGTACAGCAGCGGTGCACTGAGAAAGGTCCCGGTGTCGCCCGGAAGCGTGAGCATCGTGGTCCTGATGGCGATGAAGTCGAAGCGGGGGACCACCTGGCCGGGGAGGACGCCGATGGCAGCGCCACCCAAGAGCGTCAGATCGAAGCCGCGGTCGATCGTGAGCGTCCCGGCCTCGACCGACAGCTCACGGCGTCGCTGGAATGGGCCCAGCAGCACCCCGTCGGAGCGCAAGGTCCCGGGATCACGGGCGGGGGCGTGCCGGGAACCATGGGCGAGCGCGGTGGCGCCCGGGGCGGCCACTGGGGCTCCATCGGCTGCGCGTGGCAGGCCAGACGGTGCGACGACTGCATCGCTGGCTTCGTAAGATACCCTTTTCGGAGACACCTCCTGAGGCGCCTCGGGAGCATGCGAAACTGCGATCGCCGCTACGGCCGCAAGCGCATCCACCAGTTCCGCGCAGGAGGTCGCGTGTATACGCCGCAGCGCCGGCTCGGCGGACAGGGGCAGTGACAGGATACCCACGAAACCTTCGGCCTCCGCCTCGATGCGTACGTGCAGAGCGCGCTGTGGACCGTTCCCATCCAGGCGAGCGCCGCGAGCCGCGATCGCGGCCTCGAGGTCGGAGCGCCCCGGACATCCAGCGGGTGCATCCATGGTCAGAACGACCTCCGCGCGCGCCGCTGCCCCCCACGCAAGTGTGAGCAGCAGCGCTATCAGCCATGGGGGGGGGAGCGGCCGGAACGAGCTTGCGAGCGTCATCATGCCCATTAATGGGCCCGCCGAGGACTAGCGATCGAAAAAAACGCATCGGTTAGTCCCCTTGACCGCGATGGCCACGAACATTTGCGTCATGTTTGATCGCGTCCTTCGCGCCAGGATGCTCCGCACGTCAAGGGACTAGCCCTGGCGGGCTGCGAGCGACAGCGGTTTCCGGTAGCGCCCGGGTTACATGCCCGGCGATGAATCAGGCTCGCGGTCGGGCGTCGAAGGCGCGGCGCAAGTCGTCGCACGCCGCACAGAGGCCAGCAAGGGTCACAGCCTCACCGTTGACACGCCGCACGTGGGGTAGCAGCCACTCGAGCGCCGGCCTAAGGGCGCCAAAGACCCGCTGAGGATGCACCGGCGGCACAATCAACAGCATCCCTGTCAACACGCTGCGCTGCATCGCACCGGTCAGTCCCTCCGCGAGAATGACGGTCGCCGAAGCGACCCGCCCCCGCTCGCCATGCTTGATCAGCTCGGTCATCCGCGCCCGCTCAACTGTGTCCATCCGTGCCTTCGTCGAGTAGATGACCGAAAGTTCGACGCGTTCTCCTGGGTTGGCCTCCAACCACCGAAGGGACTGCGCCTCCATCACGTCCATGTCGGCAAGCGACAGGTGCCCCTCAAACAGGTGCACGACAAAACCCTGATTGACCGCGCTCCAGACGGCGCCCAGCTGTATCGTCGGCTCGAAGCCCATGACTAGGAAAGAGCGTATGCTCTTTCCTAGATGGAAACTAGCTAGTCGCGGCATCCGCAAACGAGCTGAACCGGTAGGTCTCGCGGGAGGCTCACATCTGGATCGAACCTTGGGCTGGGGTCCGTAAGCCAATAGCGCAGACCCTCCCACAGGTGACAGCCCACGCCATATGCATCGACCCGCGTGGCCACGACGACCTCCCCTCGTATTCCGAGCGCCGACAGTAGCCTTATGCATTCGTCCACGCTGCCACCCTGTCGAGGTGTTCCGACGTGAGGCACGGCCGCATCATCGAAGCCTCCCCGCTCGGCGCATGTCTCCCTGCAGTTCCGTCCCCTGTCTCCAAGGTACCAGCAAACGTCATACACGATCGTTCCTCCGCAGGACCCAGCGTCGGGCCCGCCAGCGTCGGGCGTCTGCACGACAGCCTCGGGGGGGGCAACGGGGGCATCATGGGCGCCCCGCCCATTCCCGGCATCTGCAGCCGCTTCGGAAGCGGGAAAGAACCTCAAAGTGACCACGTCACAACCACACCCAAAGGTCATCAGGAGACACAGAGACACCACCTTCAATGCCATGCCTGCATGCCCGCAAACCATCGTTGGGGAAAAGTAGCACATGGGTGCATGCTCGAGGCCCTGCAGACACCTGAGCCATGACGCCTGGCCCATGGCGCCCCATCCACCTGCCGCGCGTCGGCACGTGGCCCTCAGGGTGCGGCGGGAGCTTCGCTTCCTGGCTCCAACTGGATGGGTCCGGCCACCTCAAAGGGCGCTGCCGCACTGCGCTTCCAGGCCTCCCACAGACCGAGTGCAAAGATCAGCACTCCGAGCAACTCGAACTCGAAGGCCAGCAGGAACGGCACGGCCAGCGAAAGAACACCCGCCACCGCATACGCCACCCCGCTGGGCATGGGCGCTTCTACGCCCGGCTCCGGAGCAAGCTCGGCAGTCGGGGGAGGTACGATCCCTGCTTCGTCGTCCGCTTCCGCCACGTTCGCGTCGCCCGCGGCTGCCTCCTCTCCCTGTGCCGGCTCCGGCGCAACGAGGCTGGTCGCTATCATCGGCACGTACGTGACGCACATCGAAACCCAGGCAATGCCAAGCGCCATAAGGCGATAGAGAATGCTGCGACGCGCGCCTGCTCCCCTGCGGACGGCGATGCCAACGATGACCCCAAGCGCGATCGTGATGATCGCAAGGTCATATCCCGTAGCGGCACGGATCCCGTAGTAGACAAGCGCGCCCACTCCACCTGCCAGAAGACCCATGCCGAGGGCCTTCACGAACGAGCCCTGTTGGTTTGCTTGCAGCGTTTCCAGACAGGCGACGCAGGTGGTGGCACCGTTGACGCTGTAGTAGTTGCCCTTGGGTGCAGAACCGCAGGTCGTACATGTGAGGCCTACCGGTGCCTGGCCAGCGTACTGAGCGTGTTCAAAGTCAAGCGCGTGGTCGTGCGGCTGTTTGCCCTCTTCTTCACGGTTGGACATGTCCGGTAAGCGTAACACGTGCAAGCGCCAGCATCGGTTCACGCGGGGCATCCACCGAAAGGGTCGTTAGCCACGAAAGGGCGAGGACCAGGCCCGCGTAGGTGACCATGGCGCGCCGGTTCGGCTGTTCTGGTCCGCGGTCCATGACGGCACGTCCGACAGCGATCAGCAGGAGCAGCATCAACAGCCCCTCGCCACTTAGCAGGGCAGCCGCGCCGATCACCGCCGACGCGATCCATCGCTGTCTGCGATCGAGGGCCCGAAAGCCCCGTCCGCCGTCCAACTGCCAGATGGGCATCAGATTGAAAAGATTGATGACGGCCCCAACGCGGGCCATGGCGGTGAAGAAGGGGGCTTGCCAGACGACGCCCGCTAGCCAGCAGGCGAGCGCAGCCCCCAAGCCCCACAACGGGCCAGCCAGACCTACTTCCGCGTCTTCGGCCTCGGTGCTCGGGTACTGGTGGGCGCGTACCACAGCTCCGAGACCGGGAATGAACATCGGTGCAGAGGCAGCGATCCCCAGCCGTCGCAGGGCCACGACGTGCCCGATTTCGTGAATATAGATGCTAAGCACCAGGCCGACGGCGAAGCGCCAGCCCCAAATGGTCCAATAGACGCCCATGGACAGGAGCATCGAGAACAGCGTGCTGGTCTTGGTGAGGCCGAGTAGAAGGATCTTTCCCTTCGTGAGTACGAACGCCAGGACGGCCTTGAACTTCCAGAGCAGCAGGCCCACCGCACCGAGCCCCGCGAGCGCCCTGTTGCCAGCACCTCTGGCTGGAGGACTCGCCTCGGGCTGCGCGCCTGCTGCTTCGGTGAGCGACGAGATGCGAGCCTGCACCTGGGCGTGCTGGCGACTACTGTCGGGCAATAGCGCCAGAACGTCCCGCCACAAGGTCAGCGCTCGCTCGCGCTGCCCAGCGTCCGCCGCGGCCTTGGCTTCCGCACTCAACGCCTGTAGGCGCTCCCGGTGAACCAACCGTTGACACCGGGGGCACGCGAGCGCCGAAAGAGGAAACTCGAGGCCGCACCCCTTACAGACGTGGGAGCTCGGCGCGGAGCTGGCAGACTTCATGCTTGCAGGCTACCACCTAGCGGCCTCTAGGGAACAATCCATGGACGGTGGATGCCGAACCACCCGCCATCACATGCTGCCAGGAAGCACACATGCTCGTCTTCCGCAGGGGCTCCCCCTCAACCTGGGGTGACACGCCGTCGATCTATTCCGGCCGGCAAGGCCCCGTTCTCTCGCTCACCGGTGGGCACTCGAAGTAGTCATCGTTGATCTCGCAATGGTATCCGTGCTCGCCCCCCTCGACGCAGTGCTCTTCAACGGAGCACCCCTGCGTGCACGACCCGCAGTGGACCCTGCTAGCGTCCTACTGGCGAAGCGCCATAGTCATTTGTCAACGCCGTGTAGCTCGCTTGCTTCCGCCGGTCCCGAGCCCTTCGCGCTTGAGCAAGCCCTGTCCGCCTAGCCACGCGTTCACTCTGCTCGGCAACGCTGCCCTGGGGTCGCCTCGAACCAGCCATCGTTGCCCCGATCGGCAAGGATCTTCGCCACGTTGGCGTCGGAGAAGGAACACATGCCGCTGCCCCCCGAGCTGTTGTAGAACCCGTACTGCATGCAGTCATCTCGTGGTCCCTCGTGGCCAAGGCCAAGCACGTGTCCGAACTCGTGCACAACGTGGCCAAGGCAGTGGGCATCACCGCCGTCGTCGTAGGGGAAGTTGACTCCACCGTGCTCGCCCGCCATGCAGGTGAGGTCGTCGCCATCCATCCAGGCGCCTCCGAAGTTCCCTCCCACGCGCCCATCGTGGCGTGAGGTGGGGTAGTTGACCACGCGGTGGTCGGGATCGAAGTCGCGGATGTCGAGTTTCCTGTAGACCTCGTTCTTGACGTTGCCTAGCCGATACCAGCGCTGATCGCCGTGGACCCCGTCGGGGGTGTTTAGGTACCAATCCGCATCGTGCTCGGCCTCGATCACGTCGACAACCGGATCGTTCAAGAAGAACGTCACCCCCAACTGCTCATGCCAGTACCTCTGAAAGGCATAGGCCTGCTGCTCGATATCCATCTGCCGACGCTCCTCGTAGGTTGCGTCGGCCTCGACGAAATACACGAAGTGCACAACCTTGCCCGTGCAATCACACCCATCGCTGGTTCCCCCTTGGACGCAGAGCTGTGCGCCCTCGGGATGTTGGTCACTGGACTGCGTGCAATCGGCCTCGCCGTTTGCGTCCGCATCGTCGTCGGGCATGCCGCAACCGCACTCGCCCTCGGCGACCTTGCCCGCATCCTGCGGGCACGCATCCATGCAATCGGCCGCGCCGTCACCGTCCGTGTCGTCATCGGGTGATCCACAGCCACAGGCGCCGGGCGCCGTCTTGTCGGCGTCCTCCGGACAGTCATCCACGCAGTCAGGCTCGCCGTCCAGGTCCGTATCCTCATCGGCAACGCCGCAACCACATATACCCATGTCGAGCTTGTCCGGATCCTCCGGGCAGGCATCGGCCTGCTCCCCCATCATGACGATCATCGGAATAGTCCGCGGGTCGCCGTCGCCACCGGAACTTGGTGCTGGCTCCTGCGCGGATGCATCGCCCGCCGAGGTGGGCGACTGGGCATCGTCACCCGCACCACCTGCCCCCGCCGATGCAGGCCCGGTGTCGACAGACTCGGGTTCGGAGGACGCCGGAGAAGAGAGAGGCGAACCGCTACCGCTGTCACCAGTCGCGTCGCAGCCTATGAGGAGCATCGCCAGAAGCCACGACACGGAGACCAGCAATGCCATCAAGCCCCGGGAGAGACGAGCAGAATCCATCACAAGCACCAACGTCCGACCGGGTCGGAAGCAGTCACAAAGCTGCCGCCGTTCCGCGGCCGGCACCCGAAGTACCCGAATTAACGCGGAAAACACTATCGGACCGCGGGGTTCGGTTCCTGCGCGCGCGCGTTCACGCGGCATGCTCGGCGGCCGACTTCCTCGATAGGACCGGCCACGTACGCCTGGCCAAGTCGCACTTGCACTTAGCGCTCGACGCCCCGGCCTCTCCTCGCGCCACCGAATGGTACACCCTGCCGGGCTAGCGAAGCGTCAGATAGCGAAACACGAGATCTCGCTCGAGCAGTGCCCGAAACGCTCGAAAGCTCTCCTGTGCCGTGATTCTGGCGTGCTCTGCCTTGTGCAACGCCACCGAGTCCCAGTGCTCGACGAGCATCACATGGTTCGGATCGCTATCGGAGATGCCTATCTCGAAGCGACGACATCCGGGCCAGTCGGCACACCTGGCCTGACTCCTCCTGAAGCCGGCGATGGCCGCGTCGCGCTTTGTCGGCTTGACGTGTGCGTCGACGAGGACGAGCACGCCTTTCGGCGTGTGGGCACAGGCAGTCGCCATCAAGAGCAGCATACACGCCAGGGCGAGTCTCATGAAAGCCATCGGTTCTCCTTCGTGCATGACGTTCCGCATCCCGGAAATCCTTCGCCGCGAGGGACCGTCGCGCAACGGCAGAAATCTGCCGTTGCGCGATACGCGGCGGGTGGAGAAGGTATGCTATGCTGGCTGCAAGCATGTGGTTGCGAGAGATTCCCCGTGTTGTCCAGTCCGAGGTCTCGCAACGGCTTCGCGCCTCGCAACGGTCGCATCTCGAGGCCGATGAAGCCTGGCGCCAGCTCTCGCAGCTCGCGTTCGATCACGGATTCACGCACTGGAGCTACGTGGCCGCACCCGCGTGCGCCCCAGGCCCGAGACTTGGCGAAGCCCTGCGAGTGAGCGCCTATCCTCGCGGGGCACGTCGAGACCTGCGAGCGGTATGAGCTGTTCTCCGCGGTTCCGAGTCTCGCCTACGCCTTCCGAAACTCCCGCGCGACCTACTACTACTCTGTCGTCCGGGACGCGGGACCAGAGTCCAGGAAGCTCGCCGCCTTTCGTGAGCTCAATCGGCAACACGGAGTGTCGCGGGGCATTCTGATCCCGCTGACGGACTTCGTAGGGATGCGTGCCGCGCTTGGGCTTGCATTCGACGGCAGCGATCGCGAGCTGGAGGCGTTCTGGCACGATCGGAGGGATGCGATCATCAACCGCGCTCGAGTCGTGCACCGCTCGCTCCAGTCGAGGCAGCTGCCTTCCTTCGCCTCCGGCATGATTCCCTCTCTTTCGCAGCGCAAGCGTGAGGTCTTGCACGCGCTCGCGAACGGCTGCACGACTGCAGGGGCGGCGGAGGTGCTTGGCGTGGCGGTGTTCACCGTCAACAAGCACATCGCAGAGCTAAAAAGGATACTCGGCGCGAACACGACAGCCCAGCTGACCGCGCTGGCAATCCAGTACGATCTCCTGGACTAGCGACCTTGAGTCAGCGCTTCGTGGGCGTTTGCGTCAAGTTTGATCGCGTTGCCTCGAATGGATGCGTCTGGACAAGGTCGCTAGGTCGCGCTGGCGCGCTCCGGGGATGCGCTGCAAGCGACAGCGGTTGCCGGTCGGGCCTGGGTCACATGCCTCGTGGGGCGGGGGCGGAGCCCCGTTGGCGACCTTGAGTCAGCGCTTCGTGGGCGTTTGCGTCAAGTTTGATCGCGTTGCCTCGAATGGATGCGTCTGGA
>JAPPOR010000657.1 GCA_028817905.1 Myxococcales bacterium
GCGGAATCGAACGTGTGGTGGCGGCCTCCGAGGTTGCGCCACCCAGGACCGAAGAACCCCTTCTCGACCGCACGCTCAACGTAGACGGCGTCGGCTAGCCCGGATCATTCACGACTTCGGCGTCGGATCGCGCAGGGATTCGGCTTCACAGGGCTTTCGACGACCGACGGGAATACTCCCCGTATTTCCTAGGGCGGCGAAAGCCCTGTGGAGTCGAAGGACAAGTGAGGCGGCGTCGAAGTCGTGAATGATCCGGGCTAGCCCAACCCGCGACCGCACGCGAACCCGCGGGCACGCAAGTAGGCCTGCAGATAGAGCTCTTGGCACGCTTCGGCACACTGCAAGCAGTGCAGGGTTGCTAGGCATGCTGGGGTCTGCCGAAGCTGCGCTGCGCAGGCCTTCTGAAGATTGGCAAGGCTGCCAAAGGCAACACGCGCGAGATCTGGGCCCAGGGCAGAGCTGTTGCGGGTCAGCTCACTGGCTGCTCGGCAAATGGTGCTGGCATCGGTTGCTGCGGCAACCACGTCCGCGAGCGTGCTGGGGGCCTGGGCGAGCACGGTTGCGCTCTCAGCGGCCTGTAGAAACACCCGCGCGAGCATCCCGTTTGGTTCGGTGTCGCCTGGAGCGTCGGACCTTATGTACTTACCCGGTGCGTCCATCCCGTGCGCCATGGGTCCTGAGCAAGCAGGCACCGTGCCATCTCCAAACGGCGGCCCTTGCGGTCCCCCCGCCGACTCCCGGGCGCCGCATCCTGTCCTCGGCTATCTCACCAAAATCGCGGAAGAAGCTCTCTGAGTCAGCTTCCCACTGTGGCTGCGCGTCGTGCCCCGCGCCTGTCTTCATCGCCCCATCGCACGACTTGGCGCAATTGCTCGACCTGGCAGCGCTTTTTGCGCCTGCCGAGGACCCGACAGAGCTTCCCGTTCTTGAACAAAGCCGAGCAAATCCAGTTGCTTGCATCGATCAGCGAGACCTTGGTGATCGATGCTGAGGAGCGGGGATGTCGGATCCGGATTGTGCCGAGAGGCGATTGCGCAGGGTGTGCGAGCTGTGTCACGCCTGCGTCCCTCGCTCACACCGGGAGTCCCAGCCGAACCACCCGCAGTCCCGGCCCGTCTCGTCGGGGGTCTGGCGGGTTCCACGTGTGAGTTCGTGAACTAGCGGGAGCACGAGTGCATGTTCCGGCCATCCCGTCAGAGCGAGGAACAGGGGCCGGGCGCCCTAGGCGCCCGCCCGCCCTCTCCGTGAACAAAGAAGCTGGCCAGGAGCTTCCCGCAGGGAAGTCTTAGGCCGTCCCGCGTCGGCGGCTCTGCTTGGAGATGCCGGCCGGACGCGCGGTCATGTTGATCCCGTTTACGCTCGTTCCGGGTGGTACCAGCTTGTCGATGCGGTCCATCACTTCGCCGGACAAGCGTACGTCCGCGCAGCTGAGGAGATCGTCGAGTTGTTCGTGGGTGCGTGGCCCGATGATCGTCGACGTCACGCCCGGGTGTTCTAGCGTGAACGCGATGGCCATGTGCGTCAGCGGCATGCCCGCTTCGGTCGCGATGCCCGAGAGCTCTTCGACCAGCGCGAGCTTGCGTTGCACCAGCTCGGCTTCAGGATCGAAGCTTCCACCTCGACGCGCCGCCATCCGTGTGATGCGGCCCGCTGTCTTGAAGTCGTCTGGCTTGCGGTAGCGTCCCGTCAGCCAGCCGCCGTCCAGCGGACTCCACGTGATGACGCCCATCCCGTAGCGTTGGCAGGCTGGCAGCACGTACTGCTCGATGTCCCGCGAGAAGATCGAGTACCAGGGCTGTTCACAGCGGAAGCGCAGCAGTCCGCGCTTCTCCGCGACCCAGTGCGATTCGACAATCCGATCGGCGGGAAACATCGACGAACCAAATGCCCGGATCTTACCCTGGTGCACCAGGTCGCTCAGGGCCGACATGGTCTCTTCCAGGTCCGTGCGCTCGTCGAAGCGGTGAATCTGGTAAAGGTCGATGTAGTCGGTCTTGAGCCGCTTGAGGCTGCTTTCGACTTCGCGCATGATCCAGCGGCGGGAACCGCCTGTCATGTTCGGGTCCTTGCCCATGGGCGCGTAGAACTTGGTCGCCAGCACGATGTTGTCACGCCGGCCTTCGAGCGCCTTGGCGACGATTTCCTCTGACTCGCCTGCTGAGTAGACATCCGCTGTGTCGATAAAGTTGACGCCTGCATCCAGTGCTTTGTGGATGATGCGGACGCAGTCGTCGTGGTCCTTGTTGCCCATCGCGCCGAACATCATCGCGCCCAGGCAGTATCGGCTCACCGTCATTCCGGTCTTGCCCAAGGTCGTCATTTCCATGCTGCTGCCCTCCCTGTGAACGGCCGAATCAATATGTCATGGGCTTGCCTGTCAACGCTCCTTTGCTGGCCGTGCAGTGATGAGCTTCGCGACCGTGTGCCGCGTGGCCTCGGCAGCTCGGCAGTCGTGTCCCCGCATGGGGCGTGCGGAACGATGTCCGAGTGAGCCGGTTGGGGGACGCCCGATGACGGGCTAGGTGGTTTCGCTCACACGATTGACAGTGTCAACGGATTAGTTCAGTATATTCTGAACCCCTGTGCAGCACGTTTCTGTCAATCTCTCCACACATCCTCCGGCGCTTCATCACCCCGCTGTCATTGAGCGGTACGACGTCCAGGAGGCCGTGGGGCAGGGAGGAGTCGCGGTCGTCTATCGTGTTGTGGAGCGCGCGAGTGGCAAGGAGCTCGCTCTCAAGTGCATGCGGGCATTCAAAGATCCGGTCCGCGCCCGCCACGCGCTTGAGTTCTTCGAGCGCGAGTACCACGCCCTATCCCAGTTGACGCACCCGCGGGTCGTGGAAGTGTACGACTACGAGGTCGGGCCGGGTGGGGCGTTCTACACCATGGAGTACCTTGGGGGGGGTGACCTGGAGGGGGCTGCGCCGATTCCCTACCAGGAGGCCTGCGCGCTACTGCGCGACGTGTGCTCGGCGCTTTGCCTGGTGCATTCGCGTCGTCTGGTCCACAGGGATATCAGTCCGCGCAATGTGCGGCGCTTGGGACCGATGGAGGCCAAGCTGATCGACTTTGGTGCGCTCAGTCCGATGGGTCCCAATCGCCAAGTGGTCGGCACCCCACCTTTCTGCCCGCCCGAGGTGCTCGATCGGGAAGCCCTGGATGCGCGCGCTGACCTGTACTCGTTGGGCACGACGCTCTACTACGCGTTGTGCGGACGCCACGCCTACCCTGCGCGTGACTTTCGGCACCTTCGTCAGCTCTGGAAGTCGCCACCGACGCCACCTTCTCAGCTGTGTCCTGAGATTCCGGCGACCCTCGACGCGCTCGTGATGGAGCTGATTCAGCTGTCACCGGGGGAGCGTCCGGATAGCGCCGCAGAGGTGATGCAGCGGCTCTCGTCGATCGCCGAGCTGCCAGTCGGGGAGCACCTGACCGCATCCGAGGCCTATCTCGTCGCGCCCACGTTGGTAGGCCGTGACCGGCTGCTGTCCCACTTCCGAACTCGTCTCAAGCGCGCCAAGCAAGGCCATGGCCGTGCGGTCGCAGTGGTGGCATCCGCCGGCCTGGGTCGTTCGCGCGTCCTGGATGCATGCGCGCTTGAGGCGAAGCTGGCGGGAGCGACGGTGGTCCGCGCCGACCGACTTGACGCGCAGGAGGGAGAGTACGGGGTTGCCCGTGCACTGTGCCAGCAGCTCTTCGAGCTGCACCCCCAGCTTGCGCGCGAGGTCGCGTCGCCCTACGCGGCGGCGCTTGGCTGGTTGGCTGAAGACCTGGCGGCGGACCCCGAGGCGCGCGAGGGCGAGCCCGGCTTGCCCCCGGAGCGTACGCAGCTGCAGCGAGCGTTGCGCGAGTTCTTGCTTGCCATGAGCCAGCGCAAGCCGCTTGTGCTGGTCGTCGACGATGCGGATCGGGTCGACGAGCCGTCGACCGCCCTGCTCGCACTGCTAGCGTCCCTGGCGAGCGAACAATGCCTGACAGTTGTTACCAGCTGCAAAGAGGGCGACGATGGGGACGCGCCGGCGAGCCTACGGATGCTGTTGCAGCATAGCAAACGCATCGCGCTGTCGCCGCTGACCGTTGCAGAGTGTCAACAGATGCTCGGCTCGATGTTTGGGACGCCAGAGCACCTGGAGTTCGTGGCGGCGCGCCTGCACCGGGTCTCGGGAGGCAACCCCCGCGACCTGATGCAGCTGGCCCAACATCTGGTGACTCGGGGTGTGGCGCGCTACACGGAAGGGTCCTGGACCCTGCCGGCGGCCATCGACCCGGTGGATTTGCCGGACAGTCTTGCCAACGCCATGGCCGACCGCGTTCAGGGCCTGTCCGAGGGTGCTAAGGTGCTCGGACGGGCACTTGCGTTGGCCCCTTCGGATCGCTGGAACGTCGAGCAGTGCTACGTGCTTTCGAGCAGCACCTCCCGCGCCACGACCCTGGCCAACCTGGACGAGCTGGTGGCGGCAGGCGTGGTTGACGCCCTCGGTGATGGTTACGGCTTGGTCCAAGGGGGCTGGGTGGCGCCGCTGCTGGCAGACGTGCAACCGGCCGAAAGGCGAGGCGCGCATACGCGGATCGCGGCCCTGTTCGAGGCCCGAGACGAGGTGTTTCGGGGGGCGCAGCACCGGCTCCGTGCGGGCGAGGACGTTCGGGCGCTAGACACGCTGGTGGCCTATGCGCGGTCGTCGAAGAAGGCCACCAACGGCGACGAGCAAACCTACCGACGCTTTCTGGCCAACCTGCCGGACGATTTCGAGGAGAGCTACAAGCACGCGATTTCGCTGTGCGAGCAGCTGGGACGGCCGGCTGCGGACGCATACGCGTTGAAGACGCGCTTGTGCACGGCCCTTCCGGTGGGTCCGGGCGCGTGGGGGCTGTTGCTGGAGACGCTGGAGGCGTGTGAGCGGGACGTGGGGCTCGACCTGTATCATCAGCTCGATCCATCCCTCGATCCGGCTGTCCGCATCCGGCGGGCCCTCAAGGCGGCTGAGGCGCGTTACGAAGGCCTTGGACCCCAGGGGGCGGTATTCAGTCCGACGGAAGCTGTGCAGGCCCTTGCGGCGGTAAGCCTGGAGGGCATCGGGATCGTGGGCAACTGCAACGACCATCGGGGACTTGAGCGGCTCCCCTCGCTGGCTGCTTTGGCGCCCTTGGTACCCTCGTTCTTGCTTGCGGATTGGATTCAGCAGGCGATCGGAGAACGGCTCGCCGGACGTCTGCTGTCCGCGGGGCGTGGCTACGAACGGATCTTGAAGCGCATGGCCGAGCCGGATCAGGCAGGGCTGTCGGGGACCTACTTCACGAGCACGCGGGACGGCATCCTTTTCATGCGCGGCGTACTCGATTGTGCGATTGGAGCGCCGCGCACCCTGCTTGTCATCGAAGCCCTCAAGGAAAGCGAGTTGTATGCGTTGGGGGCGCTACAGTTGCGGATGGTCTACGACCTGATGCAGGGTGACGGCGTGAGGGCGGACGCCGTGCGCCGCCAGGTTGAATGCGAGCAGGTTCAGAGCAACCTGGCGCTGCGCTCCGAGGGACCGATGCTGATCACGGAGCTGACGGCGGTCGCCGTGAGTGACGACCTGACGCGTCTGCGACGCATCCTGCCGCAGGTCGAACGGTGGGCGCGCCGGGTCCCGAGCTGGCGGCCCATTTTGCACTATGCTTTGGGTGAGAAGCGCAGGATCGCCGGAGACTTCCGGGCGGCGATGGCGAGCCATCGCCGGGGCCTCGAGGAAGCCCGCCCGGGCGAGCACCAGCTATGGCCGTTGTTGGCCGGGTCGCTCGTGGGGTGCCTGGTCCGGCTCGGGCGCGTGGCGGATGCCGTGTCGAGTGGCCGCAGCTACCTGGCCCAGGCCGAAGCTGCAGGGGTGGACGCCCTGTCCATGTTCATCAAGATGCCCCTATCGGTGGCGCTTGCATCCCACGGGGAGAAAGAAGCGGCGATCACGATGGCCCGCGGCGTGGTTGCCTACTTCGAGGCGTGCGGCGCGGGCGGGGTCCCCGTGGTCTTGGCGCGTATGACGGAGGCGCGCGTGTGCCTGATGGCGCAAGATCCGGAGGGCTTTGAGACGGCTCTACAGTCATGTGCGGAGTTCTTCGAAACATGCACGACTCGCTCGCTGACTGCCACGTACAAGCAACTGGTACGCGATGGGCGCAAGACGGTAAGGGACCTGCGCGGAACTGCCCCGAGCCTGTCCGACTTCGACATCGACTCCCAGGCTGCCGTGACCTACCTGACGATGGCGTTTGAGGGCTGCGAGTCGTCCACCGATCGGTACCAGACCACCGCCAAGCTCTTGGCAGAGTACTGCAAGAGTGAGGAGCTCCATCTCTACGTGCCCGCGGAATCCGGTCTACAGCTGGCCGCGTCGATCGGCTCCGACCAGCCCCCTTCGGACTTCACGGACATGGTTACGGAGTTTCTTCAGGGCGAGCTCGGGGGTGCCGGGGATGTGACCGTAACCGCGTCTGGAGACGACGGTGAGCAGTCGTCCGACCTGGTGTGGGTGCTCGAGGATGGCCGCCGCTTTCGTCCAACGCTCTTGGGACACCGGACGGAGGAGGGTTTTGTCATCACGGGCGTCGCGGTGACTGACCTGGGCCATGGAGGTCATGCTGGCAGTCATGAGCGGATCGCGTCCGAACTCAGCCGCATCGGCCTCGCCGCCGAAACCTGCCCTCACACCATTCTTCCCACCACCCAGCTCACCGACCTCACCGCTGTGGGCTAGCCCGTATCCATCACCAAGGCACGTGATGGTCGTGCAAGTGATCGGCTTCGCAGGGCTTGCGGTGAAGGAGGGAATACTTGCTGTATTTTCGACTGAAGCGAAAGCCCTGCGGAGTCGAGCAGTTGTGCGAGGGCGCGTGATTTGGTGATGGATGCGGGCTAGCTAGGATTCCGACGTTGGAGCGGCTGCCGGTCGGCGCACAACCGACAGACTCTCGCGACCCGTGCGAGTTGCAAAGCAACCCAGTCCAATCAGCATGGCGCACAGTGTGAAAAGCGCGGTGCCGGCGAAGCCGCAAGCCAGCACGGTTGCCTCCGCCTCGGCCCGCGAACCCGCAACGTAGGCGCTGAAGAACGCCACCGATGCCATCTGGGCAGGACCGAGCCCCTGCACGGAGATAGGCATGCCCACGACGAACATCACGACCGGGAGATACAGGAGCGCTACACCGAGCGGAAGAACGATACCGAAACACCACAACAGGGCGATCTGGCTAGCAATTAGGATGGCCATATTGGGAAGTCGATAGGCGAACGCCCAGGCGTGCCCCGAAGGGCCCGCGTCCATGAGCCAAGAAAGGGTCGAAAACCGCTGCAAGGCTGCGGGTCGCAGGACTAGCAACAACCCGTACACGGCGACCCACAACACCGAAAGGCCGACCAACACAGGAACCACTCCGTTGTCCGGCCCGGTGCTGGCGAACAACCCAGCCCCTGCGATGAGAGCGATCTGCACCATGAAGATGACGTTCATCAGCAGCACGATCGCAATCGCCTTGCGAAGCGGAGTCCCTCGCCGGTGCACCACGATCGTCAGCACCAACTGACCGAGAGCCGGATTGACCGCATCGAACAACAGCGTTGCCCCACGAATCAGGGCTGTCTCCCGCAAGCCAAGGGGCGTCCCCCAGCGTTGGAAGGTGCGCGCCGTCGCGTACGAATCCGAAAGCCAAATGGCCGCCGCGAACAGCATGACCACCGGCACGGTCCATCCACTCGCCCGCCCAAACGCTTCGAACAACAGCGCACGATTGGCCGCATCGCGGTACGGCCACAGCAGCCAGCTGACCACCGCCAGGCTGACCCCCCAGGGCAATAGACGACCCAGCATGCCCCGCTGCTGTTGGCTGACGAGCTCCTCACTGGAGACCTCTGCTTCCGACTCCGCCATGGCCGGAATGGCCCCACCCGGCGATCCATCGCTACCCATCGCAACCTCCCGCGGCCCCTGTCGTACTCGCACAGCAGGTGGACGAATGCCATGCCAAAGGTCCATCGCCCGTGCTCGCAGCACGATTCTGGCTGGCAGCACCCCCAAATAGTGCCCAGATCTACCGGGTCAACCTCTGCATTTCCGTCGGGACGCAACTGGGCGAGCCCGCGCCCGATAGGTGGTGAGATGCAACTCGATGGGCATTCTCCCCACCGCGCATGACAGGCCGGTGCGACGCCCTGGTGCCGGGGGTGCTACCCCTTCGGCGCCTTGGCGGCCGGCCCGCTGTGCTCGGTGAGTTCCTCAAGCGAAGCCACGCAAACGTGGGATGCACTCCAGAGGTAACGACGTGAGCGACGAGCACGATAAGCAGCCCAAGACTTCCCCCAGGCGAGTCTCTCCCGTGCCTCCAAGACAAGCCGCGACACCCACGGCGACCTACAAAGCTGGTGTTCGACAGGCTTTGCTCGCGAAGCTCGCTCGGGCCCAGGACGGGTCACAGGGGCAGCCCGGAAACGATCGCTCGAGCCCCGACCCGCCACTTGGTCCGACCACCCACCGTACTGAGCGGGACTTGCTCACGCGGGTTGATGTCCCGCGGCGGTCGATCCATGCCGCAGGAAACGACGTGGCGACCGGAGCCTTGACGTTCCGTGCAGACGTGCCCCCCAAACCGTCCCCGCCTGCGGGAGGCCATCGCCGGCGAAACCAGGGACTAGAAACCCGCCGCGTGGTGGTGAACCAGCGGTGCCGGACAAGGCTCGGCAGCGGAGCACCCATCCTGCTCGGTGTCCTTGCGCTCGCTTGGGTGATGCACGAGCTCTACCAGAGACTCGATGGATGGCAGCCATCGCGCGCCTGCGACGTTCCCACTGGCACCCACGCTACGCATCCGAATGGCGATGGGACAATCGCTGGCCAAGCAGGCTCAGAACCGCGCGAGTAGCAAAGCCCATCCCGAGACCGGCCTCTTCGACTGCGTCGTCTGCACCTGCAGTGAGGCGGCGCGACCCGCGGAAACGCGAACGGGCAGGTACATAGGGCTGTCCCGTGACGACGGGTGAGGAACGCGTGCCCTGTGGGCTAGCCCGCATCCATCACCAAGGCACGTGATGATCGTGCAAGTGATCGGCT
>JAPPOR010001102.1:0-907 GCA_028817905.1 Myxococcales bacterium
TGTGAAGTCGAAGAACAAGCGAGGCGATGCAGAGTTCATGAATCATCCGGGCTAGGGCGGCTTTGCCGCGACGGGGACAAGGGCGCGTGTGCTTTCCCAAGAATGAGACTCGCGTTGGGGGACGGCGCCGGGTCGGAATTTCTTGGGGTTTTGTCGTGATCGTGTGGGTCGCCTTGCGGCTCGCGGGGATGTGAACATACTGAGTGGGCGATGGATCAGGATACTGCGCCGGAACCGACGGAAATTGTGGATGACGATGAGAGCGAAGGGCTCAACCCACTCGTCAAAGTGGGTCTCATTGTCGGTGGCTTCGCGGCCGCCCTTGCCTTGCTCGTGTTCGGCTTTGACGCGGATAAGTCCATTGCCTACTCCAAGCTGGTCCACGAGGTGGTGGTCGAGCCGGAGAAGTTCGCCGGGCGGACATTGCGTGTCGAGGGGGACCTGAAGAACGGGTCCGTGGCCTTTCGCGAGGAACCGTGCGAGTGGCGGTTCGTCCTCACCAAGGAACAACGGGAGATGCCGGTGCGCTTTCCCCAGTGCATTGTGCCGGACACGTTCAAGGACGGCATGGGCATCCAGGTGACTGTGCAGGGGACCCTGGCCAAGGATGGTAGCTTTCTCGCCAACCAGGTGATCCCTCGCTGCCCTTCCAAGTACGAGATGCAGCAGAAGCAGGCCAATGGCGAGGCGGCGCCGCACGCCATGCCGGCCACGCTTCCTGGAATGGGCAGCTAGGAAAAAGGGCTAGCGCCCTTTCCTAGAAGCCGGCGTCGTCGTCCATCGCGGCGTCGTCGTTCATCGCGGCGTCGTCGGGTATGCCTGTGTCGGGTGTGCCTGTGTCGGGTGTGGCACGCTCAGGCGGGACTGGAACGCTAGGAGCAAACGAGTGAGGCACAAAGGGGACAGG
>JAPPOR010001102.1:917-9068 GCA_028817905.1 Myxococcales bacterium
TCCCGAGCTCCCGTTCCCCGACCCCCTGTCTGCCGCGCTCCTGTCGGCCGTGCGCCTTCGCGGCGTCTGCCTGCGTCGGGTGTGCCTGCGTCGGGTGTGCCTGCGTCGGGATCGCAGCTCGCGCCCGGGGCTAGCTCATCGATCAGCGGGCTTTCGGTGATACAGGCACCGTCGATCACGGAGATCACGCCGCACTGACCGCTGGTCGCGCAGCAGCCCACGAGTGTCAGGGCTGACCCCTGGATCACGCCGGACCAGTCGGGGCAAGCTGGATGGGGCTGCCCCTGGGGCAGGCACGCCGTGAGACCCTCTGCAAAGGCGCGCCGGTGTCCGCAGCTACCGCTCGGCAAGCAGCACGATACGGAACATATGAGATCGGCGTTGGTGAAGGTCGGTGGCGCGCAGTAGCGGCCCCCGCAGAAGGCCCACTCCCTGACGGTTGGGTCGCACGAGGTTCCACTGGCGTCGCCATCGCCGTCGCCATCGCCATCGCCATCGCCGCCGGCTGAAGCGTCCAAGGCCACGCCGTCGCCATCGCCGCCGGCTGAAGCGTCCAAGGCCACGCCGTCGCCATCGCCATCGCCGGGGGTGATGCGATCGCCATCGCCGTCGCCATCGCCGGGAGGGATGCGATCGCCATCGCCGTCTCCACCGTCGCCGCTATGGGAGACGCCATCCCCGTCGCCGCCCATCGAGGCGTCCATGTCAAAGCCGTCGCCTGGAATGTCGCTGGATGTGGCCCGTTCTGCCGGATCTGGGGCATCGTAGCCGATCAGCGCACAGGCCTGCAGTACCGCGCATAGACCCACAGCATGCGTCCGGCATAGGCACATCGACATTAGGTTAGCATTGCGGCCGCCCTAGATCCGGTTCACGCGACCTCCAGGATGGACATTTTCGGCGGATGCGGGCTAGATCTCGCCCGTGGCCGGCGAAGAAAGGCGGGTGTTGGATTCGGACGGTATTGCGCGGAGCCTGCGTCGCATCGCCGCTGAGATCGAGGATCAGATCGGCGCTTCCAATCAGCTCGGCCTGGTTGGGATTCGCAAGGGAGGTGAGCCGCTAGCGGCCCGCATCGCCGATTTGATCGCTCGCAGCGATGGGCGTTCTGTTCCCGTGGGCACCGTGGACATCACGCTCTATCGCGATGACGCCGCGAGCATGTTGCCCGACCCGGAGATCGGCCCAAGCGAGATCGACTTCGACATCGCGGGTTGGGATGTGGTGCTGGTGGACGACGTGCTTCACACCGGGCGGACCGTGCGAGCTGCCATCGATTGCCTGTTGGACTTTGGTCGTCCGCGTCGGATTTGGCTAGCGGCCCTGTGCGATCGCGGGGGACGGGAGCTTCCCGTGGCGCCTGATTTTGTCGGGCGCAAGCTAGAGGTTTCCGAGACAGATATCGTCGATGTACTTGTCGGCCAGGATGGTCCGGACCGTGTGGTGGTCCGCTCGGCGGGTACGCCGGAGCCGGCGAGCGGGGAGGGCGCTTGATGGCTGGCTTTGCCCATAACCACCTGCTCGGCATTGCGAACCTGGAGCGCGAGGACATCACCACGATCCTCGATGCTGCTGAGGCGTTCATCAACGTGTCACGGCGACCCGTTCGCAAGGTCCCCGCGCTGCGGGGCAAGACCGTCATCAACATGTTCTTCGAGGCTTCCACGCGAACGCGCACGTCCTTCGAGTTGGCTGGAAAGCGTCTGTCCGCGGACGTGGTCAACGTAACAGGGTCTGGCTCAAGCCTCTCGAAGGGTGAGTCGCTGCTCGACACTTGTCGAACCCTGGAAGCCATGCGCCCGGACATTGTCGTCATGCGTCACAACGCTTCGGGCGCTCCTCACTACGTTGCTCGGCGCGTTGGCTGCAGCGTGGTCAATGGCGGCGACGGTGCCCATGAGCACCCGACCCAGGCCTTGCTGGACGCCTACATGATTCGCCACACCTTTGGAACGCTGTCCGGGCTCAAGGTGGCGATCTGCGGCGACATATCTCACTCGCGGGTCGCGCGTTCGAATGCCGCACTGCTTAACAAGTTCGGCAGTGAGGTGCGCCTGTGCGGCCCGCGCACGCTGCTGCCCGTTGCCGCCGAGACGCTGGGCGCCAAAGTATATGCCGATCTGAATGAGGGGATCGAGGGCGTGAATGTCATCATGTTGCTCCGCATCCAGCGCGAGCGACTCGAGGGGGCCCTGCTGCCGACCATGCGCGAGTACAGTCGCAAGTTTGGTGTGGCCCAGCCGCAGCTCGATCGCGCGGCACCGAACGCGATCGTGATGCACCCGGGGCCGATGAACCGAGGCGTCGAGATCCATCCGGCGCTCGCAGACAGCGAGCGCAGCGTGATCCTCGACCAGGTGGAGGCGGGCGTAGCGGTGCGCATGGCTGTGCTGTACCTGTTGGCCAAGGATCAGCGCGGAACCTCTCCCGAGCAAGCGGCCGCCATGGGCGCGCGGAGCGCTGAGTCGTGACGACCCAGACCGGACTCGACCGGCTTTCGCTCGGGGATCAGGACATCCTGCGCTACCTGCGCGGGCGCAGGGTCGGTCTGCTGGCCCATCCTGCCAGCGTCGACCGGCGCTTGCGGCACGCACGTGACGTCCTGGCAGATGCGCAGGTCGACGTCCGCGCGCTGTTTGGTCCCGAGCATGGCTACGGCGGCGAAGCCCAGGATATGGTCGGGGTCGAGACCCAACGTTCGAGCGCCGGCCCCCCCGTGTACTCTCTGTATGGTGACCGGGAAGAGGACCTTTCGCCGGATCCCGCGTGGCTTTCGGACCTGGATGTGGTGGTGGTGGATCTACAGGACGTGGGCAGCCGCTACTACACCTACGTTTGGACTGCCGTCTGCATGTTGCGGGTGGCGGCCGCTGCCGGTGTGGAGACCTGCGTGCTCGATCGCCCGAACCCGCTTGGCGGTGCGGTTGTCGAGGGGGCGCCGCAGCGCCCCGGCTACCGTTCCTTCGTGGGTCTGTGCGATGTGCCGGTACGTCACGGGCTCACGATCGGCGAAGTCTGCCGGCTTACGGCCGCGCGTGACGGTCTGGCGACGGAGGCGCTGTCGGTCGCTACAATGTCGGCGTGGACGCGTACGATGGATTTCGCCGACACGGGACTGCCATGGGTCCTCCCGTCACCCAATATGCCGACCCTGGACACGGCTCGCGTGTATCCCGGTGGATGCTTGCTCGAGGGCACGCTGTTGTCCGAGGGGCGTGGGACCACACGCCCCTTCGAAATCTTTGGTGCGCCCTACGTGGACGGGCACGAGCTCGCTCGGCGTGTGTCCGGACCTGGCGTGCACCTGCGACCCCTCTCGTTTTCGCCTACGTTCCACAAGCACGCGCGTGAGCGCTGCTGTGGTGTACAGGTGCATATTCGCGAGCCGGCAGCCTGCCGTACCTACGCTTTGTACCAGCGTGCGATCGCAGAGCTGCGGCGACAGGCCGGCGATGCCATGGCGTGGCGAACCGAGGTCTACGAGTTTGTGAGCGAGATCCCAGCCATTGACCTGTTGACCGGTGGCCCGGAGTTTCGCGCGTGTGTGGATTCGGGTGGCGACCTGGAGGAGCTATTGCGACAGCAACAGGCCGCCGCGGATGCCTTCGTTGACCAGTATCGGGACATCCACCTGTATGGACGCGACCGTCTGGAGGGCGGCCTCTCGCGTTCCTGATGGATACAAGGTCGCAGCAACTGGACACTCGGATGCACGCGCGGTCTGTCTCGCGCGTCGTCGATTGGCTGGACGCGCCTCGCTTGCCCTGGGTTGTGCTTGCGCTGGTCTTCGCCAGGGTGGCCTGGATTACGCTCGATGAGGGGACTTTTCGGGACGACGATTTCCTGGGCGGCCATATCGCGTTGAACCACTCGTTGACCGAGAGCCTGCTCGTACCGATCGATCTGCACGTTGTGCCACTGTACCGGCTCGTCGTGGGGGTGTTGTGGCGCGTCGCCTTCTCGCGCTACGAGGTGTTCGCCCTGACGCTGCTGGCGATGCATGCTGCGGGATTGTATGTGCTGTACCGGTTGCTTCGCGGCTGGCTTGACGCGCATAGCTCTGCCTGGCTGTTGTGCCTGTACGCGGCGAACGCCTATGTCATCGTACCGCTGCTTTGGTTTTCGAGCGGGATGCACCGCTTTCCGTTTCTGCTGGCGAGCCTGACGTCACTGCTCTGCTATCGCAATTATCGTCACTCGGGTCGGGTGGCGCCCCTCCTGGGTGCCACGCTTGGCTGTCTGGCGGCCACGCTGTCCTATGGCAAGGGACCCCTTTCGCTGCTGACCCTGGTAGGGCTGGAGCTGTGTCTTGTTGAACCTGCAACCCGTCGAGCCGGGGACCAGATCGTTGGGCCCCTCCGTCGCTGGGGCGGGTTGGTGGTTGTCGCCGTGCCGACCGTGGCCGCTACGGTCTTCCTGCGCGACTACCAGGCGGCCCACTCCGCCGGGCTGCACTTCGATTCCGGAACGCTTTTTGCCGTCGAGCGCCTATGCATGAACATGCTCGTGCATCTGCCGTTCGCGGCACCGACACACCCGCAGGTTTCCAGTGCGTGGATCGTGCTTCCGGTGGTTGCGTTGCTGGTCGTGTCCGGCCTTGCCAATCGGCGAGTCGCACGCATCTGGCTGGTGTTCATCGGCGTGTTGGCTGCCAACCTTGCGGTGCTAGCGATTTCCCATCGGGGGGCTTCCTTTGGGGCCGCGGTGTGTGGGATTCCCAGGTACCGCTTCGAGCTGCTTCACCTCGTGTTTCTGGCGGTCGCCCTGGCCTTGCGGGAGGTGGGCGATGCGTCGCCGCGGATGCGTCTTGCGCGCCCCCGCGCCAGGCTCTTGCTCGCCTCGGCGGTGCTGGTGCTAACCGTGCAGCACGCGCTGTCGATGCCGGCGCTTGCGCGGGGCGTCGAGCGGCGTGGCCGCGAGTACGTGGACCACTTGAAGAGCGGACTCGCGCAGGCTGTCGAGGAACGGGGTGGGTCCATCTCGCTGCGGGACGCGAATACGCCGCGGCGTGCGATGGGCCCCACGTTCACCCAGCTTCCGCGGTTGTCCGACTGGGTCTTTCTGTTGGGATACCCCGTGCGCTTCGGTGCCGCACACCCCGACTACCGCGTCGATGTCGATGGCCGTCTGGTTCCGCTGCGCCCGCAGCGCCGGGCGCCCGTCGGGCGGGCGGCGGACGCAGGGAAGAAGACGGGGGCAGCGGCCCAGCCGGACGTGATCGTCGTGATGATCGATACCCTCCGGACGGACTACCTGAGTCTCAATGGCTACCCCAGGCGCACGAGTCCCGAGCTCGAAGCGTTCGCTGCAACGGCGACCCACTATCAGCGCGCCTACGCCCAGGCTCCATGGACGGCGCCGTCGGTTGCTTCCTTCCTGACGTCCCGATACCCGCGCGAACTGGGGATCCGACAGGAGGCGGTCCACCTTGCCCCCGGGACGCGGACCCTGGCGCGTGTGCTCAAGGAGCACGGCTACCGCACGGAGGCGGTCTTCACGAACCGCTTCGTGAGTTCTCGCTATGGCTTTGATGCGGGCTTCGACCGCGCCAGCCAGCGGCACTTGGCCGACCACAGCAGTGTCACCTCCCACGCGGTTACCGACCGAGCTCTGGAGCGCATGCGCGAGGTGGACCCTGCGACGCCCGTCTTCCTGTACGCGCACTACTATGACCCTCACTTCGATTACCGGATGCATTTCGGCTTCGACCTGGGTGCGCGCGAGTTCGGCCCGGCCAGTTTGGGGCACATCGCATCGATCGTGGGCTTGCGCGTCAAGGCTTTTGACGACTACGACACGCTCGCGGCCCGGCAACGATATGACTCGGAAATCGCCTTCACGGATTTCCACATCGGACGGCTGTTCTCGGGCCTCCGAGCGCTCGGTCGTTTCGACGATGCCGTGGTCGTGGTGGTAGCGGATCACGGTGAGGCGTTTCTGGAGCACGGCCACGTGGGGCACACGCAATCTCTCTATGACGAACTCGTGCATGTGCCCTTGCTAATCAAGGCCCCCGCTCAGACCTCAGCGCGGCTCGAGGCGCGCCCTGTGGCGCTTCTGGACGCAGCCCCGACCATTCTTCAGCTGGCGGGCCTGCCGCCCGAGTCCAGCCATAGAGGGGTCGCTTTCAAGCCGGGAAGCCGCGCTCGGTCGATCTTCACGACGACCTACCGGCCGGACTTCCAGACAGCCCTTATTCAAGGGCGCTTCAAGCTGATCGTGAACCACGATCGCCACACCGTCGAGATGTTCGACCTGGAGGTCGACCCCTATGAGCAACACCGGATCGAAGACGAGCGCCCGGCGGTCGAGGGCCTGCTGCGCCATCGCCTTGATGCCTGGAACGATGGCCCATTCAAGGCTGCAGCCGGGGTCGAGGTGCGCTTGAGCGAGCGCGAGCGCGAGATCATGCGTGCGTTGGGCTACGGTCACTGACCGGGCCGGTGCGTTAGCGTCAAGCGCGGCAAATGACGGTGCTCGGTTGCCGGTCGCCCTTTGCGGATCGGCTAGCCCGATTCGTAAGCTCACACTGTGTGGTTGATCACAGTCATATGGGGAGGGTGTCAGCGGACCGTTGTCGGCGTATGCTTCCGCCTGGAGCGCTGCTCAAGACCGTCGCGCGCGTGTCGACGTGGCGGCCGAACGGTAGGGCGCCTGACCTAAGGAATACCTAGCGTGTTTCGGGGTGGGCGATTCCGCCGGTGGGCCGTCACGGCGAGAAGACGCCCGTGGGGAGCTTGGGGGTGCCCTTGGGAGGTCGCATGCCCTGGAACGCAGAATCCGTCCTATTGGCGCGCGAGACGATCGCCCGCTTGCTCGAGGAAATCCGGTTGGCCGACTACCTGTTTGGGGTCGAGCCAACCGAAGGCGGTTGGGAGGTTCGCGTAGAGTGCCGTTGCCGTGCGGGCTCCTATTCCACGCGCTTCGGGCTCGAGACCGGCGTGGTGCAGGCGTGTCAGCGGGACCCCCACGCGCGCCGTCGTCTGCGCGCGTTTCTTCGGGAGCGACTCGGCGACTGCACGCGCACGCCCGCAGCCCGCGAGCAGGCGCGGCGAACTAGGACGGACACTTCGCCGGACATCGCGGGCGCTGATGTCAGCACGCTGGCTGGCATCTCGGAATACAGCTCGACTGCGGGTGGCTCCCAGCCCTCCGCTCCCGGCTTGCTTTCGGGCCGAACGGGTCCCGGTCATCCCATGACGCACTTCGATGCGCCCGACCCGCTTCGGAGGGAGCTGTACTGGTACGCTCTTGAGGAGGCGACCCAGGATCCTCACCCCCCAGACGAGGATCTGGCACCCGCCGAGGAGGCGGCCTTGCATCTCGAGGTAGTCAGCGACGCCCGCGGTGCCGGCGCGCAGGCTGAGGTTGCAGAGGTACCCGTTTCCAGCATCATGTCGAGGCACGTGCGGGCGGTTCAGCCGGACGCCACCGTTCCCGAGGTGGTTCAACTGTTCGCCGAATATGCAGTGCAGCAGGCCCCGGTCGTGGATGGGGGACGGCTGATAGGGCTGGTTTCGTTTCGCGATGTCGCCCGTGTGGGTTGGACGGGGGCCAACGCCTCGCGTGCGGGTAGGAATTCGGCGACTGCGCGCGAGATCATGCAGCCCCATCCGGTGGCCGTGCGGAGCGATACCACCGTGCGCCATGCTGCGAATCTGTTCTCCGATGGCATCTTGCACGCGTTGCCGGTGGTGTCCGACCGGGACCGGTTGGTGGGGATCGTCACGAGCACGGACTTGATTCGCTACTTGGCGCAGTAGCCAGGGGTCGCGGCTGTCTGGCCCTTGGGCGGTCCTGCTCCGGGGTTGCCGAGGTCCGGTCAGGGAATAGGTCGTAGGCAGCAAGCGAGGAGAGCACCATGTCGACTCCGGAAGGATTGAAGACCACCCTGAAGCGGGAGCTGGACGAGCTCGCGCGGATCCGAGGAGAACTGCAGGTACAGCTTCACCTCGGCAGTGCCGAGGCGCGCCAGGCATGGGATCGGATCGAGCGCAAGTGGGAGCGAGTTGAGGACGAGCTCAACAGGATGGGTGAGCAGGCCAAGGGGCCGCTCGACGAGCTGGGTCATGCCGCGCGCGGCCTGGTTGAGGAGATCAAGCAGGGCTATCGCCGCGTACGTGACGAGCTCAAGCAGGACTAGCCCGCATC
>JAPPOR010000638.1 GCA_028817905.1 Myxococcales bacterium
GTGGGGGCTTCCACCGGAGCAACCGGTGCCGCCGGGACGACAGGCGGCGCGGCCGGCGCCGGTGCGGCGGGTTCATCCCTGGCCGTGGTATCCCGAGCGCGTTGCGGGGCTTGTTCACCCGTTGTGGCACCCTCGCGCTCAGCAGGCGCTTCCGCCTGCTTGGTGGCCGTGCGCCGCCGTCCGCTCGGTCTGGTCGGCCGAGCGGGCGCCTCAGCGCGACGGGCGCGGCGCTTGGACGCCTCCTCAACCAAGGGAGGGGGAACCGCCGCTGCCACCGCCTCGTCCTGTTCTTCAACAGCCGGCTCGCGGACCTCTTCGACGGCCACCTGCGTGGACTCTGTGTCAGCCTCCTCCTCGGGCTCAGCACCATTGGGTAGGTTCAAGACGACGTCCAGCGGGACCCCCTCTCGCACCGTGACTACCGCCACCGCCTCGACGTTGCCGTCGCTCTCGGCCTCGAAACGGTACGCTCCGGGACGCAACGACAGCTCCGTAACCGAACCGACCGCGAGTGCGCCACTTGGCTCGCCATTGATCAGCAGCTTGGCGCCCGCCACATCGGTGTGGACACGGACGGCGACCTCGTTGGTCTCCTCGGCCATGCCAGGAGGCTCCTCTTCGGCTACGGCCACCTCGGCACTCTCGATACCGTCAGCAACCTCATCGGCCTTGCCCGTCCCCTGACCTGAAGACAATGCCAACACCGTCGCACCGATCAGAAGGGCGACCACGCCCCCGACCAGCCACAGCATGGCGGTACCGTCATCGCGGCCATCAGCGTGTTCGACGTAGCCGCCGTCTCCGCGCGGTGGAGACCGATCAGAAGCAACGATCCCAGCCGCCGTGGTCTCGTCATCATTGAAGGCGCTCTCATCCCCATCTGCAAGCGGCAGGGGATACTGGAGATACCCGAACGTGTCGGTCTCCTTCGCCTCTGCAAGGCCATCGCCATCGAAGTCCACGACGATCACGGTGATGTTGTCGTGGCCACCACCTTCTTCCGCGTACTCGATCAGGGTCTTCGTGCACTCCGCCGTGTCGCGCACATCTTGAAGCGTCTCCGCGATTGTATCGTCCGCAACCAATCCCGAAAGGCCGTCGGAACACAGCATCAAGCGATCACCGCGACGCAGCTCGACAAAGGTGAGGTCGACCTGGACGGACTCACTGGTCCCAAGCGCCTGCAGAATGATATTGGAATGCTCGAAAGCGTCCGCCTCCTCCTCGGTGAGGTGGCCCGCTTCGATTAGCTGATTGACGAGCGATTGATCCTTGGTCAACTGCTTGAGGGTGCCGTTGCGCAATAGGTATGCGCGGCTGTCGCCGACCTCGGCGATAAACAGGACCTTGTCCACCAGCACGGTGGCCGTGGCGGTCGTCCCCATACCCCTGCGAGAGCGTTCCTTCTGCGCCTCATCGTAGATGCGCCGACCCGCTTCCTCGACCGCGGCCACCAGCCGACGCGCCAAGTCGTCGCGATCGGAGGGCGGTCCTCCCCGGCGCATCACCTCAAAAAGAATGTCAACCGCCATTTGGCTGGCGACCTCGCCCGCTGCAGCTCCGCCCATGCCGTCGCAAACGGCGAACAGCAGTCCCTCTTCGGGAACAGACGCCTCGCAGACCTCATCGCGGGGGCTGGGCGCCTCGGAGGCAAGGCTGGCTACGACGAAGTTGTCCTCATTGTGCTCACGGACGAGGCCCACCGCTGTACGACCCGCAAACCGCGCATGCACGCCCGCCGCAGGGGTACTTCCGTCATCAGCGGTAGCCCGCCCGCTGTCGGCTGCCGTGTCCAGCTCGCCGAGCCCCTCCGACTCGTCCTGCGGCACGCTGCTCATGGGGTGCCCGCACCTCCAGCCGTCAGGTCAAAGCGGAACAAATGCCGCCCGACACGAAACTGATCCCCCGATGCGAGGCTGTGACCGCCACGACAACGCACGAACGTGCCGTTAGAAGAACCGAGATCGCTCACAACGTAGCCACCCGCCTGTGACACGATGGCCGCATGTCTCCGTGAAAGAAACGGGTCATCTGAGAATACGATATCTGCTTGCTCGCGACCCATTATCGTCTCTTCGCGGTGCAGGTAGTAGACGTCCCGGATCAAACCCTCGGTGGTGTACTGTGACAGTCGGGCCGTCCGCGGCGCCTCCGGCGTCCCAAAAACCATCACACCGTGCTGTGAAGCGGGTCCCACTTGCCGCTCGACCTCCGAGGTCACCTCAAAACGTAGTACCTGCTGACCCACCAGGATCATATCAGCATCTGAAAGCGGAGTGGGCCGCCGTATGCGCAAGTAGATGCCGTTGACACTCCCCAAGTCTTGCAGGGCGAATGTGTCCCCAGTCCGGGTAATGCGAGCGTGGCGGGGGGACAGATAGGGATCCTCGGAGAGCACAATGTCACCCTCACGCCCACCCACATCGGTCTGACCGTCCGCGACCGGATAGACGCCACCCTCCGAACCATCACGCAGAATCACTACGACACGAGCGGACATGTGCGAGCTGGGCGCGGGCGCTTCGGCCGCCACCTGGCTGCCACAATACTTGCAAAAGCGGGCTCCGCGCTCCAGCACCTGGCCGCAGCCTCCACATGTGGGTGAGCCACCGGGTGCGTTTGGAGACGCATGCGGGGGCCCTGGGGCGGCCTCTGCGGTAGCTGGCTCTGGAGAGCGAGCCGCTGACGGCGGGTCGGAAAGGACCGTCGCGGGCCCCCCTGAGGTATCGCTACCGCACCGAACGCAATACTTCATGTGGGACGGATTGGACGCCCCACATGTAGGACATTCACGATCCGTTTCCTCAGCCGCTTGACGGGTTTCCGCAGGTGCGCCGCACGCGTGGCAGAACGCGTTGCCAGCCGGGATCGGGACTTGGCAGTTGCCGCAGTTCATCGGAGCAAAGTGGACATCGGCCGCCGGGATGGCGTCAAGAATTCCGGGCCGCGAAAACGGTGGTTATCCCCACGGCCTGGTCTTACCACGTCGCTGTCGACTTCCGCGGAATCTTCGCGCCCTGCAGGACACCGTCCGGCCCCAGCGGATACCGAGCGGCTGGCGAGAATAGGAACCGTCCCCGGTCCCCCACCGAGGTGGCTGAGATTGTTGACAAGCGGGTCGCCGCAATTGTAGGCGCGTGTTCTCCGGAGAGGCACCACGGGCATGGAAATCTTCCTCGACAGGCGTTCGATTCGACAAATCCGCCAGTCCGCCGCAGACGCGGTGGAGGACGGCGACACGGAAACCCTGCGTGAAGACGTGTTCCAGGCGTTCAGCGACGAGCAAGTGGAACAGGTGGAGCGGTTGCTGGACGGCGGGGACCTGATCGACTTCCTCGCGGATGCGATCGAGGAGTGGGACGGAGAAGACGTCGATGAGCTATTTGAGGTACTTGAAACCCACCTGGCGGACGTGGGTGTCGAGCTCAAGTACGGCAATCCGGAACTCGACGACGAAGATGAGGAAGAGGAAACCGAAGAGGACGACTTCGACGAGGACGACGAAGAAGACAGCCTCGACGACGACATGGAACTGCCGGAAGAAGAACTCTAGCCCGGATCATTCACCGCACGCGCTACGTGCATGGCAGCCGAGCGGGTTGGTAGCGCCTGCGATGTACGACCAAACGACCAGTGTGCTTGCGAAAGACCACCGCCACGCAGCACGTTCGAGCCATATCGGAGCGCGTGCTGGCCTTGTCCGCAACCCAACAGCTTGACACGCTAAAGGCCGTGGGATACCAGAGCTGCCCTCGTTGACGGGCGAGCGCCATCTTAGCTCAGTTGGTAGAGCAACGGTTTCGTAAACCGTAGGTCACCGGTTCAAATCCGGTAGATGGCTCCCATTTCCTCTTCTGAGTGAGGTCCCGTCGTAGACCGCGGTTTGCGAGTGGTATCGCGTAGGGCTAGCCCGGATCATTCACCAGAGCGCGCGATGATCGGGGCTAGGGGCGCTCGACGGGACTCGGTAACAAGCTGTCGAGCACCAGATCATGCTTCTCCTCAACCCGCTGCATAGCCGTAGACAGGTCGTAGAGACCGGCGCGTAGCTGCTCAGCCTCCGTGTCCAGTTGCTCGATCTGAAGGGAAGCGCGGGCCCGCTGGGCCTGCGCCTGCGTGAGCTCCGCACGCATCTCCCGCAAAGTCATGATGGTGTAGGCCGCAGCGGCACCCACGAGAAGCAGCAGGGCCGCGCCGATCGCGGACAGAACGAGCTTCGGCCGGGCCAAACGGCTGGCCTCCGAACTGGACGCAAGTGGCGACACACCACTGCCCCCATCGCGGCCCCTGTCACAGTCCTCCGACACTTCGGGTGCGCCGAGCGGCGGGGGCGGCGAATCCATCGCGGGGAGGGGCTCGAGAAAGCACCGAACGCCGGGCTCCGGATGATCCAGGCGAGTAGTGAGGCCGTGCTGGGCAAAGAACGCTTGGAAATCCGTCAGTGATTTGGCGCACCGGGCGTGTTCGTGCACGAACGCCTCGATCTCGGTGAGCGTCACGCCCCCTCCGGGCTCCACCCCCGTCGCGATGATGTCATAAAGCGTGTCGAGGAAGCGTGTTGTCGGTTCAGGGGGCTGACCTGTGCCGGCCTGGGTCGCGTGAACTGCACTCATAATCGGGCACCTCCACACTGGTTCATGCCGGACACACCCTGATCCCAGCGGCGACCCAGTGTCCAATTTTCGACCGGGCGAGCCAGAGGCTTCAGGGTAGCCGCTCACACCAGCCGAAGCCGTTGCACCCAGTCCCGACCGGGCAGGGGATCGTGGCACTGCATCCGCGCACACAACGATCGGCCCCCACGCATAGGGCGGGCCCGCCGAAGGCGTCCTCGCAAGCCGCATCCGTGTTGCATACCGCGCTGCACTGACCTTCGAGCACGCCCGCCTCAAACGCGCACGAAAGCGGCTCCTGGCACGCTGAGCTGCTTTCGCAGGTGCCCCCTAGACCCGCGGCGTCCGCATCGCGTGCGGGCTTCGCCTGCCCCGACGCCGCGAGAATTCCCAGACAGGACACCAACAACCACCAACGACCCATTGCCCATCAACACCGCAGGCGATGTAGGATCTCGTCCTACCACCGACGTCAAACACCTACATAGCTGATCGGAGGCACATGTCAACGTGCAAGCCGGACCCACCACGCCGAGGGTCGGCTATCGCGCCCGAAAGACCTTCAGAAAGCGGAACCAATCGGTGGCGCCGGACCGATTAGCTGGGTGTGGGCGCCTGGATGGGCGAGGCAGGGGCGCCCAGCTCAACACCGGCCAGTTTCCGAACCAGCGAGCTGATCGTGGCCAAGAGCTCCTGGTCGGGACGCTTCTCGTCGAACCAGCCGGTACGCACCGAATCATAGGAGAAGTGCCATGCACGCTCGTCCCCAGCCAACCAGATCTGCCGTGCGGGGCGTTGGGTATTGAGCACGATCCGCTGCCCAGCACTGCACAGCAGGGTGACAACGTCTCCGGCATGCTCCACGTCGACGTCGTCAGGGTCCACATCGTCAAGCAAATCCAGGATCTGCTTGAAGGCCTCGCTCGCCAGACTCTCGTAGGTGCGCTCGTCCACGCAACACGGTGTACCCCGCCCGCTACCTAAGGTCGACCCGCGGCGTCGGCTAACCGGCGAGAGCAACTGCGCGTGCTCACGTGCCGTCCCATTCGAGCGAGAAGACTGGAGCAGGGCGCAATAGGCGCACGCGACCCGCAGGAGAGGGGGGCCCCGGGGGAGAGGGCCGCCGGGGGAGAGGACCGCGTGGCCCTCTCCGTGCACAAAGCAACCTGACCCGAAGCTTCCCGAAGGGAAGTATCGGGTCAGCGGGCCAGTGCGATCAGCTCCCGGAGCATCCTGTGGGTCAGCCCCCAAACCAGGTGCGGTCCAACCTCGAAAGCTGGAAAGACGAGCTCTTGCCCGTCTCGCTGCAGGCGCTTGTGCGCATCGAGTTCACCGCGCCGCATCGCGTTCAGGGAGACCCAGAAGACCTCTGCGACTTCGTCCGCGTTGGGCATAAACCCCACGGGACCTGACAGGGTGAAGACATGCGGCGAGACGACCATGCCGGTAAGGGCCCCGCGAGCGGTCGCGGAAACGTCGTCGAGAAAGCCCAGGTATTCGTGGTGGGCCAGGTCGAGCCCCACCTCCTCGTAGGTCTCGCGCACGGCCGTGCGCCTCAAATGTTGGTCGCCCGGCTCAACCTTGCCGCCGGGAAAAGCGATGTGCCCTGACCATGGGTCCCCATGGCGCTCGGCTCGCCGGATCAAGAGCACTTCCGCGTCGTCGCCCGCGGAACGCAAGACCGCGGCCACGGCAGCGTCCCGAGCCCCGGCGGACTTGCGAGCGGCGCCGCCCACGCGGTCGCGGAGCGCGGCCCGTAGCATGTCGATCTCGTTCGCCATCGGTACGCCCGTTAGCCCCGTGGACCACGGCCGTCAACCTCGGAAGCGGGCGGCCCCGTACCCTTTGCTTCCTGTTTGGCGTGGATATGGCTGCCAATAGGCGCTAGCCTGCGCCGCCTGGCAGCGACTTGGAGATAGCAGTCGGCCAGCCCTATCGCCCCACGATATTTCCGAAAACACGATCGTTTGGCCACGTGCGGCATGGAGCCACAGGCCCTTGGGCGGCGTACAGCACAAGCGAAACGGCAGGACAGGCAGGAGGAACCGGCCAACATGGTAGACGCAAACACGCTACGCAAGGGACTGTCCATGACGCTCTCCGAGACGCACCTGGACTTCATTGGCGCAAGATACGGGGGCAAGGTCCGTGACAACTACTCGACCGACGATGGGCGCCGCTTTATCGTGGTCACCGACCGTATCAGCGCGTTCGACCGGGTCCTTGGTACCCTGCCATTCAAGGGCCAAGTCCTCAATCGTGTGGCGGACTTCTGGTTCGACAAAACGAGGGACATCGCGCCCAACCACGTGCTTTCAGTTCCCGACCCAAACGCGATGGAGTGCATCGAGTGCACACCGCTTCCCGTCGAGATGATCGTGCGCGCGTACCTGACAGGGGTCTCGTCGACCAGCATCTTGACGGCCTACAAACGTGGCGAGCGGGAGTTTTGCGGACACACACTGCCAGACGGGCTCAAGCCACACCAGGCGCTCCCGGCGCCCATTCTGACACCCACGACCAAGGCCGAACAAGGTGAGCATGACCAGAACGCCTCGCGCGAGCAGATCCTTGCCATGGGGCAAGTAAAAGAAGCTCACTTCGACGAGGCCGCTGACCTGGCCATGCGGCTGTTTGCACGGGGGCAGGAACACTGCCGAAAGCAGGGCCTCATCCTGGTCGACACGAAGTATGAGTTCGGTTTGGCCGACGACGGCCGGATGATGGTCATCGACGAAATCCACACGCCCGACTCCTCGCGCTACTGGTTCTCGCGCAGCTACGAAGCACGCATGGCCGAGGGCAAGAGCCCCGAGTCGTTCGACAAGGAGTACGTGCGCCGCTACCTGGCGGACCAGGGCTTTCGCGGTGATGGTCCGATTCCGGTGATTCCTGACGAAGTGCGCTTGGAGGCCGCGCGTCGCTACATCGAAGCGTGCGAGACCGTCATGGGAGAAGACTTCAGCCCAAACATGGAAGAGCCGGGGCCGCGCCTGCAACGCAACCTGAAGGCGCGCCTGCGCGCGCAGGGCTGAGGCGTGGCCCAGGGCCCGAAAGCCGCCGAACGAGGGGCAATGCGCGAGGTGGGCATCGGTATCGCGTTTGCCGTCCTGTGCGGCCTGGCCGTGTGGAGCGTCGTGCTGCCCGAACTGGAAGACCAGGGGGAGACCCTCGCCGCCAGCCCAGGCGGACCGGGCGCCGCGGATGCGGGAACAGCGCCGTCAGCGGAATAGTCCTAAGCTGGCGGATGTAAGACACGCAACTGGACTGTCGAGCAGCGGCTAAAACGCAAAACATCGCTCAATTCACCCGGCGGTGGTTTTGCAATTCTACAGATGATCAGCCACGTTTAAGAGCGTGACGTTGCGGTGTGGGCGCCATCGGTTGATCACTGAACAGACGTCGGGTCGGAGGGTAGATAGGCCGTGCTGAACGCTAGATGGGCGGGAAGTATTGTATGCGTGCTTGCACTCGTGCCGAACGTGGCGGCCGCATGGAGCGACGCTCCCCTGTGTGCGCTACGGGAGCCCTACGAGGCGGCCATGAGCCAACCGGCGAGCCTGCTTTCGATCCAGGAGCCGATTGAACCCATCCCCTGGACGGAGCCCATCACGCTCGAAGACGCCCGCGGGGCGTACTTCGAGGCGGAAATGCTACGCGACGCGCAGCGGCCTGCGGATGCGCTGCTTCACCTGCGTGTCGTCGAAGAGGCGATGCCGTCCTTGTCTGACCGCATCGCACTACACAAGGGCGACCTCCTCATGGACCTGGGCCAAGCGGAGCCCGCCTGCAGCGCCTACGAGCAAGCCCGGGACACCCCCACGGGTAGCATTCTAGCGGCGGCGCGGGTGGGCCTCGTCCATTGTGCCCTGGCTCGAGACCAGCGGGATGCGGAGCTTCAACTGCAAAAGCTCTTCCAGCGCTACCCCCGCGTGAGTGACCGAGACGAGCTACGACTGGCCCAAGCCGATTCCCGGGCCCGACGGGGCAACCGCTGGGGCGCGGCCCAGCTGTACCGCACCATCGATCTCCAGAACCCCGGTAGCCGAGAAGCACAGCGGGCGCGCACGGCGCTCGCCCGACTCGAACAGCAGGGCTTGTCTATCCGCGCCCTGACGGCCATCGAGTTGGTGGATCGGGCGGACCGACTCGTCCGCAGCGGTCCCATCGACCTGGCCCAAGCCACCGTGGACGACCTGCTCAACCAGAAACGGCTGAGCGCTCCCCTGCGGGCGCGCCTGCACCTGTTGAAGGCGCGCATGGCCCGGATCGCAGGCCGGTGGGAAGAGGCGGAACACGAGGTCGTGTCGGCCCGCAAGCTAGGGGCGCCGCCGGGGGACAGCGCGCGCTACATGCCCCCCCCGGCCCCCGCCCGCGACCGGGCCGGCCGAGAGGCCGCACTCAACCGCGCCCGCGCCCCGGGTTTGACGAGGCAACGCCGGCG
>JAPPOR010000129.1 GCA_028817905.1 Myxococcales bacterium
ACGCTGCTAGCGCCAGTAGCGTATGTCGCTCAGAACGTATTCATTTTTTTCCGCTCCTACGAAGCCCGTTCTGCGGATACGACATCAATGTGCCCACCAACACGTACCCGAGCTTCCGGCAGTCAGATTGCAGGCGAATATGCGACCGCACCAAAAAGTAGCCACGTGGCTACCAGCGCGAGAATTCTCAGCGTCTTGGACCCATTTTGGTTTTTCGAAAAAGCTGCAAATGCCATCGGCACAACCAACAAAGTCCCTGCCAAGAAGGGGAGCGGAAAACGCGCTCCCCAAACCAAATTCGCAGGTGGTCCCAGCAACAGCAGATATGGGCCCTCCTCCCAAGGGAGATCACCAAGAGCCAAAGTTGGCGCCAGCCCAAAGACGCCGCCCGACCCTAGAACGTAGCATGTCAGGAAGACCCAGAAACTCACTGGTACTCGACCGTTGTTGGCGCTTCCCATGTCACGTGGTGTTCTCCATCTCAGCGAGCGTCTGAATATCGACGAGGTCCTGCGGCCTGCCAGCCGTCAGCTTCAACGCAATCAGGTCCTCGCGCGTTGCGACAGGGATCTGGCCTAGTTTCCTAGGACCGCCCTGCTCTGTGTGTTCTGTTCTGTGTGCTGTCTCTAGGAACGTCCTGTCCTTGCTCGAGCGATCTCGCGAAGCTTGTCGTGGAGCATCGAATCCGGCTCATCGGCAATGGCTTCCTTGGCCAGCTCGACGGCGACCGGTTGAGGCAGTCTGTCCAGGCATTCGATAGCTTGCCAGCGGAGAGAAGGGGATGCCTCGGCCAGCGCCTGCCGCAACAGCGTCGTCCCCTTTTCCAGACCATCCCCCCCTGCGAGCCAACTGATAATGTAGACGCCGGAGTCCAGAGTCGGTCCATTCTCTAGGGCCAGCGACAGAATCCGGTTCCGCTGCCCGACGAGATAGGGGCACGAGCAGATGGCCGAAATTGCCCAGCGTGCGAGCACCGCGTCCGTACCGAGCGCAAGTGCTTCGACTCGTCGAACAACGAGCTCGAAAGGCGCGTGGCGGAGCCCGGGCAACGCGATCAGAAAGAGGTGATCGTCGTCACCGGAAACGAGCGTCTCGAGTCTATCGCGCAACTGTTCAATGGAAGCAGTTCGCAGATGTCCCTCGCACACCGCGGCTGCGGCAGAAACCGCACAACGCCGAACCAGCTCTGCTGGATGCGGGAACAGTCGAATGAGGGCGTCGGCAGCGGGTAGCTCGTCCGGGTTGAGGCGAAGCTCGGCCTCGCAAACGGTTGCAAGGATGGTGCCCAGGTCGTTGCTCCGCGCAGTACCGAGAAACGTGCACTCATCGTCCGCGATGCGCTCGCGCCACTCACGAAGCGCGTCCAGCGCCCCAGGGCCGCCGGCGATACCGACGACCTGCGCGATATTCCCTTCGCACGCTGTCCTCAATGCTTCAACCAGAGCAGGCCGCACACGGGCGTCGTGCAAGTGGCGCAAGAGCGCACGTGGCACATCAAGCGCTGCGCCCTGACCGAGGGCATGGAGAAGCGCCTCGCAATACTCATGAGAACCGTCGTCACCATCATCGATGAGTGCTCCCGGGTAAGGTCCGGGCCCCGATCGAAGCGCTGCGATCGCCGCATCCCTGCGGTCTCGATTGGGCCCACCGACGATACTTTCGGGGAACCGACAGCGGACCACTTGGCCGTCCGAACCCTGGCTCAGTTCGACCAAGTATCCATCGAGGCGCTCGAACGCTCGCTTGCGCATCCGAGCCCCAGCCTACAACGAGGCTCCGCAAGATGCTCGCGCTCGACAATCCGCCCCGCTGAGAGTCGACACCTGGGCGAGTTGCTTGCCCCGTAGCCAGGCGCGACCCCGCGCCTGCGCCTGGGCTTCCATCCGTTCGGGGGTACCGAGAGCGGTGGCGTGGGCGAGGCGTTGCTGGGCCAGTGCCGTCATGAAGGCTTCGCTGTCTAGGGAAGGTCAACGGAGCGTTCGCGGCGGTATTGTGCTGAAGTGAGCGTTGGGGTTCCGTCGCTCCAGCACAAGCTTGGCGGGCTCGTGCACATGATACGCAGGAGACAGGTCCGTCCGCTCACCGACGCGACCGACGCCCAGCAGTTTCGTGCACTGGACGTGTACCCGATCCCTGAGTCAGGGCCCCTCGTGACCGCGCCGAGAGTTTGCGACACATCCTACTCCTAGGCGTGACCTTGTTGCCTGCGGAGCACCATCCCCACCACAGCCGGACGCCGCGAGTGGCGCGCCCGCCGGGACGGCTTTCGACAGTGTCTCCGTGGGCTTCCATCACGCCTGCGGCGCAGCAGCGATCATGAGGTCGTCTGCTGGGGCCACGACTTCTACGGCCAGGTGAGCGGCGCGCCCAGCGGGACGGCCTTCGACAGCGTCTCCGCGGGCAGTAGCCACACCTGCGGCATCCGTAGCGACGGCGGGCGGCTCACTTGCTGGGGTCGGATTCGCTACAATCCTGTGCTTCCGGGGCCGTCGGAACGACTCTGACGGCAATGGGGTCCCGGACCTGACCGAATACTCGCTGCATTTGCGACGAAACCAGCGCGTGCAGGGACCCGGCTGCGCAGGGCTAGCGCCTCCCCTGCTCCAGCGGCGGGATCACGCTCGGCCGACTTGACGGTTCCCGGAAGCGCGCAACACCATCTAAAGCTGTCGAGACCTCCCTGGATTGCCCGAAGTGGCCCTCTGCGTGTGCTCTATCGACGAGCGGATCCATCGGCCTGAACACCTCCAGCCCCGCATGACGGTTGGGGCAACCCGCCGCGCAATCACTAGCCATCCATCCTGGTCCCATGACCCCGAACAGGGCCTTGTACCTCCGGTGAGCAGTGGCACCACGCGCGGGGTCCCCCTGTCAACTCGCCCTACCGCGATCGCGCGAGGCCGCCGGGAACCCGCGATCCGGGCCCGTCACGACTGCGTACCCGCATGGACTGACCCGAACGCCTGAGGGTCGGGGGAACCCATTCAACACGGAGATACGCAACATGAAGAAACCAATGCACATGGGGTGGCTGTTCGGATTGGGCTTGCTCGCTTGCGGCATGCCGCTCGAAGCCATCGAAGACCAGCAAGCGGCCGGCACCGGAGCCCTGGGGCAGTCCGCCCTGGCGCTCGACCTGGACGATGCGGCACTGCTCGCGCCGCCCGAGGCTGCGAGCGATGCGGAGGACGAAGGCTACCTCGCAACGTCGGCTGGGTTCCAGGTCCGACCCGCTTCCATCATCAAGATCGACGCCTACCTGGACTTGGGAGACATCGGAGACGACCCGTGGAATCCGGGATACCACTTCGGATATGCGAACAAGAATTGCGCGGGCAAGGGTGTATTCGTCGGTGCAGACACCTGTTCGTCCGACAAACTGCTGTCGGAATGGAAGGGGGACGGATGCCACACCCATGGCAAGCAGGATACGAGGGAATACAACTGCGATACGGTATGCAAAGGAAAGGGCCTCGGTGAGGGAACGTGCAAGTGGCTGAGCAAGCCAAACCTGCCCCCTTCTGGCTTTTGCAGCTGCACGCTCCGACCACTGCCATTGAACCTCGTCACGCCCCAGCGGGCCATCAAGCTCCAATAATCCCCGCAGGGCAGCGCAACGAGATCACTCGCCACAAGTGTCCTGCCTGGGGCACTTGTGGCGGCCAATCTTGGCGGCAACTCTCGCCACAAGTACCCTCTTGGCTCGAGTTATGGCGACAAAATAGCGCGGGGGTCAGTGGGCGGACGGCCGAGCGGGCCGCCATGTTCATGGCGCCCTGGTAGTTGGGACACACGGAGATATCAACTCGGAAGAGCCGCCGAGTTCCAAGCTGCGCAGGGTCGAGAACCACCAATCCCCGAGCTCTTGGTAGGGCCGAAGCTCGGCGGTGAGTCCCGCGTTCTTATCGATGTCCGCACGCAGCCGGGGGCAGCGCATGGCGGCCGCTCGGTGTCGACGCAGCCGAGCGTGTGGGCGCCCGCCGGGCCGCTATCGCGCCGGAGCTGCGCCATGGGTGGGGCTGGTCGCTTCCCCGGACCCGTTCGAGCTGAAAGGGCGCTGGCTCGCCGACGGTGACGCCTTGGCATGCAACCACTCAAAGATGTCGCCGGCGGGTTTTTCCCAGCCGGGCTCATCGTAGAGCCAGTGGCCGTGCGTCGGATACTCGATGAAGTCGCCGCCGATCGCTGCGTACTTCTTCGCCGTCAAGCGTGTGAGGCGCGCCGGGACCATGCGGTCGCGTCGGGCAGCGACTGTCAGGACGGGGATCTTGATCCGTGTCTCGTCGATCCGTGCGGTTGCGAAGTCGCGAAACGCCCGGCCGGACTCCGCCACAAATCCCTGTCGTGCCCGGTCGGCGGCCTTGTCGTCCGCCATGTTGAGCACCACGCCATGGGTCACGCGAGGGCCGGGCCGAATGACCCCGGGTGTCATTCCGAGCGCCCCGAAGAGCCGGATGGTCGACCAGAAGAAGCGTGTCTTCGCATCCCTTGCGCCTACCGGCGCCGTCGGCGAGATGAAGACCGCCGCACGGACCAGGTTACGCTCCGCCAACTGCTGCGCTAGCAGCCCGCCCATTGAATGACCGATCAGCGCCGGTGTCTCGCCAGTGCGCCGCTGGACCTCGGCGATCTCCGCGGTGAGCTGTTCGAGGTAGCTCGCGAGCCGAACCTGCTTGAGCGCCTTGGGGGCCGCCGAGCGCACACGCACGTCGGGGCGCAAGGTAGGAGTGCTCACGTGGGCGCCGCGGCTCTCAAAGAACGAGCGAAAGTTGTGCCAGACGTCGCCCGTGCAGCACATGCCATGGACCATCACGACCGGAAAGCTCACCTGTCAGCCTCCATCCAGCTAGCGTGGCGATCCTCGAAGCCGCCGTCCTGCTCATAGCACACGTCTGGGTGTGCCTGCCACCGGCCGCGAGTCGCGTCATGTTGCAGTGCTCGGCCACCGGCGGCGGGCGCACAGCTCATTGGCGCGATTCGGGTGCGCTAGCTCGGATTGGGCGGGCGCTCGCACCGGCAACGACACGCCCGCACGCCCGCGGCCCGGTTGCAGCGGGCCGCGGGCGACGTACAACAGGGCACTTCACTGGTACTGCAGTTCGTAGGCGCCCAAGTCGCAGGCGCTGCCGACAGGGCGAGGTAGGTCGAGCTGATCGCGGGTCAAGCCTCCCAGGGGGCTGAGGCAATCCAACGCGGCATCGATGGTCGGGCTTGCCTGGACATTGATCGCGTGGTGCTGTGGGTCGCCGCCCAGGATGTAGCTGCTCAAGTCTTCGATCACGCTGTTGACCGGGGTCACGCCGGGGCTACCGCAATCCGGGTTATCGACTGAGTTGTTGCTTCCGGTCACCCCGTTGGGGGTGCACGCACTCACAGCGGGTGGCAGCGGATCACGGTGGGTGAGCAAGGTCTTCTCCATCGTGACAAGCGCTCCCCCTATGTCAGGCTGGTTGAGTCCGGCTTGGTTGTCGACGAGGGTGCAAAACGACAGATGGGCACCGGCCACTGACAGGGCGCCGCCAGTCCACTCTGCGTAGTTGGCGCTGAACGTGCTGTTGACGATTGTTGGGGCGCCTCCCAGGTAGCCGCCGCCCACATTGGCGGTATTTGCCACAAAAGCGCTGCGTGTGACGACCGCATCCGCGTCCTCGGCAAACACCCCACCACCGAAGCGAGCCGCGTTGTGGTCGATCTGTGTGCGGGTGATTTCCAAGCCATCGGAGCTCACAAGGTGAATGCCCCCGCCCTCGTTGCCCGCGATATTGTCCGCGATGTGACTGCGTCTGACGACCAGGTCGGCATTGCTGGAGATTCCGGCACCGTGCAGCTCCGCCGTGTTGTGGCGCAGCAGGGAGTCGAGTATCCGGGCGCCTCCGCAGCTGCCTTCAGCGTCGAAACCGCACCAGACTGCTCCCCCGTTGAGAGCGCCGTTGCTACTCAACTTGGAGTCGCGAACCGTCAGAGTGCCACCCATAGCAGCGATCGCGCCGCCGTTGTCCGCCGCGTGGTTGTCGCGCAGCTTTGCGTTGCCCAACTCCAGGTGTCCGCTGAGCAGTGCGATTGCGCCACCGTGCTGGTCGGCAGTGCAATCGAGGAACCGGACCTGGCTCACCTCCAGGCTGCCACTCTCCACCAGGACCGCCCCACCATCCTCGAACGAACGCCCGTGTTGCAGGGTGACGCTCTCGAAGCGAATGTCGGCGTTGATGATGTCAAAGTGCCGGTCGATGTTGCCGGCGTCGAGGAAGGTCTGCCATTCACCCTGGCCGACCAAGGTCACGTCTCGTTCGAGATAGATGCCTTGAACGGGGTGCGTGCCGGCCGCCAGGTGGACGACGTCGCCGGAGGTGACGAGGTTGTAGATCACATGGGCGACGGTTCCACAGGGGTCAGCAACGTCTTTGCCGCAGCCATCGTCGTCCATCGCGCCGGGGTTGACGTACCAGTCGGCAGCATGAGCTGGCGCCGCGTGTGCGCCGCTGGCGGCCAACGCGAGGATGCACAGCACGGCGCGCGGGTTGCCACTCCGTATCCTAGAGGTCTTGGTTGTATTCATGATCCTTGTCTTTTTCTCGGAGGCGCACAGGGCTGGTCGCCTCGCGTTTATTTGGGAGGGTGGATGGTTCCGCCGATCTGGGGTTCGGCCTTCGGCAGGCGCCTGTCGCGCCCAACACGAAGGCGCTACGCTGTCCGTGGCATTGCCACGTTGGTCCAAGAAGGCGAGACGCCCCTTCCTGGGACCGGCGCGGCGCTGGCTACGGTACGCTGCTGTCACCCTCATGCGCCGCATTGCCGCCACCTCGTCAACCGAGCAGTGGGTGGCCACAGGCGCCGTACCGTAGGGAGACTACACAGCTCCGCGAACCGGACGACTCACCAAGCACCGCGTCCAACCCGCGGAGAATTGGCCCCATCCGCCGTCAGTGGCACGTAAATTGCGTTTCCGAGGCATGGAGCCGGCGACCGTGCCACTCTGTGGCGGAGAGATCCGTCATCGCGTGGAGGGCTTCACTGCCTCGCTAGTCCATGAGGGTGGCGACCTGGGCGAGCAATCGGCGCAGCCAACGGTGTCCAGGGTCGTTGTGGCAGCGCTCGTGCCACGCCATGCGATACGTGAACGAGGGGATGTCGATCGGTGGCTCCATGACGCGGAAGTCTCCGAACGTAACGAGTCGCCGCGCGAGCCGTTCGGGAAGAGTCAAGACCGCATCCGAAGCGGCGACCGCCAGCGGTGCGGCGAGAAAATGGTGTACCCGAAGCGTGACGCGACGGTTGATTCCTCGCTCGGCGAGAAGGGCGTCGACATGGGTTCGACCGGGTTGGCCCAGGCCGACCAGTACGTGCGGCAGTGACACGAACGTTTCCAGCGCCAGGGCGTTGCCACTGGAGGGGTGCTTGTCCCGGACCACGCACACCATTCTGTCATCAAAGAGAACCTCCGTATGCAGGTTGGCCTCCTGGAAGGGCCGTACGCCCGCCGTCAGGTCGATTGTCGTGCTAAGGGCCTTCGGCTCGCCCTCGTCGTAGCCCCACACCTCCAGGCGAAGCCTGGGGGCCTTGCGCTGAAGTGCTTCATAGAGCGGAGGGAGGAGCGTTGCCGAGAAGTAGTCTTCGGAAGCGATCACAAATGTTCGCTCGAGGGTCCTCGGGTCAAAGCTCGCGGTCTCGTCCTCGAAGAGCTCGCGAATGCCATCCAGGTGTGCCCGAAGAGGCGCCTTGATGGCGCAGGCCCGCTCCGTTGGAACCATGCTTCTGTAGCCCCGGACCAACAGTGCGTCGCCGAACAGCTCCCTCAGGCGACCAAGTGCGTGGCTTGTGGCCGATTGACTGAGGCGCAAGCGCTTGGCGGCTCCGCTGACGCTTTGCTCCTGGAGCAGCGCGTCGAGAGCAACCAGGAGATTCAGGTCGACTGAAGAGAGATGCATGGGATGAATCTATACTATCCACACCATGCACTGGATAGCCTTCTATCCACCGTGCACACTGGCATCAGATAGGACGGTCGAGGTGGAGTCTAGCTCGGAGGAAGCCCGAGTCCTTCGGCCGGGGCTTCACAACGGCTTCGTGGCTGAAGGCACACCGGGTGGGATGGTTTTCCGACCAAAGGGGTTCAGGATGGGCAAAGACAAACATACACTCCGGGCCTTCGGGCTCGCGTTTATCTGTGTCGCATGGGCGGGTGCTTGCGCTTCTCAGCAGGCCGCGCCGGAGGCGTCGACGGTGGCCGCGAAGGGCCAGGTGGGGGACCCGAAGTACCAGTGGAAGTCCCCGAACGGCTGGAAGGGGGGCTCGTTTCGGTTGCCCCCCAAGGATTTCGCTCCGGACCTGGGATTTCGTGGCCGCGAGGTCCTACGGTTCTCGCCAGGCTATTTCAAGGGGGATGCGCATGATGCCTGGACCTATGCGTTCGTGCTCATGGTGGATGAAGTTGGCGACTTGCCTCCGGCCAGACTGGAGAGGGAGCTGCATACCTATTTTCTCGGCCTCGGTCGCAACCTCGGCAAGAAGCGACAGGCCAACCTTTCCGCTGACGAGATCGCCGTCGAGCACGTAGAGAGCACCGCAGCCGGCGGCGGTAAGGCACGCATGCAGCACACCTTTAGGGCCACGGTGTTCGACTCGTGGAGCACGCAAGCTCCCGTCGATATCAACTTGAAGGTGGATGTTTGGTTGTGCGAGGGCAACGCGCACCAGGCGGTCTTCGTGTCGGCGTCGCCGCTTCCCTATAGCGACGATGTCTGGCAGTCGCTGGTGGCTGAACGGGAGACCTTCCGGTGTGGCGCCTGATTCCATGCGATGCCCCTTCTTTCGAGATTACCAGGGCGTCGCTGGTGGAGTTGCTGTGCCAAGAGGGGTGTGGAGGCGCCCGAGCCACGGGGGCCTATCGAGATGGGCAACCCCAGGGCGCGTCGACCGTATCCCGACGCGGTGTGCCACTGTCGCCGACCGTGTCGTTCCACGAGAACGGATCTTGCGATTTTCGCTGCTTCAATGCGGGGGACGGACTCGCTACCGTTTGTCAAAGGGTAGCGGGTGTATTTTTCTTGGAGGG
>JAPPOR010000794.1 GCA_028817905.1 Myxococcales bacterium
TTCTATTTCCGTCGAGATAACAAGAACTTCACGTTCTTGAACAGGAACTAGCTAAGCTAGTGTCCATCCCGAAGCTGCCCTTTCGAGGTTGTGGCCTGCAACCGGAGCGAAGCGAAGCGGCGCGACCCGCGGAAAGGGGGACGGGTAGGTGTCCATAGGGCGGCTTCGCCGCGACGGGGGAAAGGGCGCGTGCCCTTTCCCGGATGGACACCAGCTAGGACTCCCCGCTGCCGGCGATGAAGCCCTTCGGAACGGAGCGTAGATGAAGATCCGTCTGTGGGAAGGCTATCTCGATGCCCGCCTCTCGGAAGGCGGCGTCCACTGCGACGTGGAGTTGATGCAGCACCGTTGGCCGTTCGCCGGGCTGCTCGATGAAGGCGCGCAGCTCTAGCCCCAGTGTGCTGTCTCCAAAGTTCCGAAACAGCACTTGTGGCTGGGGGTCCTTGAGTACCATGGGGTTGTCATTGGCCACGCGCTGCAGGGTAGTTAGGGCCTTCTGTACGTCCGAGCCGTATGCGATACCGACAGGCACGTCAGCCCGGATCACGCCGTCAGACAGCGACCAGTTGACCAGGCGCGAGGTCACGAACTCTTTGTTGGGCACCACGAGCTCCGTCCGGTCGAAGGCGGTGATCCACGTCGCGCGCGTGCGAATGCGGGTGACCGTCCCGCTTACTCCCCCGACTGTCACGATATCGCCCACGCGGATAGGCCGTTCGAGCAGGATGATGATGCCGGACACGAAGTTGGCGAAGATCTCCTGCAGGCCGAAGCCGAGGCCCAGGCCCACCGCGGCGACCAACCATTGGATACTGGACCATCCGATGCCAATCGCATCGAAGGCCAGGGTGGCGCCGGTCACGGCGATCACATACTTGACGATCGTCGCAAAGGCGTAGCGCTCGCCGGCCTGAAGCCTGCGGAACAGGGTGACCTCGAAAAGGCCAGGGAGGTTTCTGAGAAGCATGAGGGCGACCGCCGCGATCAAGAGTGAGTTGACCAGGTCGGCCAGCGTGATCGCGACTAGCTCCTGCTGTGCGGTCGTCGCGGCGGCGCCTGACGTCGCGGCGACGGGAGTGACCTCCTTGACCACATGCCATAGCTCGACTTCCCTTAGAATGCCCGCGGCAGGAAGCAGGTCCGCCCAGATTGCCGAGCCGCACAGCAAGCCCACGACCGCAGCCACAGCGAAGGTCAGGCGTCCCGTCTGGCGCGACACGACCTCCAGATCAACCTCGTCTTCGACCACCGGAAGTGACGCCGATGCGGACAGACGCCCATCGTGAGTTCCAGCCGTTTCGGCAGCCTGTGCCACGGCGCGCTGCGCGCGCTGGGTGGCGAGGCGGCGTTCGGCACGGCGTGTCAGCAGTCGAACCGTGTCGACCGACAGCACGAGAACAAACAGCAGAATGATGCTCAGGTGCTCACGGATGCCGAGCTGCAAGGCGGTCCAGTAGAAGCCCAGCGCGGACGCGACCCCAAGGGCGACAGGTCCGGCAGCACCCACCATATGCAAGAGCGGCCGCAACCACCCGCGCCTGGAACGGCCGTGGCGGCGCCGAAGGACTTCGGCCCACGCCCCGCGCGGCCGTAGCAGAATGTGTAGAAACAGCGCAGTGGCAAGCACCGCAACGATAAACGCGAGTCGGCCAAGCGACTCCCGCGCCGCGTCCTCGCCGCGCTTGTCGAACGTGAACACCAAGAAAACAGCAGGCACCGTTACCCAGGTCAACCAGCGCACATGGCGCCTCACCCTCGCCAGCGACGGCCCGTGCCAGCCTGCGCGCGTTTGTGCAAGGCCCCGTTCGAACATGGTGAAGGCGCCGAAACGCAGTGTTCCCCAATAGCCCGATGCGACACAAACGCCATAGGCGATGGCGCGCGTGAACGCAGTCGCGTCGGGTGACCGTAGCATCAGGAACGCGAGCACTGTCAGCAGAGCGGGCGGCCACAGCGCCAGGGTCGTCGTAACAAGCAATGATTGCAGCGTTGCGAGGGCGGTCCATGGGTCTTCGCTTCGGTGTTGGCCGGATCCGTGCATCGATAGACGCCGCCGCAGGCGTCCTCGGCTGGCGAGCATCACGGCCAGTACAACGGCAAGCCCGCATAGCGAAAGCGTGCGGTTTCGCAGCAATCTGATGGCTGCATGGCCCAACTGCTGCCACAGATGCGGCGAAACCAGCCACGCTACTGCCTGGGCGGCGTCACTTAGCGTTCGCACGCCAATGGGCCCACCACTTGGCATCCATAGCACGCGCTGGTCGATGAATTCGATGAGAGCTTCGCTGCGCTCGATGAGCGTTCGCTGTTCCGCGTCGAAATCGACGAGGCGCTGGAAGTAGGTCTCGTAATCGACGACGAGCGCGTCCATGTACTGACGCTGATGGGCGTAGAGTCCGCGCAAGACGCGCTGCGCCTGCGCTCGCTCTTGCGGGTTGAGCGGCTTTGAAAGGCCGTCCATGGCAAGTTGCACCAAGCCGTCCAGATCAGAAAGATCATCGCGGCGCTCCTGCAGGCGGAGCTGCTGCAGCTGGGCGGCGCCGATCTGGTCCTGTCTCATGCGCACAAATCGCCGGTACATGCCGACGTCGGGGACTTCTGCCCGCTCCCGTCGCAGCAATGCGCCGACCGTGTCCTCGAGTCCCACTGCGTCCACCTTCGCGCTGAGCGCAGACAGGTCTGACTCGATTTCGGAAACGGCTGCGCGCGCACGCGTAAGACGCGCGGTCACGGTCTCAAGCTTTTCGACCAGCCCTTCCTCGCCCACCCACAGCTCGGCGAGGGAAGCGTTCTGTTCGGCGATCGCGCTCGCCACCCTGCGCACCTCGCCCGGAAGACCTGCTATTTCCGACAGCAGCCGCTGGGCCTCCGCGCTTTGTGCGGCCAACGCGCGCCGCTGTCGCTCCTTGAGCGCATCCTGGAGTCGGCTCACCAGCGTGCCGTAGTATGCGATGGCCAGCGCAGCGCGGTCCCTTCGCTTGGCGAGCAATGCCCCGCGCGCATCATAGCTCGCCAGCTCGTTCTTGTACGAGTCCAGCTCTGCCTCGAGGGCAGCCATGCGCGCACCCTTGAGAGTTGCGGCTGCGGCGTCCTGGTAGCGCGGCGCCACGGCGTCCGGTGTGGTCTCATCGGCGAGCGCTCGCAGTTGTGTCCGCCTGTCGGCCAGCAGCTCGGGAATGCGCTTGCGTCGCTCGATGCGGCGGGCGGCTTCGTCGTCGAGCTCAGTGGCCTCCATCTGGGCTTGGGTTAGCTGCTGCTCCGCGACCTGCAGTTCAGCCTCTAGCTCCGAGACAGAAAGCCTCGGATCGGCTCGAAGCGATTCGCGGTCGCCAAGCCTGGCGATCTCTCGCTCGATATCCGCTAGCAGCCGGGGTGCCTGTTCCCATGCCGTGCGGTACTCATCGGCCTTTCGAAGCCACTGATCTGCGATCGAGGCAAGTCGCTCGAGTTCGGCGCCCACGCGTTCGTCGTCGTCGGGAGTGCCCGGCTCGACCCCGCCGGCTTCGGAGGTGGTCGGGGCAGTCAGCGGTTGGGCGAGCCCTGGGCCCGCAATCGTGGCGCTCGTACAGACCAGAAGACACAACCATCGGAACATTTGCCGCCTCCAGCGATGCGCCCACCGGGATTCTCCACCACTCGCAAGCGGCTCGCGCAGACCTTGGCGTCACGGGGTTTTCGACGGGTGACCAAAACTCCGTAGTGCTTGCGGGAAGGCCAAGAGAAACGCCGTGATGCCGAAGACCAGGCGCCCGCAAGGGTCGTGAAGGCCCCGGGCTAGGCCGCCAACTCATAGCCGATCGTGAGCCGACTGAAAACGGGCACATTGCCTCCGGGCATCCTGTCCGGCTCATTTGCCGTCCGCGAACACAAAGCCGTGACCGTCCACCCGCAGCTGGCCCAGGAAGTAGGGGGGAACGCAGGCGCCCTGTCCTGACGGAAGGCCGGGCATGCGGGCGCACAGGTAGTCCTCGGTCCATTCGGTTGACCACCGCGACCAACTCGAACTGTCCACCACTTGAATTGAGTACCCGTGGGTCGAAGATGTGGTGCGCTTTGCTCAGCGCCACAGCTGCATGGGGGTCACGCAGTTCAGCCAAAGTCTTGTCGGTCTCGATCGCACGGACGATGCGTCCATACACATGGGAGGTGGTATGCAGAGCGGTCAGGTCCGGCGCTTCCGGGTGGCCCAGCTGCTCTGCCAGCGAGAAGCCCGACTGCTCTAGTTCGTGCAAGAGGTTTGCGCGTGTAATCAGCAATGGTGACCAGATGCCCGGATCATCGCTGACGGTCGTGGCCAACGGGGAGGGCGGGACCGCATCCGTGCTGCCGGCCGTGGGTGTGTCTTGTTCCTTCAGGACTGGTCGAGGGGTCTCCTGCGATGCCTCCGGAACTGCGGGGGGCTCGGTCTGCGAAGCTCGCTTGTCCTCGGTACACGCGAGCAGCACCGCGTAGCCGGCAAGCAACCACCTCGGGACGGGAGCGGTCATGTCCGGAGCCTACCCGGAAACGGTCCTTCAGGATGACATGGGGCTGCCCCCGAGTGCCGACGGGTCACTCCTGGAGAAAGCATTGGCGTAGGCGACGCAATCGCCTGTCGCCGAGGCTCTGAACTGTGAGAGCTCGCAGCCGATCGTGGGGAGACGGCGCACGCGAGCCCACCATTGCACGGCGGCCGCCCGAGCGCGATCATAGAAATACAGAGGCTCGGAGAAATCCCGCTGTCGCAACTGCTATCGAATCCGCCCCCAGCTCCAGACGTGGAACTTGTTGCTCGACGCTATCGGTTGCTCGACGAGGTTGGGCATGGGGGCTTGGCCGTCGTCCACAGGGCGCTGGACACCGCTACGGGGCGCACGGTTGCTCTCAAGCAGCTGAAGACCAACGATAGCCCAGAGCGCCACGCGACCGCGCTCGAGCTGTTTGAACGCGAGTTCCACACCCTGTCGCAGCTCTCGCATCCGCGCGTTGTGGAGGTTTTCGCGTACCACGTCGATGCTCGCAGTGCCTGCTATTCGATGGAGCTGCTTGAGGGTGGGGACCTAAGGTCCCTGTCGCCGATGGACCCGCTGAAAGCGTGTGTTCTGATGCGTGATGTGTGTTCGGCCCTGTGCCTGATGCACTCACGTCGGCTGGTCCATCGAGACATCAGTCCTCGCAACATTCGCAGCACCCAGGAGGGCGCGGGCAAGCTCATCGACTTCGGAGCCATGATTTCGATGGACACCAGCGCACCGGCCGTGGGGACGCCGCCGTTTTGCGCCCCCGAGGTTGTCGACATGGAGCCGCTGGACGGCCGCGCCGACCTGTTCTCCCTCGGTACGAGCCTCTATGGCGCCTTGACCGGATGTCAGGCCTATCCGGCGCGGACGTTCCGCGCACTGCGCGACGTGTGGCAGCAGCAGCCTCCGCCCCCCTCCCAACTGCGAGAGGAGATTCCGGCGGCCCTTGATCACCTGGTGATGGAACTAATTCAGCTCGACCGCCGTGATCGCCCTGCGCACGCAGCCGAGGTGATGGAACGGCTGAGCGTGATCGCAGGGCTGCCGCTCGACGAGCAACTGGTGGTGTCGCAGGCCTACCTGAAGACTCCCACCCTGGTCGGCCGCGACCGCAAGCTGCAACAGATGCGGAGCAAGTTTCGGGACCTCAAGGGTGGCTCGGGTAGCTCCACATTGGTGGAAGCCGAGACCGGCCTCGGCCGCACGCGCTTCGTCAACGCGTGTGCTCTCGAGGCGCAACTGTTGGGGTTGACGGTAGCGAGGGTCGCCGCCGGCGACGGGCTAGCCAGTGACTTCGATGGGGCCGCCGCGCTGGCGCGACAGCTATTGGATGCCCACCCCGAGCGTGCGCGCGCGTTGGGGGCTGCCCACGCGGTGACCCTTTCGGAAGTCTTTCCGGAACTATCGGACAGCGTCCAGCCCACCGATGATCAGCCCGAAGCCGGGCGTCGCTCAGCGGTCCAACATGCCTTCAAGCAGTGGATGATCGAGGTGAGCAAACACGATCCACTGGTGCTGGCGATCGATGACTTCGAGCAGCTCGACGAGCCCTCAGCAACCCTGGTCGCGCTGTTGGCGCACGAGGCCGGCAACTATCCCATCGCGGTGGTCGCAAGTTCGCAGACGTACCACGACGGTACGAAGTCCGAGGCGCTATCGCTGTTGGCTGAGTTGAGTGCGCGGGTGGCACTCGGGCCACTCAGCCCCGGGCAGAGTCGACAACTGCTGACCTCGGTCTTCGGCGACGTACCCAACGTGCGGTTCGTCGCGGCTCGCTTGCATCACGTCGCTGCGGGAAGCCCGCGCGATCTGTTGCAGCTGGCAAGGCATCTGGTGGAACGCGGACTCGCACGTTACCAGGCTGGCAGTTGGGCACTTCCCGGCATCATCGAGTCCGATGAATTGCCCGAGAGCTTCACCCACAGCCTCAGGGACCGCATTGAGCGGCTCGGAACAGCGGCTCTCGGGCTGGCGCAGGCGTTGGCGCTCGTGCCCGAATTCGAGTGGAATGTGGAGCAGTGTTCGCGGGTGTCCGGCCTCGCACGCGGTGGAGCGTTGCTCGCGACCCTGGACGAGCTTGTTGCGGCTAGCGTCGCTCGTCGGGTCGGACCGCGCTATGCGCTGGACCGGGCCGCCTGGAGTGGCCCCCTGCTTGCTGGCCTTGACCCGGCCGCTCTGGCGGCCCTGCACCGTCGCACTGCTGAGCTGTTTTCGGACCTGGGCATGGATGCCCACGTTGGAAAGCACCTACTTGCAGCGGGAGAGCTCCAGCGGGGGCTGGACGTCCTGGTGGAGCACGCACGCACCACAAAGCAAATGACGGACCAGGACATCCGCCACTGGAAGCGCTTCGCTGAGCAGCTTCCCAGGGACTACTGCGAAGCCTGCAGGGAGGCCATCGAACTGTGCGAGCGGCTTGGACGTCCGGAGACAGACCGCTACGCCCTGCGGGCCCGTCTGACAGGCGTGCTCGTGTTCAACGGCAAGAACCCGCGGGCCGAAATGCTCGCGTTGTTGGAGCAGTGTGCACACGACGTAGGGCTCGACATTTATGGAGAACTCGAGGCCTCGGGACAGGACGCCGGCGCACGGCTACAGGAGATGTTCCGCCGGGCCCAGGCACGCTACGACGCGTTGCCACCGCACCGGCGAGTCTTCTCCCCCATGGAGGCGCTCAAGCCCCTGGTGGCGGCGCTCCTGGAGTGTACCGGGGTCGTGTCCAATGCCCTGGATCGCAAGAGCTGGAAGAGTCTTCCGAGCCTGTCGCCCCTTTCGGAGCTTGCGCCCAGCATGGCCGTGATGGAGCAAGTGCGGGCGGCTGGGGGGGAGCGGCTAGCGGGACGCTACCGGAGCGCGCGCAAGGGGTATAGCGCTGCGATCGAGCGGTTGCAGCAGCCCGACCGCGCCGGGCTTCCGGATTCCTATTGGCACGCGCTCTACAATGGAGTGTTGTTTGCACGGGCGTTGGTCGACGTGCTGCACGGCTCGGACGCCATCATTGAGGCAGCCGAGGCCCTGGTCGGGGACCGGGGCGGCCTGGGTGCGCTGCGGCTGCGCAAGCTGCATTGCCTATGGCACGGAGACGGCGAAGGCGCTGATCGACTGGGGCAGGAGTTTGAGCTCGTACGTCTTGAGACCCGCGGTCATCTTCACCACGAAGGCGGGCTTCTGCTTGCGGAAGTCTGGGCCCTTGCCTGTTCCGACGATCTGGCCCGCTTGCGCCGCGTCATGCCACAACTGGAGCGATGGAGAGAGCGGTCACCGCGCTGGGAGCCTGTGCTGAGCTTTGCCAGGGGTCAACAGTGCCGCATTCGCGGTGAGCTGAAGACCGCCCTGACCCACGCGCGCGAGGGACTCACGAAGACATCCTGTGGTGAGCACCCCCTGTGGCCGGCGCTGGCGGGCATGGAGGTACTGTCTCTGGTGGAAACGGGACAAGCCGAAGAGGCGGTGACCGTGGGTCGGGAGCGGCAGCAAGCGGCTCTCGCGCAAGGCCTGGACTACGGCGTGACATTCATCAATATGCCGCTGTCGGTCGCGCTGGCCAAACTGGGTGAACACGACCAGGCCAGGGCGCTGGCGACTGGAGTGGTAACCAGTATGCTCGAGCAGAGCACATCGGGAGTGCCGCTTGGGCTCGCACACCACAACCTGGCTAGCACATGCCTGATAGCAGGGGACCTCGAGGGCTTCGAGGCTGCAGCGGAGCGGTGCGCAGATATATTTGGCAGCAGCAGCAACCAGGCCCTCTCGACGAAGTATCGTCGGCTCATGCGCGCCGGGCGTAGGGCCCGGAAGGGCTCGCAAGGGGATGTCGGCCAGGGAGTGCGCAACTGGGATGCCAGTGACGCGGAGACCTATCTGACCACGATGTTCGACGCATGTTCCGGCGCGAACGAGCGGGCCGAGGTCACGGCTCGCCTACTGGCCGAGTATTCCGGCGCTGAGCAGGTATTCGTCTACTTGCCGGAAGTCGAAGGCCCGCGACTCGGAGCTTCCGTCGGATACTACGAGCCGCCAGCGCAGCTCGAGGCGCTGGTTGCGGATTTCCTCGACGCGGCCCGTGCAGAGGAACACGACGCAACGATGACCATCGGGAACGAAGACGAGCTGATGGACGCGCAGGCACCCCTATTGGTCGTCGAGGGCGGAGAACGCTTTCATCCCATGATCATCGGCCACCTGGACGAGGATCGCTCGGTGGTAACGGCCCTGGCCGTGCTGGCACTGAAGCCCGACGTCAACTTCGTCCTGCCTTCACACATGGCCACCCAGCTGAGTCGCCTCGGAATGGGAGGCTGACGGTAGCCTGGATCATTCCAGGGCATCCGTTGGGCTTAGGACAGGTACGCAGGGCTACGCAAGCGGCGAGTAGCTGGGGCTAGCGAGGCGCCGCGATGTTGGTGAGATATCCGGGTTGGGCGCTCGATCAGGCAACCGGGTGCGCGCGCGACCGATGAAGGGGGCATGGCGCATGCGGGCACGCAAACGAGGGGTGGGGTGTCGGCCACATCATACGGGCGCGGCGCGGCCGCAGGACGGAAGGTGG
>JAPPOR010000961.1:0-12552 GCA_028817905.1 Myxococcales bacterium
CTAGCTAGGGCGTCCTCGCCTACCTATGAAGCCTGGAAGCTTTGCTGTTCGGAGCGTGAGGTTGCGGCGCGCCGACGCTCGCGGGCGATATTGTACCCGAGCGCGAGCTGGTAGACTCCGTGCGCTACTGGCCAGCGCAGGTTGGAGCGAAATTCCTTCAGTGAGCGGGCGCGGAATGCGCCGAGGAACGAGCGCGACAGGGACAACGTGGCGAGTGGCACCGCCGACAGCAACGGATGATCATGGCGTAGGCGGTCGCGACCGAGGATGTGGGCCTGCGGGTCGGAAGTCGGATCGAAGCCGTAGGTCTCGAGGGGGTAGCGAACGCGGATCTTTGCGTCCCTTTCCGCGAAGGGCAACAACTTCTTCGTGACCAGATCGTACGTGGAGTAGCTCTGATGAGGCGCCCAGTGCAACAGGCCTTCGCGCAGTTCTGCAGCTCCGCCGCCTACCTCGGGCACGCGATGGGGAATCCCTACCCAGGTGGTTTCGGAGCGCTTGAAGAGCAGCAGCCGGTTGGCCTCATCGCTTTCCGCATGGGTGGGTGGCTCGGAGCCTTCCTGGGCGGTCATATTGACCCAGAAGCAGTTGTAGTGGGTGACGCCTTCCGGAGGGCCGGTCTGCTTGAGGCGCAGGATGGCTTCCACCAGGTTTTCAGACAGGGTTTCATCACAGTCGATCCGAATCACCCAGTCGTGCTTGACGCAGCGCAGCAGCTTGATGGTGTTGACCTCGGGAGCACCGCGAAACTCGAACTCATGCACTTGGTCGGCGAGTTCGCGGGCGATCTCCAGGGTGCGGTCGCGGCAGGGTCCATCGTGGCCGACGATCAGCTCGTCGGCGACGGTACCCAGCGACCGCAATGCCTGCCCGATCAACTGCTCCTCGTTGTGTGCCATCAACACGGCGGAAATCTTCACGGAAGCCCTCCCTCGCCCGGCGCCACGTGCCGCAGCCTGGCAGGCTCGCCCGGGTTCGGGCCGCCTGCGGTCATCTTCGCACGGCGTGCCGAAAAAGCGATCCCTTCCGTGAGCCCCGGGGTGGATGCGCTGGTGGGACGTTGTCGTACATCGCACGCGTGCGGGTACACCTTTCGCAGCGCCTGTCTCGCGTCGTTCGAAAGTTCTCGGCCTTGCGTGAAACCTTCCACGGGCCGGCGCAACTACGTTAACATCGCGGGCGCAAGCGCCGGGGGCGCAGCCCATTCACGAAGCACGCGACAGAGAGGGATCGCGCATGGGATCAGGCAACGATCGGGTGAAACCGGAAAGCTACGATCGGACGTACTTTGAGTCGGGCTTGGTGACCGGTGTATCGGGTTACATGAACTACAGCTGGCTGCCCGAGCTCACGCTCAGAATGGCGCACAAGTTGATTCTCGGACTGCCCATCGAGCGCGACCAGTGCGTACTCGATCTCGGCTGCGCCAAGGGCTTTCTTGTCAAGGCCCTGCGGATCCTGGATGTGGAGGCCTACGGGGCGGACGTGTCGGCCTACGCGATCAGTCAGGCGCCGTCCGAGGTCCGGGACCACTGCACGCTGATCGGCGGATGCGACGACTCCAAGCTATTTGAACGCACGTACGATTGGATGGTGTGCAAGGACGTCCTCGAGCACTTGGTCGAAGCGGACCTACGCCTGTTGCTCAAGCGGAGCCACGATCATGTTGGCAGCATCTTCGGAGCGATCCCGCTGGCCGCTGACGACGAGTGTGGCACCTACATCGTGCCGGAATACGACCGCGACGTGACGCACGTAACCGCCAAGTCGCTCGCTTGGTGGAAGCAGCTGTTCGAATCCGAGGGCTGGCGCATCGAGCTTGCGAGCCATTCGTTCGACGGGTGCAAGGAAAACTGGACAGAACAGTGGCCCGAGGGCAACGCCTTCATCGTGGCCTCTTCGGCGGCGGGTAGCAGATGACGGCGGCGCCCATTCAGAAAGAGACCAGCGAGTTCACCCTGGCCTTTGACTACAGCCGCCGGCACGACCGCTTTGTGTTGAAACTACGGAGTCGCGGCTCCGGCAAGCATTTCGCAGAGCACACGCGCTTCAACCTCCTCGACGACCAGGGGAGCATCATCGATAGCCGCGAGATCACCGAGCAGGTGGCGCGCTTCATCATGGACACGTTCGAGCAGCGCGGAGACACCGCCTGCTTCAACATCTACGAATCCGACCTCAAGGCGAATCGGCTGCTGCCGCGGGAGGCGCCGACGGTCACTCCCAGCGACGTGCGCCACAAGGTCACGGTCCAGGAGAAGTCGTTTACTGCTACCGGCGCCAAGCTCGGGCATCACTGGCCCGTTTTCCAGAAGTTTCGTGAGACCGGCTACGGCAGTATCATACGAGCCACCCTCACGTTTCACCAGGTTTGCTCCTCCCGCTGCCACTACTGCTCGACCATCGCTCGCAACCGACGTGATTCGGTTACGCTAGAGGAGGCCCAGACCTTCGTCGAGAAGCTGTACAAGGACCAGGCGCAGCACAACCGCGCAGAGTTCCCAAAGTACAACGACGCATACCGCCAGATCACAGGATCGGACATCCGCCTGAGGGGCATGATCCTCTCCGGTGGTGGGCAGCCCAACCTGTGGCCCCACTTTGCCGACTTCATGGACTGGGTCGCGCCGCTCGACATCGATCTGGGTCTGATCACGAACGGTTTTCCGGCCAAGGTGCCCGACCGGGTGTACGACGGATTCAAGTGGATCCGGATCTCCGTGACGCCCGAAGACGCGTCGCCCCATTACGTCGACGGCAAGTTCAACAAACAGCGCTTGCCCGACAACATCAAGCACAATTCCGATGTCACGGTTGGCTATTCCTACGTCTACGGTCCTTGGACAACCGACGATATCCTTCAGCGGATCGACGAGTCGATGGAGGACAACGGCTTTGACTACTGCCGCCTGCTGACCGACTGCAATCTCACCCGGAGCGCCCAGCTTCGGGCCCATCAGGCGCTTTCTGAGCGTCTCTACCGCATGGGCTACGTCGAGGCGGACGGCACGCCCAAAAAGCGCTTCTTCCATCAGTTGAAGTACCATGGCACCCCCGAGGACGGCGAGCGCCTGTGGGACGACGGGCAGTGCCAGCTGCAGGTCTACAACGTCTTCTGGGACACGACGGGGCACGAGGAGCACGGTCGCTCGTACTGCTACGCGTGCGACTCCATTACGGTCCTGGCAGAGGAGAACCCGAGCGCGGGCGGGACCGATGACGACCTTCTCTCCGATGGCAAGCAGTTGAAGGTGGTCTCGTCAGCGCGCAAGTTCGACTACACCCAGTGGGGGACCGTGCCCAACACCGAGGTCGAACGGCTCTATACCGAGCCGGTCAAGCCGTTCTTCGATCCGCGCAAGGTCTGTTCTGCATGTCTATTCATGCGCAACAACGAGCAGGTCAAGGGGCTCGTCGCGCTCGAGGACTACGCAGAGGTCGATGCGCACCCCAACATCAACCACCTGAACTTCCCCTAGCTAGCCGAGAACCCAGGTCTCGTCGGCGCTTGCTTCTCCGCAAGCGCTTGATTTGTCTGGCCGGAGGGTCGATGGTGCCGACGATGGGGCCCCATGGGGCACCGACGAGATCACCATGACCAACGAACACGATCCGGGCGACTTCGCCAGCTTCATGCGCGATGGGGAAGGCCCCGCGTTGACGGCGCTATCAGCGGGTCAACAGGTAAGCGGGACCATTACGCAGATTTCAGGGGACAGCGTTTTCGTCGACCTTGGGACGCGGGCCGAGGGGCGTATCCCGCGGGTTCAGCTGGAGCTACGGGATGGCAGCGTGCCGGTTTCCGTCGGCGATCGCATCGAAGCGACCGTGGTGGACCCCGGCGGCGGCGACGGGCCGCTCTTGGCGGTCAAGCTGGGCAAGGATCAACGGGTCGACATGAGCGCACTCAGGCTCGCGCTCGCTTCGGAAACCCCGGTGATCGCTACGGTGGCGAGGGCGGTCAAGGGCGGCCTGGAGTTGGAGCTCAGTGGGGTCCGGGCCTTCTGTCCCGCATCACAGGTTGAGCGCGGCTACGTCGCGGACCTGACCGGGTTCGTTGGGCGCGAGGTTACGGTGATCGTGACCGAGGTTCGCGAGCAGGACCGGTCGGTCGTGGTGTCGCGCCGCAGGGCCCTGGCTGCCGAGCAGGCGCAGAAGGCCCAGGCAGCCCGCGAGCGGTTGGCGGTCGGGCAGGAGGTGAGCGGCACGGTGGTGAGCATTCAGCGCTACGGGGCGTTTGTCGATCTCGGTGGAGTCGAGGGCCTTGTGCACATCTCCGAACTGAGCGCTAGCCACGTGGACAAGGTCGAGGACGTGGTGTCTGTCGGTGAAGAAGTGCAGGTTCGCGTGCTCGCAATCGACGACGCCGGGGGTGCTGGGCAGGGCAAGGGCGAGGGAGCCGGTCGCGAAGGGAACGGCACCGACAAGGGCCCACGCATCCGCCTGTCCATGAAGGCCCTCCAGCAGGCCGAGGTCAGCGAGTCCCCGGCGAAGGACGAGGTGTTGACCGGCACGGTCGTGCGTCTCTTGCCGCACGGGCTCGTCGTGGCGACTCCCAAGGGCGAGGGACTGGTTCCCAAGCGCGAGCTCTCGCTTTCGCCCGGTGCCGATCACCGCCGCGCCTACCAGGTCGACCAGACGCTCGAGGTTGTCGTATTGGACGGGCAGCCGGGCAGGCTGCGCTTCAGCATGATGCGCGTGGAGGATGTGCGTGCCGGCCAGGCCTATCGCGAATACCGCGAGCACGCACCTAATAGTGGCGGTGGCCTGGGCAGCATGGCCGCGCTGCTGGCAGGTATTGATCGCCAGGGTCTGCCGACGGGGCCCAAGCAACCTCCCAAGGTTCGTCCGGCCGAACCCCCTAGGTCCGTTGCGCCAAGTGCGCCCACTGCGCCCACTGCGCCCACTGCGCCCACTGCGCTCACTGAGCATGCAGCGTCGCGATCCCAGGAGGCCTCTTCGCCCCGCTCCGAACACCGCTCCGACAGCCACATGCCTGCGCCGCCTCGGCCACCCGAGTCCGTGCCAGAGTCGCAAGCCGACGCGCCGCCCGCAGCCAAGCGCCGTCGTCGCATCGTGAGTTCCGCAAGCCAGCCTGGTCGGCCGAAGAAGCGATGACAGGTGGCGCCTTGTGCGCCGCTGGTCCGTACGACTCACAGCGGTAGTTCCACGACCACCTGCGCACACCAAAATGAATGCAGTCAGGTGGGGAACCCTCACGCAGGACCGCTTGGATGCTAGTTTGAAGATCCTGAAGGACCTGTGCGCCGGGTTGCGGGTGTGCCCGGGCGTACACATCAGAGGGGTGCCGATCGATGACACTTGAACTTGGCTTGCGGCGCTACGCGTGGCTCGGGCTGTTTGTGTGGACCCTGGCGTGCGGGGACGACGATCCTACGCCGGCACCGATGGATCAGCCCGATGCGGGTAAAGACGCCGCCGTGTCCGATGGCGGCTCGCCGGGGCCAGACGAGCCCACCTGTGGGGACCGCATCGCAGCCGATGACGAGGAGTGTGACGACGGCAACACCGATGACGGGGATGGCTGCTCTGCTTCTTGCGAGGTGGAGGACGGTTGGAGTTGCAGCGACAGTGGCGGCAGTTGCGAGCCATGCGGAGACGGGGAGGTAACCGGCGAGGAGACCTGCGACGACGGGAACACCGATGACGACGACGGCTGTTCGGCGCGCTGTCGGATCGAGGACGACTGGTCGTGCCCAGTCGCTGGTGAGGCCTGCGAGCAGTGCGGCAATGGCGAGCTGGAGCCCAACGAGCGCTGCGACGAAGGTGACTCCGCCGATGGTCTGGGTTGCTCCGAGGATTGCCGAGAGATTCAGGATCACTTCTCCTGCCCCACCCCCGGTGAGCCCTGCGATGAGTGTGGCGACGGTGAAGTGTCCGGTGCGGAGCTGTGTGACGACGGCAACACGGACTCGGGCGACGGCTGCGTGGCCAACTGCATGGCGATCGAGGGGGGCTGGGCCTGCCCCGATGAGGGTGGCACGTGCACCCTGTGCGGAGACGGCGAGCTCGACATGATGAATGAGGAGTGCGACGACGGAAACTACCAATCCGGCGACGGTTGCTCGGAAACCTGTCGCAAGGAGGAGGGCGCGGTTTGCCTTCAGCCCGGGGTGCTGTGCTCGGTCTGTGGCAACGGCTTCATCGAGTTCATCGCGATCGACGATAACGGCACGCCCGATGATCCGAGCGACGACACCTACGACACCAGCGATCCCGATGCGCGCGAGGCCTGTGACGACGGCAACCAGGATGACGGGGACGGTTGCAGCGCGAGCTGTTCCGTCGAGGCGGGCGAGGACGACCTGCCGTGGACCTGCCCGGTGCCAGGGGTTGCCTGTGGTCGTTGCGGGGACGGTGCGGTCCAGGCGATCGAGTCCTGCGACGATGGGGTCGATTCCAGTACCGGGCAGCCAACTAGCGATGACGGGTGCTCTGCCGACTGCACGGAGGTCGAGACGGGCTTTTCGTGCCCCGGGGACGGGGGGGCGTGCGCAGAGTGCGGCGATGGGGTGCTAAGTCCCGAGTTGGAGGGCTGCGATGATGGCAACCGCCTGTCCGGCGATGGCTGCGATCGAACCTGTCAGCTCGAAACCGGCCTGCCGTGGAGGTGCCCGGCCGCGGGCAGCTCCTGCGAGCTGTGCGGCAATGGCGTTCACGAGGACAACGAAGCCTGTGATGACGGCAACCGTGAGGACGGCGACGGTTGCTCGGCGGACTGTCAGACGAAGCAGTCCGGATATAACTGCTACTTCGAGGGTTTCCCGTGCGCCGAGTGTGGCGATGGGGTGTTGCAGCCAGGCGAGCAGTGCGACGAGGGCCATGCCGCCACGCCCGCCAATCTGACCGCAGGCTGCAGCAACTGCCAGCGGGTCGATCCATGGATCTGTCCGGTTGCGGGGGTGTCCTGCGAGCTGTGCGGAGATGGCACGATCGGATCGGGCGATCCGCTGACCGCGTTTGAGACGTGCGATGACGGCAATACCCAGTCCAGCGATGGTTGCAGCGCCCAGTGCCAAATCGAGGCGGGCTATGTATGCGGGGACAGCGGCTGCACCGCGGCAGCCTGCGGGGATGGGTTCGTGGCCACCGGCGAGGAATGCGACGATGGCAACCGCCTGGCGGGCGACGGCTGTAGCTTCCTGTGCCGCGTCGAGCCGGGCTTCACCTGCACGGGCGGCGCCGGCTGCCGCACCACGCGCTGCGGAGACGGCATCGTCGAGGGGCAGGAGGCCTGCGACGACGGGGGCGCTGTGTGCTCAAGCGGCAGCGTCGACACCAATGGCGAGCCATGCGTCACCCAGGACGAGTATGATGCGTGCAAGGCGGACGGCGGCACCTGTGCGAGCGCCGGGCTTGACGGATGCTCATCCGACTGCCAGCTGGAGGACGGCTACCGGTGTGAGTCGGGGGCGGATAGCTGCGAGCGGACCTATTGTGGCGATGGGCTGGTCGAGGGCACCGAGGAGTGTGACCTCGCGGGCGCCACGTGCACCAATACGACCGACGGCGGGGATCCGCTCAACGGAACGCCCTGCCGGACCCAAGCGGACATCGACGCCTGCCTCGGGGCGGGGGGCACCTGCCAGGGCGGCCCATTCTGCGATGCGCCGAATACCCCCGCCCTCGATGGCGAGCCGTGCATCACCCACGACCAGTTTGCCGCCTGCGAAACGGCCGAACCGGGGGTCAGCGGTTGCCTCCCGCTCGACGCCAATGGCTGCGGTCTCGACTGCAAGTTGAAGACCGGTTTCAAGTGCCAGGCTGGCCTGGACTGCGACTACGCCGACGCAACCGGGGACTGCTGCACGCCCACCTACTGTGGTGACGGAGTACTGGAGGGCGCCGAGCAATGCGACGATGGTGGAGCCACCTGCGAGGGCAGCGGGAACACCGACCTGAACGGCACCGCCTGCGCCACGGAGGCCGACTTCATGGCCTGCGCGGGCGCCGGGGGCGCGTGCAACTCCGTAGCGGACGATGGCTGCGCGCTCGACTGCACCATCGAGACGTTCTACCGCTGTGGCAACGAGGACGGCATGCCCAGCGCGTGCCGACCGTTCGTCGAGTATGCGCCGGTCCGACGGTTCAACGTAACCAACATCAACCCTGTTGGCCTGAACTACAACCCGGATCGACGTTCGTTCGGCGGGCACAAGTCACAGGGCTCACAGCTGTCGATCGAGATGTGCCTGGACGGGACCGTCATTGACCAGGGCAATACCAGCGGTGACCGCGACAACGGTACCGTGTTCGCGCCGGACATGAGTGTCTCCGAGCTGCCGGTCGACTGCAGCGAGAACCCTGGGACCGTACCGTGTTATGACGCGCCCCTGCGTCCCGACGAGGTCGCGGACAGCAACATGCAGGCGATGCGCGCATCGACCTACGATCCGGTCTCGGGCGACTACTTGTTTGTCCACGCGACCAACACCGCCGACGCCCTGTTGGTTCAGCTACCGCGCGACTACGACCGCACCGCGCCACGGGTGGACATCGACCGCTATGGTGTCGAGCTGGGCTTTTCAGCCTTTGGTCTGACCGTGGGGATCGACGGTGACCTCCATGTTCTCGACCAGGACACGGAGACGATCCAGGTGCTGCCGCGGCGGCGCGACCCCGATGGTGTGCCCCTGCCCGCGCCCGACTGTAGCGGCGAAGCGACCCCGTCGGCGGTCAATTGCACCTCCTTCGAGGCGACCCCGGACGCCGGTCGCGCCCAGCCGGCCAGTTCGGTCAACGCGCTGGACGCGATCTTTTCGTTCCCCGGGGAGCCGCTCGTCGGCATCTTCAATGAGTACACGGGGGCCGTCGAGTACACGGGTCAAGACGCTGCGACCGGAGACCCAATCGCGAACTCGAACTATTTCTCGATCTATGACGTAACCGAGCTCGAGGCGCCCGACCGCTCGGCCCTACCGGGCCTGCTGTTTTCCCTGGGCGAGGGAGGAACGAGCTACGCGAATGCCGCCCAGGCGGCTGAAACGGCGCCGGATGGCGGCTCGTTCATCATCTGTACCTTCACGAGCAGCGAAGACTGCCAGCTGTTTTCGCGGGTATGCGAGACCGACGCCGACTGCCCCCCTGGAACGCTGTGTAATCTGGACGGCGCGAGCTCGGTGGGTGTCAACTATTGCAACGCGCCCGGTGCCGCCCGCGACGACGTGTTCGAAGCGGACCGCGATACCTACAAGGAGTGCGCGTCTGCCGGTGCTCAAAACGGGACTGACTGTACAGCCAGCGCCACCGCTTGCGAGGCCGATGAGGGAACCTGTGACCAGGTCGGGCAAACGCTGCCCATCGGGCTGGACGTGCTGGCCAACGACACGCTCAGCGAAGCGGCTTGCGTCGATCCGAAGTTCACGCTGCTGGCCGTCTGCGGAGATGGTGTCGAGCAGAGCTATGAGACCAGCAATCCGGGCAGCTGTCCTTCGGATATGGAGCCCATGCCGCGCGGTACCGTGACCTTTGACGAGGGCAGCGGAACCATCACCTACGACGCTCCGGACGATGGCAGCTGCGGCTTCTTCGACACCTTCACCTATACGGTGGACCTGGGAGGCGGTGATGTCGACACGGCCCAGGTGCGGGTCGCTGTCAGCTGCGTCTGCGGCGACGGCATCACCGATGGCAACGAACAGTGTGACGATGGAGCCTTCAATGGCGATCCGGGCACGTGCGTGGAGAGTTGCGCGGGCGAGCCCGAGGACCAGGTGCTCGCCCGCTGCAGCAGCGAGTGCGTCCTGAACGTCCTGTGCGGCGATGGCTATATCGTGGCGCCGGAGGAGTGCGACGACGGCGCCGTATGCAGCAGCAACGGCTTGTTGGACGGAGATCCGTGCACCACCCCAGCCCAGCTCCAGGCGTGCGAGGCGGACGGCGGTACCTGTGCCCCCCAGGGCGGGGATGGTTGCAGTGCCGTGTGTACGCGCGAGAGCGAGTGCGGCAACGGGGTGACCGAGGTGGGCGAGGATTGCGATGACGGACCGACGGGTTCGGACGTGTGTACTGCCAATTGCCTGGTGCGCGTATGCGGCGATGGGAACCTGGACGCGAACCACCCCTCGGACCCCGAGCAGTGCGACGACGGGAACCGACGCCAGGGTGACGGGTGTGACGACACGTGTCAGATCGAGTCCGATTGCGGCAACCAAGTCGTCGAACCGGGCGAGGACTGTGATGATGGCAACATCATTCCGGGGGACGGCTGCGGTTCCGACTGCAAGGTCGAGAACGTGTGCGGTAACGGCAAGGCGGAGGGTGGTGAGACGTGTGATGGCGACGACGTGGGCAGCTGCCCCATGGTCGGCGCAGAGCAGATCGCCTGTGTGAACTCGGCCGCCGGCGCACCCAACATCTGTCTGTGTCAGAACTACTGTGGCGACGGCAGGATCGGTGGCACCGAGGAGTGTGACGACGGGGCCGAGGGTTCCGACAGCTGTCGCGGTGCCAGCCCGGTTGAAGGGGAGCCGTGCAGTGAGATTCGCTGCGGCGATGCGGTCGTGGACGAGGGCGAAACCTGCGACGACGGCAACACCAACCCCGCCGACGGTTGCAGCAACAGCTGCCAGCCGCCCGCCCAGTGCGGCAATGGCACCGAGGAGGGGAGCGAGGAATGTGATGACGGGAACAACGTCTCCGGGGACGGTTGCACCGCCACCTGTCAGGACGAGGCCACGAACTGTGGCGATGGGACGGTCGACGCGGATGAGCAGTGCGACGACGGCAATACGGACGCTGGCGACGGCTGCGACGCCAACTGTCGGCTAGAAGGCGTATTCTGCGGCGACGGCACCCGCGACCCCGGTGAGGAGTGCGACGACGGCAACACCGAAAGCGGCGACGGCTGCAGCTTCGATTGCCTGGCGGAGTTGCTCTAGGGACTGGCCAAGCTGAGCCAAGCTGAGCCAAGCTAGTCCCTAGCCCGTTTCGACGGCAGCGTCGGGATAGGAACACCAGTCACTCCAGCTGCCGGCGTACAACCTCGTGCGCTCGTGGCCGGCGGCGAGTAGGGACAGGACGTTCACGCAGGCGGTTACGCCCGAGCCGCAGTACACGATGGGGGTCGCGTTGTTGGGCAGCCATGACCACCGCTCGCGGTTTTCTTGCTCGGGGATCGCGCGGCCGTCCGGGAAGGTGAAACCCTGCCAGGGGACGCAGACCGCCCCCGGGATGTGGCCCGCCACCGGGTCGATGGGTTCCTCTTCCCCACGGTAGCGAGGTGGCAGCCGGGCATCGATGAGGGGTATGCGGGTGCGCTCGGCCCGGTTGAGGGCGAGCAGGTCGTCGCGGGTTGCCACCAGCGAGGGGTCCGGTCGTGCTGCGAAGTCTCCGGGCACCGCACCCTGTGGAGTCGCAGGCGTTGCGTCCTGTCCGGCTGCTTTCCAGCCAGCAAACCCTCCATCGAGTACCCGCACGTCCAGGTGACCCAGATAGCGCAGCAGCCAAAAGGCACGGGCTGCAAACGCCATCCGTGAGTCGTCGTAGACCACCGCGATGTGGTCTTGGCGCAGCCCGAGGTCGCGCATGCGCGTGGCGAACGATCCCGCGTCCGGCAACGGATGGCGCCCTCCATGGGTCGCCACCGGCGACGAAAGGTCCCGGTCAAGGTCGACGAAATGGGCGCCAGGAATGTGCTCGGCTTCGTAGGCGCGGCCGCCCCAGGTGGGATCCGCAAGGGCAAAGCGACAGTCGAGGACCGTCACGTCCCCGTCGTCCAGCGCTCGGGCCAGGGCGGTAGGGCTGATCAGGAGCTTGTCGTAGTGCATGGCCGCTTCCCTCTCACGGGGCGTCCGACCCTGCGGGCTTGGTCGGTACGATTCCAGGTCACACAGCGAAGCGTACACCGCCGAGCCGCTATCCGGGCAGACCTGTGAGAGTCTGTTGTGGCGCCGACATTCTGACCTGCAATCCCGGCCCGCGCTGGGCGGGTTAGTCCGGCTGTTTGGGTCTTCGGGGGTCACTCGGCATGCGTTGATAGAGCATCCAGTGAAACCCGGACAGGCCGCCGGTCGGCTCCACCTGGCGCAACTGGTAGTGGTTTCCGTGTTGGTCCGTTGCGCGTTTCGCCGGGCGCAGGGGTTGCTCCTGCGTTTGGAGAATGAGCCAATCCACTCCGTCGGGGGTCAGTTGCTCGACGGGCACATAGCGCGCCTTCCACGCCTGTTGCCAGAGCCCCAGGTAGTACGCCAAGACCATCCGGGTGCGCAGGGTGTGCCCTCCCGAGATACTGACCGGGCCCGGGGAGGGGCCGCGCAAGATGGTTGCGATCACTTGCGTGTAGCCACCGCGCCCGAAGCGAAACTGATCCGCGAGCAGCATCGTGTGACCCACGACATAGGCTCCGAGCACCATGCCCGCGACCGCTCTACCATATCCGGGCCGTCCAAAGGCATCGCCGATCACACGCCCAGCTGCGAGCAATAGGAAGGTGATGCTCACCATGAAGTAGCGAGGCAATAGCCACTGCGTCGAGTTGAACGTGAGCATCGCCAGAGGCGACAGCACCCCGGCGCCACATGCCATGGCGAA
>JAPPOR010000961.1:13186-14564 GCA_028817905.1 Myxococcales bacterium
AGAAACAGCGTGTACAGGTGATGGTTTGCTGAGTGGTAGGCGTCGAAGATGGCTGCCGGCGAACTTAGACTCGTGGCCAGGCGCCAGGCCCAGATTTCATCAAGCCAGAAGTCACTGAGCATACCTGGCACCCGCAGCAGCAGTCCCAGGAGCAACAGGGCTGGCAGCAGCAGGCGAGCCCTTCCGTTTTCAGCCGAGGTCATGCCGGGGGCGGCCACAGCGAACGGTGGGGCGTGCCGACTTCTTCGCGGGCCGGAATTTGCAGAAACGGGGCTTCGTGAATCCCCAGACGGCTCGCGACGTACTGGGCTGTCACCTTGAGGCACCCAAAGCCGTAGGTCACGCTGCGACGGAAGTTGATGGATGAGGCCCCTGCGAAGTAGGCGGTTGGGCAGGTTACTTCGGCGATCCGAAAGCCGGCCCGATGGCACTGGATCAGCATCTGATTGTCGAACACGAAGTCGTTGCTGTTGCGGTTTAGGGGTAGCGTCTCCAGGACCTGCCGGGTGAATGCGCGGTAGCCGGTGTGGTACTCGGAGAGCTTCAGACCCGTCCCAAGGTTTTCGGCCAGCGTAAGGAGCCGGTTGGCCACGTACTTGTATCTGGGCATGCCACCGCGCAGCGCTCCACCGCCCAGGATGCGCGAGCCCAGCGCCACATCGTACAAGTCGTTTGCCAGCGCCCCCACCAGTGCCGGCAATAGACGGGGCGTATACTGATAGTCCGGATGGACCATGACGACAATGTCGGCTCCTAGCTCCAGTGCGCGCCGGTAGCAGGTCTTTTGATTGCCGCCGTAGCCGAGATTGGCCTCGTGCTTCATGTAGTGAATCGGGTAGGTGTGCGCGAGTTCCGCCGTGATCGCGCCGGTACGGTCGACGCTGCAGTCGTCGACCACGACCACCTCGTCGACCAGCTCAAAGTCGATTTCCGATATGGTGTCCCGCAGCGTTTGCTCCGCGTTGTACGCCGGCATGACTACGGTGACGCGTTTTCCGAGAAACATGTCAGGTTCAACCGTTGGTCTTGCGTGCCACGATTCTCCAGACCTCCCCCCGACCCAGGAGCGGCGCCACAGCGGCAAGAGGTACGATGGCAGGAAGCATGTAGACGACTGCGGCCAGGGCGTTGAGCGTGGGAAGCGGGCGGTTGCGAAGCGAGCGAAGTGGAAACCGTATGATGTCCAGCACGGAGTCGAAGTCGTAGGTGCCGGGAAAGGCTCCGCCGAGCATCCCGCTCCATAGGTAGACGTACGTGAACTTGGCTGACATCTGACCGGTCTGCTCGATCGCAAACCCGGCCTCGCGCAGCGTTCGCTCGAGTTCGGCCTTCGAGCACATATTGATGTGGTGGATCGGATCGGAGCCCAACCAGGCGG
>JAPPOR010000961.1:15115-37538 GCA_028817905.1 Myxococcales bacterium
CCCCGCCCGTGTAGGGCTAGGACGGACCCTTCCGTACAGCTCCATCGGTGGTTGCGGGGCACAAGCGTCGAATGATCCGGGCTAGCCCCCGTCGAGCTGCTGCTCATAGAGCTCGACATCGAGCAGGCGGCCGAATTTCTCGCCGACTCGGCGCATCGTGCCGACATGGGAGAACCCGAGCGATCGGTGCAGGCGTTCACTCATCGGGCCGTCCGCTGCGCAGATGCGCGCGAGCAGCACACCGAACCCTTGCCGGCGGGCGCGCTCGACGAGGTCCGACAGCAACGCCCGCCCCAGGCCGCGGCCGCGATGGGCTCGGTGGATATACACGGACACTTCTGCCGATCGGCGGTAGGCGCCACGCTCCGACCAACTGGAAAGGCAGGCCCATCCGATCACCTCTCCCTCCGACTCGGCCACCGTGACGGGCAGCTCGGCATCGCGATGGTTGGCAAGCCACGTCTCGCGTGCTTCGGATGTATCGAGCTCGGTCGCGAAGGTGGTTGTCGCGTGGGACACTTCGTAGTTGTAGATGTCGACAATGGCCGCCACGTCCGAGGTCTCGGCGGTGCGGATCTTGGCGGGCACTGACCTTGCTGCGGACCAGGCAAGCGCTGCACGTGCCAGCAGGCGTGTGGAGTCGAGGATCGGTAGGGGTGAGTCTTCAGCGGTGACCAGCAGGGGGATTTCCGTGCAGGCAAGCGCGACCGCCTGGCAACCCTGCCCGCGCAGACCTGCGATGATCTCCCTGAAGCGGGCTTGCGCGGTGTCGGATAGCAGGCCGTTGATGAGCTCATCGAAGATGATCCGGTCGATCTCCAGGCGTTCCTGCTTCCCGGGTATCAAAGCTTCGATGCCTAGCGGTGCGAGCGCTTCGGGATAGACAGGCCCTTCCATCAGGGAGCGCGTACCGAGGACGCCCACCTTGGCGAAGCCCTTTCGCTCGGCCTCGGTCGCCACCACCTGGGCGATGTGGAGCCATGGTCGCGGTGAACGCGGCTCCACCGCAGGCATGGCCTGATGAATGGTGTTGTCCGGGCAGATCAGCAGCTCCGCGCCCGTCGTTGCCAGCTTGTCCGCCGACGACAGCATGAGGTTCGCGACCCCGTTCCAGTCGTCAGCTTGGATGCGCTCCACATAGTCGGCCAGACAGTGTCCGTGTAGGGAGGTCTCTGGGTGCGTGTGCCTGCCGAAGGCCGCTGCTCCTTCTAGGCACAATGTCCGGTAGCACAGGGCTGCGCCTTCCGCGGTGCAGGCCACGATGCCCACGTGGGGCCGATGACTTCCCTGGCCATGGTTGTGATGCTCACTCACTTTTCACCCCTCGGACCTTGAAAGTGCGTCGGTCGTCTTCGTGATGTCGGAGCGGTTTCACTTGGCGTGCAGACACGGTAACCTTCCGGCGGCTGGAACCAACACGGGAGCTTGCTAATGAAAGCCAGTGTCAACGTGGTTGCCGTGTCGGCAGCATTTGTCGTCTTGTTTCTCATGGCGGCCGCCTTCGGAATTCTCTTTGCGGACTCGCCCCACCCTATGCGGTCCGTCGCCGAACAAGGGTCCCAGTAGGGACGCTTCCCAACACGGGACCAGTGGCTCAGGGTCCGCAGGCGGCGCGACGGCCGCGGGCCAGGTATACCTCGAGGCCGCCGGATACCATCATGGAGGGCGCGCCGGCGCCGCTGCAGTCGGTCAGCAAGAGCTCGAAATCGATCGCCACATCCCCGGCGGTCTCAGGGTCAAACCGATCCAGTTCGAGGACCCCGTTGGCGTTGTCGCAGTTGCCCCACGTCCCCACCGGCTCGATCGGGCCGGCGCGCTGATAGCGTATGCCGAGGCCTCCGGCCAATGAGATGGGGAGCGGGTTGTCGCCAAGGAATAGGCGGCCGTCATCCAAGGCGCCGACCTCCAGGAAGAACGACAGCTCGTGGCCCCGGCCGTCTGGGCACCCATCATCGGACAGCGCCACCCACACGGTGGGTGTGCGGCAATCGCTCTGCCAGGTGGCCGCCACGTGGGTTGGCACGAAATCGGCCGGGAACACGATCGGCGAGGCGCCTTCGGGCAAGCGGAAGCACTCGGTTTCGGGAATCATCGGACTGGGGCGGGTGTCCGGTGGGTTCCCGCCGTCAGGTGTTCCGCCGTCGGGTCTTGCCGCCGCCGTGCCCGCCCGGATCCACATCAGAGCGGTACCCCTTCCACCGCCTCCGGGCGCGGGTGGGGCCGTCGGTTCGTTTCCGCCGCAGCCCGAAAGAGCAACCGTCCAGATAGCGATCTGGGCGGCTAGCGACCATGGCAGTCGCGTACCAGGGTTGCTCCCGGCGAGCTCCGTAGCAGCTCGCTCGGGGCCCTTCAGACGCGCCTGGGAGTAACCGCCACGTGGCCGCATCCACTCGGGATAGACCGTCTGGGTGCCGGATGCAAACTTCCGGCGCGGCATCTACCATCTAGCTGCGCAGCCTCGCGCAACTGCCCGACTCGGAACTACTTTCCTCCTGCGGGGGGCACTGCTTCCGGTGGGTCGTGGCCGACGAACTCCGCCACAAACTCGCTTGCGGGTGCGGCGTGCAGGTCGTCTATCGTGCCTTGCTGGACAATGCGTCCCTGCTCAAGCACGCACACGTGGGCACCAAGCGCTGCCACGTCGCGGACGTCGTGGGTGACCACAATGGATGGGCGCCCCAGGGACAAGAGGCGTGCGGCTAGAAACGAGCGCACGCGGCGACGCGTGGCGGCGTCGAGCGCGGACAGGGGCTCATCGAGCAGGAGCATGGCGGGGTCGATGACCAGTGCCCGAGCCAGGGCGACCCGCTGCTGCTCCCCGCCGGACAGGCTTTCTGGGGAGCGCTTCGCCAGCTCGGGGCATTCGAGCGCCTCGAGCATCGCATGGGCAGCCCGATGTCGCATTGCCCGTGGTTGCCTTCGGGTGCCGACCGAAAGCCCAAAGGCGACGTTGTCGAGCACAGGCAGATGGGGGAACAGTCCGTAGCCCTGGGGCACGTATCCGACGCGTCGCTGCTCCGAAGCTACATCGATGCCGCGTGCGCTGCTGAACAGCGTTCGATCTCCCACCACGATCTCGCCACCGATCGGCCGCTGGGCACCGGCGATGATGCGCAGCACCGTGGTCTTGCCGCTTCCGTTGGGGCCGACCAAGGCGAGCGGAACGCGGTCTCCCTGGAGGCTTACCCGCAAACCGGCGTCACCGAGTGCCGCTTCGATGGACACGCGAAAGCCGCTCATGGCGACCTCGAAGGGGGCGGACGCGGATCGCCCCGGTGGGCGCTGAGCAGCGCGGGTGCGACTCGCAACAACAGCAACAGGCCCGCGCCCATGGCCGCCAACACCAGCGAGAACACGACTGCCAAGTGCACGTCGGACTCGAGCGCCGTGAAGATCGCCAGCGGCATGGTCTGGGTCACGCCCGTCCGGTTGCCCGCGAACAGCAGCGTCGCCCCGAATTCCCCGAGCGAACGAGCCCAGGCGAGCGACGCTCCGACCGCCAGGCCCGGCAACGCGATCGGTACCGCGACCCGAAATAGCGCGACCTGGCGCGAAGCCCCCAACGTACGCGCAACCGTCAGCATGTCCAAATCGATTCTACGGAATGCGTTTGCCGCGGCCTGGACGAAGAACGGGGCGGACACGACCACCTGGGCCAGCAGCACTGCGCTCTCGGTGAAACTCACGCGGATCGCGGCCCTCTCGAGGGCCGGCCCGAACAAGCCTTGGCGGCCGAAGGTCTGCAGGAGCGCCACACCCATGACGGCAGGTGGAATGACGATCGGCAGATCGACGATGACCCCGGAAAGGCGTGCCAGCCGGGAACCCGAGGTCGCCAGCCACCAAGCCAGCGGGGTGCCCGTGGCCACGGTGATCGTTAGGCTCACCAACGTCGTCCGCACGCTCAGCGCTATGGCTGGCCAGAAGAGTGGATGGTGCAGGCCCTGGAGCAATGCTTCAAGGGAGGTCGAGCGCGCCAGCGCAGCCAGGGGAATGGTGAGCGTGAGCAGAAGCACGCTCGCAAGCGCGAAGCCCCCGGGTCCGAACCCAACTGTGTCTCCCCCGCGTCGGTTCACGGTCCATCCGTCACGAAACCATGCCGCCGCAGGGTTTGCTGCCCCGCATGCGCGAGCGCGAAGGCGATAAACGCCCTTGCGGCGTCGGCCTGCGCTGAGCTGGACGCGAGCCCGATGGCGTAGTTCGCCCGCACGTTGAGCTCGGCGGGAATCGGCACCATGCGCACCTTCGCTGTTGCAGTGGCATCCGTTCGATAGACGATGGCCGCATCGGCTTCCCCAAGCGAGATCTTCGCGCGTACGAGCCGCACGTTGCCTTCCTCGGACACGATGTGACGCCTTACCTGGGACGCGAAAGCCGGGCCCAACTTCCGCTCGGACCGCTCGAGCACCTGCCTGGCATAGATTCCGATGGGCACGCGGTCGGTGCCGAGAACCACCCGGCGGGCATGGGCGAGGTCGGCAAAACGACGGAAGTGCGTGTGGCTCTTGGGGGCGATGACGACCAGCTCGTTGTGTGCGAAGGTGTGGCTGTCGGAGACCAGTCCGATCGACCGCAGGGAACGCATGTGCGCCTCGTTGGCGGAGGCATAGAGGTCGACCCCGGCACCCTGTTCGATCTGGAGTCGCAGCACCTGACTGCCCGCGAACACCAAGGCCACGTCGATTTCCGGGTGTGCTTGCTCGAAGGTCTGGGCCAGCTCCTGGAAGGCCTCGGTCAAGGACGAAGCTGCCAAGATCGATAGCTCGATGCGACCGGCATGGGCCTCTTCGGCACCGCAGCCAAGCGCAAGGTGCAGCGCAAGGCACGCGAACAAGAGGTGCCGACTTCCGTGCAACATGGCGCGCCCACTGTACAACAGATCCAAACCCCATGGCCCGCTTGGGCTGCTCAATCGCACAGTTTTGAACCAGGGACGTGCATGGCCCCATGTCCGTCGCGCGCGCGTTGCAGCCCCCGGATGCGTCTCAATCGGCCTTGGATGGCTTGACTTGTGTCTCATGAAATCCGGGTGGTGCGGACGAGGCGAGTGAGCCCTGGCGGTGGAATGGGTTACAGTGCGCGCCGCCGTGAGGGCAAGGGGCAGCATCGTGAAGGGAGCCAGCAATGAAGGTGCACGCATTGAGTGCGATCGCGATCAGCTATGCGATCGTGGCTTCAAGCCATCCGCTGTGCGCACAGGAAGCGCCGCAGAACGAGTCGGAACCTGAGGCGTCGGACGCGCCGTCGAGTGACGCGTCGGGTGCAGCGCCCGACAGCGAGCAGGCAGCGCCTGCCCCTGCGGTCCCGGCTGACACCGACGCGGTCCAACCTGCGACGGCTCCGGCCGAAGCGCCTTCGGCACCCGCGCCGGCACCCTCGTCGGCACCCTCGTCAGCAGGCGCCGACCAGCCCGCGGACGCAGGCGCGGCGGAGGCTCCTGGAATTGCGCCTAGCGCGATTCAAACGCTCCCATCACCGGTCGGGACGGCTCAGGACCCTCGGGACCCAGTTGCCGGGGCCCCGGCCGACGCGGGCGCCTCGCTCGAGGTGCAGGCGGGGGCGCCCAGCGGCGGGCTGGAGGACGGGCCGTCGGGGGAGGTCGCCGACGCGTTCTCCAGCCCCGACGCGCGCACCGGATCCCACCTGCCGCGTCCGCGCTTGACCGTCGACGGGGCGTCTATCCTCGCAAGTCCCCTGCGGACCGAGGTCCACGGGCGCGACTTCTTGCAGATCCGCCGTCAGCTCGGTGGGCGGACCCCACCGGATACGACCACGGCCCTCGGGCTGGGCTCGGCGGGCACCCTGCCGAGTTTCAATGCGAACCTGGCGCAGCTGCGCATGCAGCCGACCCTGATCCTGCTCAATGGCCGCAGGTTGGTCGCGACCCCGTTCAAGGGCCCTGGCGGCAGCGACTTCATCGATTTCAGCCAGCTTCCGATCACGCTCATCGATCGGGTTGAGATCAGCCGGGGCCTTTCCGGGGGCCTGTACGGCGATGGCGCCATCGGAGGTGCTTACAACTTCATCACCCATCGCGACTACGACGGGTTCGAGGTCGATCTGGGTGGTCAGGCGACCGACAAGCTCGACCAGCACGAGCAGGACATCACCTTGACCGCGGGGTTCGGCAGCAAGAAGTCGGGGATGAACGCCATGGTGAGCTACTTTACTCGCCAGCCCCTTGCGGCCCGCGACCGGGACTGGATCGCTGAGCGCCAGCAGCGTATCGAGAGCCTGGTCAGCAACCCGGGCACCTATCAGCCGCAGGTCAACTTCGTGGAGTACCCGTTTCCGGATGCGGCGTGTCAGGTCGCGACCGACGCCGGGCACGCGAGCGGGCTCGAGGTCCGCATTCCATTGTTCGGCGAGCCGACGACGCGCGACGGTCGCAATGTGCTTTCCGATCCGGACTTGCTACCGACTTCGCCGATCGACTACCAGCAGCGCTTTCGCATGGACAATGACATGGCGCGCGGAGATGGGGACGGCCTGCTCGAAGCGTACGAGACGTCGACGTTTTGCGCCGGCGACTTCACGGGAGTACAGGACCTGACGCTGAAGGACGAGCGCATTCAGGCCTACACCACCTTCTGGCACGAGTTCAGCGACCACACGGAGGCCTTTGCGGAGCTCGGCTACTACCGCACGCGCAATGAAAACCGAACGGCGCCTTCGTTTCCGGTGACTCGCAACGCGCCCAACCCGGCGGTCGAAGACCGCATTGTCATCCCGACCGAGCACGCCGATCAGCCCATCCACTATCCCGGCTTCAGCGCGAATCCGGACGACCCACCCGACGCGCGGACGCCCAATACCGAGTCTTTCATCGGGCGCGCGATCGGACTGCATGCGGGCCCCAACATCAACAGTCGACGCATGGATGTGTTGCGCGGCGTGCTGGGGCTCAGGGGCGACCTGGAGGATGTGGGCGCGGGCTCGGTGGTGGAGACCTGGGACTGGGAACTGGCGGGCTTGTACACCTCCGCCCAGTCGGTCACCAAGGTGACCGACGTGCTGCTCGACAAGCTGAGCCATGGGTTGGGAAGCTGCGCCGGGACGACCATCGACGACGACGTGGGGTCGGCGACCTATCTGGACGAGATTCCGAGCACCATCAAAGATCGTCAGGAAGCTGGCTGCTTCAACCCGTTCTACAACTCGGTCACCAACAACGCGGCGATCGATCCCCTCAACCTATCGAGTAGCAGTCCGGCCAACCATCGCGGCTTCATCGCGACCGACAGCGAGACGAACTCCGACATGGCGGGCTTCGGCCTTCAGGATGGCGGCTATATCTGCGATCCGAATGATCCGAACTCGCCCCCGTGCCCGGACGAACTCGACCCCGACGGAGATGGGGTCTACGAGCTGGCGGGGACGCCCAACACGCAGCAGGTCATCGATGGGATGACCGGCGAGCACGTGGCCGAGGACTTCCGCAGCTTGGCCTCGGTGGATGCGGTGTTGCGAGGCCAGGCGCTGGAGTTCCCCGGTGGCGGGCTGTCGTTCGGGGTTGGCGGCCAGTATCGTCGGCAGACCCTGCGCATCGACTACGACGCGGCGTACAACAGGCGCCTTTGGGCCTTCGTGTTCGGCGGCCCCGATGTGCCGTCGGTGGCGCGCAACGTGGGCGCGGGCTTCGCCGAGCTGCGCTTGCAGATGCTGGATGGCGCCATCGAGCTGCAGCCGGCCGCGCGCGTCGAGCATTTCGACGACGTCGGTACGGGGATCAACGCGTTGGCCGCGGTGGCCATCCGGCCGTTTGCGGCCTCTGCGGCGCCTCCCGAGGCGCTGGAATGGCTGCTCGCTCGTGGTCACGTGGGTCGCGGCCACCGGGCGCCATCGCTGCTGCAACTACACGGCACGTTCACCGAGTTTCGGCAGGTCGAGTTCGCCGACGGCCTACACTTCATCCCCCAGCAGATATCCGGCACTCCGGACCTGGACTTCGAGAAGTACACCAGCTTCAGCGGGGGCTTGCAGTGGGATTTCGCCGGGCTTCACATCGGTGCAGATTTCTGGATCACCCTCGTCGACGACGTGATCGGGGGCGACAACCTGCAGACCCTGCTGCGGGACTGCGAAGCCCAGTACGTCGAGGAGTCCGAGGACTGTCCCGAGGTGGTCTTGCTTACCGGTGGGCGCCACCTGAACCATGTCGAAAGCGAGTTCGACAATCTGGCGGAGGTGGACAGCAACGGTATCGATGCGACCATCAGCTATACGCTCGACACCAAGCGGAGGCGGTTGGGAGACTTCGGGACGTTTTCGCTTGGCGTGCAGGCGATGTTCATCAACCAGTACCTGATCAAGAGTGCGCGAGCGTTGCGGGAGTTCTACCGCGAGGACAATCGCCGGCCCACGCTCAACGACGATGGCAGTCGCGACTATTCTGGACTGTACGCTGAATACGACGCGGCGGGCTTTCGCAACCTCGAGAACTTCGCGCAACCGATGCCGAAGCTCCGCTTTGTCATGCCGCTCTCCTGGGGCCTCGGAAGCCACACGCTCAACCTGACGATGCGGTACATCGGCGAGTACCACGACGACAGCGAGTTGACGATCGAGCGCTACGGACTCGCACCGCCGGGAACGAGCCTCTCGGAGCTTGCATTTTTGAAGGGCGAGCGGATTCCTGCCTGGATGGTCTTCGACGCCGGCTACAGCTTCCGCTTCGGCGACGATAACTGGCGGACGGTCGTGCGGGTCGGGGTCATCAACCTGTTCGACCGCCCGCCGCCGGCGGCTGAGGGTCCGCTCGGGTATGACGTCGCGCTCCACGATCCCAGGGGCCGGCTCGCCTATGTGCGGGCGACCGGTGAGTTCTGACGCCGCTGGGTGGACACACAGCTTGACCACGCGCGCGCTAGGCGCGAGCCTTGCGCCGCGTGTGTGTGTGGGCGCACGTGGGGTTTGGTGCATGCATACGTAGGCCGCCAGGAGGGATTTCAACAATGATCAAGCGCGTTCCGTGGTTTCGCAGACTCACAAAGAAGGACATCGAGCCGCCCGTCCGACTACCGATGGCGGTTGGGCCCGTGTCCAACGGCGAGGCATGGTGGCCTGACAGTTCTCGCAAACAACTGATCCGCAAGCTGGTCCTCGACAAGGCGGAAGAGATTTCGCGCAAGGAGGGCGTCGACCGGCGCGAGTTTCTCGCGAGTAGCTGCGGCATGGCCACGACGCTGTACATGATGAATCTGGTCAATGGTTGCTCCGGTGACAAGAGCGGTCCGGCCTCCGGCGGAGGGAATCGCCAGGGTTCGGGGGACGCCGGTGGCAATCGCGGTGGCCAAGACGCCGGGAAGGCGGATGGTGGCTTCAACGTGCCGAAGGACGCCATGATCGATCCGGAGTTGGCCGAGGCCTGTCTGGGCGGTGATGAGCTGATCATCGATATGCAGACGCACTTTACGACCCCCGAGGCCGACGCCGACGTGGACCGCGTGGTCGCGGGCTTTTTCCCCTCGATCAACGCAAGCAACTTCCCGTGGCTGCAGCGGCGCGCGGACGGGATGCATCAGACCAACCGCGACGCCTACGTCGAGCTGATCATGGATGGCAGCGACACGACTGTCGGCGTGCTGTCCGGGATCGCCTATCCGCTCGGCCCGGATGGCTCCGGGGGCCGGGGCGTGCTGACCAATGAGGCGCTGATCCGGGGCGTCGAGTACCTCGAGTCGGTGTATCCGAAGCGCATGCTCTCGCACGCCATGGTGATGCCGAATGACCGCATCGACATTCAGCTTGCGATGATGGATCGGACTGCGTCGAGCTACACGCACTGGAAGACGTACACGCCCTGGGGCCCTCGCACGGGCTCGCTCCCGCAGGGCTACTGGCTCGATGGCATGGATGACCCCGATATGGTGGGTCCCAAGATGATCGAGCGCGGGATCGATCTCGGGGCGCCGATCTTCTGCTGCCACAAGGGTTTCCCGCTGACCAGCTTCAGCCCAACCTATACCAATCCGCGCGATGTGGGCCCGGCGGCGAACATGTTTCCCGACGCGCACTTCGTCATCTACCATTCCGGGTTCGAACACGGCCAAGCGGCCGGCAACAACAGCCGCCCGACCGAGGAGGCACAGGCCATGACCTACTGCGACATGGCGATCCAGCGTGCTGGCGGCGAGTGGCCGGAGGGGCCGTATGATGAAGAGGACGAAAAGGTCCAGGAGATGTATCCACTGGATCGTGGGCTCAACAGCCTGATCTCCTCGCTGCGCAAGGCCAACATCGGCCCCAACGGCACCCAGCTCGACCCGGACAGCAAGGAGGTGATGTCGGGCACCGAGGACAGCACCCACGTCTGGGCCGAGCTCGGCGGGGTGGTACCCAATCTGATGACGGGGCGCATCGAGGAAGCGATGCATTTCTTCGGCAAGCTGCTCACCTATATCGGAGAGGACCGGATCGTGTGGGGCACTGACTGCCTCTGGTTCGGCTCACCCCAGCCCGTGATCGAGGCGTTCCGGTGCTTCGAGATCTCGGAGGAGTACCAGGAGAAATTCGGCTACCCGGCGCTGACCCGTGAGCGTAAGGCCAAGATCTTCGGCCAAAATGCGGCGCGCCTGCAGCTTGCGCGTGGCATCGATGACTACATCGGGAAGTGCCACGCGGACATTGTCGGCGAGACGGCCATGCGCCGGAAGCGAGACCTGGATGGGGAGTGGGGGCCGCGGCGCGACATGGTTGCGCCAGTGCCCGGGCCGCGCACACGGCGCCAGTTTCTGGCGTTGCACGACCACGAGGAGCGGGAGAAGCAGTTCTGGTCGGGGCGCGTCCCCCATCGCGGCTAGCGGGCCGTGCGCTCGCGTGGCCCGGGCCCAGGTCGGTTGCTCGCATACGTTTCCGACCCGCCCGGGCCGGCCCCGGCCCCTTGCGAGGATCGCACCGGCGATCCAGCTTGCGGTGTGTCCTGTCGCGGATTGCTCGCCCGAGGGTTGGCCGAGGCGAAGGCGCCATGGACTCATGTGCGCCGGTGCGCTGGTCTGCCCATGGCGCTGCTCCTGGTGGCGGCGTGCACCCAGGATACGCCCCGGCAGCCGCCTGTCGCGGTTCGCGAGGCGGCCCCATTGGCGACCGGCAAGGCGCAGCGTCGACGGCTATGTGGCCGGGGGCGCGACGATTTGGTCATCGAGGCCTTCTGCGGTCGCTCGCCGCCCAAGATCCGTAGCTTTGCCGATCTGCGCGAAGCGCTCGGGCTTGGGACCAATGAGAATCTGATTCACCAGGGGTTTGCGCTCACCGGGCATTCGACCTCGCTGGTGGCCCGCGTGGTCTCGGCGGTCAACCCCCGGATGGTCTTCGTGCGGGTGGAGAACGACACCCACGAGCTCACCGGCCTTGCGTTCACGCGTGGAGAGTCGTTCAGCGAGATCGTCGTTCGCGACCGGGACGACCAACAGCTGCGCTTCTACGTGGGAGCGTTTTCGCTGGAGTGCGAGGAAAGCCGCGAGGGTTGTACGCCGGCGGACCGTTTCACCTTGGACTTCGAGTCAGGTTGGAGTGACTTCAACCTGTATGCGGAAGAAGATGTGGAAAACACACCGATGGACTGTCGCGTGTGCCATCAGCCAGACGGACCGGGCACGCCCAGGATCCTGCGCATGCAGGAGTTCCAGGCTCCCTGGACCCACTGGCTCTATCGGTTGAGCGAGGGGGGCCGAGCCTTGCTCGCCGATTACAACGCCGCCAAGGGTGATGAGCCCTTTGCCGGGGTTCCGGCGGACGAGCTTCAGCTTTCCCAGCCGGGCTTGCTCAACTCCACGATCTTCTTCGCCGGCATGCCGACCCAGCCCAACGAGTTTCCCAGTGAGGCGATCGAACTCGAGGTCATCGAAAGCGCGGCCAAGCGAGGTGGAGCCCAGCCGGTCGACAACTCGGTTCCCGGGCAGAGCGCCACCTGGCGCAAGCTGTATGAGCGGGCCCGGCGCGGCGATGCGATTTCGGTCCCGTACCACGACGTGAAGGTGACCGACCCGGGCAAGCTCGCGGAGGCGACCGAGGCTTATGTTGACTATCGCGCTGGCCGACTTCCGCGCGAGCTGTTGCCGGACCTGGGCGAAGTCTTTCCGGACGACCCCGAGCTGCGCGCGCGCATGGGTCTCGTCACCGAGCCGGGCCTGTCAGGGAAGCAGGTGCTGCAACAGGCATGCGCCCAGTGCCACAATGATCGGCTCGACCAGACCATCTCCCGCGCGCGCTTCTCAGTCGACCTGTCGCGCATGGGCCGCGAGGAGAAGCGCAGAGCGATCGCCCGCGTTTCCCTGCCGACGGACGACCCGGCTGTGATGCCACCGGCCCTGTTTCGGCGCCTGAGCGACGAGGGCCGCACGCGCCTGATCGAACTGCTCGAGCGCTGAGTGGTGTGCCGATGCTCGGGCGCAGAACGTCAAACTGCTGGAGATCGCCAGGTTTTCTACGCATTGCGGAGGCTTTCCGACCGCTCCCAGTGTTTCCGCTGGGTGGCCCTTTGACAGCTGGCAGAACCCGAAGCATGGTGAGGCTGGGATGATGGGGCGCGCGGTGCAGGCAGTGTTGGCAGCGTGGTTGCTGCTCGGTTGCGAGCCGGCGGCCGACGGGATGCCGGCGTCCGAAGGGCAAGAGACAGCGCCCGCGACCCGAGAGGGCGCCTCCGGCGCGCACACCCCGGCAGCGCGCTCCGAGGGTGATCCGAACCGGAGCCCCCGGGACGGTACCGGTGGTGACGACGTTCGGCAGGGCGCCGCGGAGGCTTTTGACCCCGCGGACAGGCCCGATGAGTCGATGGCCCCCATGGGACCGCCCAGCAGCGCGCAAGGCGGCGCCCGGGAGCAAGGCGATGAACCCGCAGACGTTTCCCAGGGACCGCGGCCAGCACAACCGGATCCGACCGGGACCGAGCCTGCGAGCGCGAGCAACGAGACGCCAGAGCTCGACGGTGGCGCCCGCGTGTTGGTCTTCGACCCCGATGCCAAGCGCCTTGCGGTGTACGACGCGTCCGGTACCCAGCGATATGATCTGTGGTCTCAGCTGGGCATCGATGGCCCCGACGACACGCTTGCGCTCTCCGTAGACGATCGGACGTATGGCGGTGCCGATGGGAAGCTGCGGGCTGCCACCCGGCTAAAGCTAGAAGCACGAGGTCTTCCCGCCCCACATCCGACCCGTCTCATCGTGAGCCGGGCGCGCAGCGATGGTGACACGGACGTGGAGCTCTGGGCCCTCGACGGTGAGCGGTTGGCCCAACTGAGGGTCCCACAGCAGTGGACCAGTTTCGCGTTGTCGCCTGCCGAGCGCTTCCTGGTCGCAGAGCGCAAACATCCTGACACCTCGTTTTGGCGGGATATCTCCGTGGTCCGGATCGCGGACAGCGAGGTCGTGTGGCAGGGCCGCCATGACAGCGCCTGTTTCGCGCCCGACGATTCCCATCTGGCCTTGGCCCTGACCGACGACGCGCTCGCGTCGGTGCTCGATCTAGCGAGTCTCGAGATCCGCCATGCGAATGCTTCCGCCGTCTACAAGTACACCATGGAGGTCATGCTCAGCGTCCACGCCTGCTCGCCCTTGGGCGCGGTGCTCCGTACCTACGGCTTCGTCACCGATGGCCAACCGCTATGGAGCCTGGACTGGGACGGGCAGCTGGTTGCGCTGGACCCGAGTTTGCCCAGGTTGGCAGAAGAAATGCTGCTTGACTTTGGATCCGGGGGCCGCACGGTGCGCTTTCGGCGCCTGGCGAAGCCGGCAGTGAACGGTCTGGAGCCGATCGACACGGCCCTGCTGGGCTACTTCGAACACGATCTCGAAATGTCCACGAACCGGGCCATCGACCGGCCCGATTTCAACTGCGCCGACGGCCAACGTCGCCACGTGCGAGCGCGTGGGGACGTCCTGTTGACATGTGATTGCGCGTCGGGTGTGTGCGGCGCGGTGGCTGACCTGCTGCCACCCGCGCCTGGTTGGGTTTCGGGCTCTACGACCAGTCCGGACGGCGAAACCGCCCTGGTGAGATACGATTGGCCGGGCAATGCCCTGCCCCAAGACGAGCCGGACGGCCAGCTCTCCGACGCCGATGGGCAGGTGATCCTTCAGCTACCCTACGGGACGGGGAGATACGATCGGGGCTCGAGCCTCGTGCTGTTCGAGAGCTTCGTCGACGATCGACCCATCGCGATCATCGACGTGCGGCAAGGCCAGGCCTCGTGGCTGGAGCGCCCTGCCGTACACCGGATCGTGTACGAGTAGCCGACAGGGCAGCCATAGCGTCGGGCTGGACAGGACGCGTCTGCCAGTGGGACAACGACGTTTCTGTGGACCTCAACCGGATTGCCGATGCCCGCAAGCTGTTGGCCATGGCGCTCCTCACGCTGGCCGTCCTGGTCTACGAGGTTGCGGTCACGCGGTTGCTCAGTGTGGTCCTTTGGTACCACTTCGCCTTCGTGTCGATTTCGGTCGCGATGCTCGGGCTCGGCGCTGCGGGCATCTGGCTTTCTTTGCGCAAACATAGCCCGGAGCGGTTGCTTCCACGTGCCCTGCTGAGCGCGGGGATCGCCATCCCACTGTCGGTCGTGCTGATCGTGCGGGGCCGCCCGGCGATCATGGCGCTGGGCATGGGCCAGGCGGGCTGGTTGTCTGCGCTGGTGTTGGCGATGGCGACTCCCATGTTTGCGCTAGGTATCGGGGTCTGTCTGCTGTTGCTGGAGGCGCCCGGCAGGTCGGTGGGCCGGATGTACGCCGCCGACCTGTTCGGTGCCATGGCAGGTGCTGTGTTGGTCGTGCCCCTGATGACGTGGATTGCCACGCCTCAGTTGCTTGCACTGCTCGGCCTCCTGCCCCTGGCTGCAACCGCGGTGCTTTCCATGCCCACTCGCCTGCCTGCTCGCCTGCCTGCTCGCCTGCCTGCTCGCCTGTCTGCTCGCCTGTCTGTTGGCTGCGCGGTGGCGATCATCGCAAGCACGGTCTGGGGGTCGCCCTACGAGGTGGCCTATTCGAAGCTCTACCAAGAGCGGGGTGAGGCGGAGCCCGTGCACGAGGTATGGACGTCGACGGCACGCATCACGGTCTTCGACCGACCGATCTTCTCGCCTGCAGAGGGCGTCCCGTGGGGCTGGGGGTACGGGGAGCGCTTCGAACCGCGCGCCACACGGGAGATGTGGATCGACCAGGATGGCTCGGCCGGTACCCCGGTGGAGGCGTTGCCAGGCGAGCCGAAGGACCTTGGGCACTTGTTCTATGACGTCACGAGCATTGGCTATCAGTTGACAGAGCCCAGGACGGCCTGCGTGATCGGCGCGGGCGGAGGTCGCGATGTGGTCACCGCCCTCGCTGCCGGTGCCGAGCGGGTCGATGCCGTGGAGATCAATGGCGCGATCCTGGAGCTTGTGCGCGGCCCGCTGGCCGATTTCTCCGGGCACATTTATGAGCGCCCGGAGGTACGGGCGATCGAGAGCGAGGGGCGAAGCTTTCTTACGCGCACCGAGCGTCGCTATGACCTCATACAGATTTCGCTCGTGGACAGTTGGGCAGCGACGGCCGCGGGCGCCTACGCCCTATCGGAAAACTATCTGTACACCGTCGAGGCGATCCGCATGTATCTGCGCCGGCTCGCCCCTCTCGGAGTCGTGTCGATCAGTCGCTGGACCGACGAAGTCCAACCCTTTGAGAGTGTGCGGCTGATCCTGTTGGCACAGGAGGCGCTGCGTCAGCAGGGCGTGCGCTCCCCGCGCGACCATCTCCTATTTGCGTCGGGAGGCAATGTGGGCACCCTGCTGCTTCGGAACGAGCCGTTCGACGCCGATGCCGTGCGGGCGCTCGACCGGATCGCCGGGCAGCGTGGCTTCATCCGCCATTGGCCACCCGACCCGAAGCAGCCACCCCGCTCGATGGTACCCGTGGCCCTGCTTGCGGGCCCGGACATGTTCGAGCGCGAAGGTCTCGACGTCGCACCCCCTGTTGACGATCGGCCCTTCTTTTTCCAGGCGGCGCACATCCTGCGAACGGATTCTGAACTGGTGCGGACCAAGGGCGACATGAACCTCGATTCCGTCGGCACCTTGCGCACCCTCGGCCTGGCCCTGGCGGTGCTGACCATCGCGCTGTTCCTCTTGCCATCGGTGATCGCGCGTCAGCTTCCCAAACGCGGCCCGGGTCTGTGGCTCGGGAGCGCGTACTTCTCGCTCATCGGGGTCGCGTTCATGCTGTTGGAGCTGCCCTGGATGCAGAAAACGATCCTTCTGGTTGGGCACCCCAGTCACGCCGCGTCGGTCACGATCGGTACACTCCTGGTCGGCGCGGGCATGGGCTCGGCGTGGACGGCGCGCTTGCCCCAAAGGGCCCAGCGGGTTTTGCTGCTCGCCCTGCCGCTGGTGAGCGGGGGGGTGGCACTGGCCATCGATCCCCTCTTCGAGCATGCACTGGGGCGGCCGCTGGCTTTGCGCTTGGCGATCGCGTTCACCACATTCCTGGTGCCGGGCCTGCTGATGGGGATCGCCGTGCCAGCCGGCTTCGTTCGCTTCGGTGACCCCCACAAGACCTGGTTCTGGGCGCTCAATGGTGCCGCCAGTGTGCTGGCGACCGTCCTGTCCATGGTGCTGGCGATGGCCTTCGGCTTCCTGGCGACCACGCTCCTCGGCGCCGCGCTGTACGCCCTTGCGTGCGTCGTCTACCTGCTTCACCGTTCACGCGAGCAACCGGGCGAGCAACCGGTCAACACCGGCAAGACGTGAGCAACACGAGGTGCTGGCGAAGTTATCCGCGGGTTCGTACGCCGGTCCGCTGTTGGGTCGGGTAGGCTTCCATTGCGATGCGCTCCTCCCGGAACGGATCCGATTCTACTCTCGGCGGTGTGTCGAAGGACATGACCGTCCTGTGCTCGAGGTCGTAGGGCTTCCAGGCAGGGATGGTTGGGTTGTTCGGGTCACCGGAACGCGCAAACGCGAGCCACGTTTCGCTCATGGTGTTGGCCATCGCTCTGGTCTGCGCCGTGCCCGGTCCGACCATGTGGCGGCCCTTGTCCGCATTGTCGAACATGAAGGGAAGATCGAGCGAATGGGGCGTGATGCGACGTCCCCCTTCGATCGGTGTTTTCCACATGAGTCTGTACGAGTAGACCGGTGCTCCGCCCTGGCGGACCTTGGCTTCGGTCTGCAGGATGCTGTCGCGATAGTAGCCGCGCGCGGTGGTGATTTTGAAGAAGAGCTCGGGCGCGTCAGCACCCGGGTTGGTGCGTCGAAACAGGGCGATCAACCCATCCACGTCTTTTCGCGGCACGAACGTCCCGAGCCGTTCCACCAGGCCGGCGTCGTCGAGCGCGAAGGTTTCGTCGTTGCCGAGCTGGTTGGACAGTTCGGTTCGGCACGTGCCAACCATCATGGGGATGGTTGCGGCCGTCGGCGGAGCCTCGGGCTCCCACGGATGGGCGGCAAAGACCGTGTCGTCCAACGTGGGCGAAAAGCGCGCCCGGGTCGCCCGCGTGATGTCGCGATTGGCGCGACGGATGTCTCGCCATGGAAGTTGCTGCAGCCTGCGGGCGTCGCTCTTGGTGAGCTCGAAGTGCCGAAGCAGCCGCTCCGCCAGCTCCACCGCGCGTTCGCGTGACATCAGGCGCAGGTGTGAGCCGCTCTGGACGATTCCGCGCTGAAACAGACCCTGCGCCGGTGGCGATGCGGTCAACAGGCTCACCTTGCGACCGCCTCCCGATTGACCGAGGATCGTGACGCAGCCGGCGTTCCCGCCGAAGCGCCCGATGTTTTCGTTCACCCAGCGCAAGGCGGCAACCACGTCCAGATAGCCCGCGTTGGCCGAGCCCGCGAAGGCATCGCCAAAGACGTCCGCGAGATGGCAGTGCCCGAAGATGCCCAACCGGTGGTTGACCGTCACCACCACCACATCGCCGCGACGGGCCAGGTTGGTTCCGTCGTACAGGAGGTTGGAGCCGCTGCCGGCTTCAAAGCCACCACCATGGAGCCACACCAGTACTGGCCGCTTGCCCCCATCGGCGGCGGGTGTCCACACGTTGAGGCGCAGGCAGTCTTCGCCCATCTCGGGCCTCCGATCCGCGAAGCCTCCCTGTGCGAGCAGCCCAGGCGCCTGCGGCGCCGTGTCGCCGTAGTCCACGCACGGGCGCGTCCCGGTCCAGGCTTTCGGCGGTCGCGGCGGCAGAAAGCGGTTTTCCCCCGCGGTCGATGCGCCGTAGGGGATGCCGCGAAAGATCGAGATCCCGCGGTAGACCTCTCCGCGGACCCGGCCGGTGGCCGTCTCCACATCGGCCGTGGCTTGGATAGGCTCGTTCATGGGCTAGCACGACGCTAGCCCGGATGCTTTGCGAACTCCAGATCGCTTCGCTTGTTCTTCGAGCTACTGGGCGAAGCAGTAGAGCGCGCCGTAGCCGCCCGAGCAGCCGATACAAGTGCCGGAGCCGGGGCCATCCTGGATCAGGTTGGCGCCCTTGCCGCACCCGCGCAGGCCATGGTCGCTGACCCAGTTTTTGCCTGCGGGGACGGCTCCCGCGAGGAAATCGGGAAGCATGCGGGGAAACGAATGGCCGCACATCACGCCGCCCTCTCCGAACTGGCCCGTCGTGGTGGCCATTGCGGTGGTGCTCGTCCAATCGTTGCATGTGGCGGCGGGATCGTTCCTAGACAGCCGCCCCTGCTTGTCGGAGCCGGTCACCACATCGTGGACGGCGCCCGTCGCCGTGAGCGGGACGCCACATTCGTCGACCATATCCGCGACCGCTTCCGGATCACCCGCGGGCCGGTCACCGGCCAAAAGGCCCGCAATATCCTGTGAGATCAGCCGTCCCTGGGCATCGTGCCAGGGGCCTTCGCCGATGCGCTCGATGGCATGCACCGGGTTTCCTTCGCCATCATCGGTCGCGCTCAGGAAAGCGTGCCAGGTCTGTGTGCCGTGGCCGGTTGCTTTCGCGATCGTCTGGCAGATCGCATCGGCCCCCTCAAGGCCACCGAAGTCACCCCCAAAGCCACCGGTCGTGTCTCCGGGAGTCGAAGCGGAAAGGGCCCACAGGGCATCCATACTGGTCACGAAAAAGCTGAAGTTGTCCGCCTGGTCGGTGCACCAGTCGTCGAGCTTCCCGGGGAACTCGACCGTGATCGGCACCTCGGTCGGCTCGCTGTTCGCCTGCTCGTCTTCGCCACCGGGCTCGCCCTCGGGCGCGCCGGGCATTTCGTTGGGCATCTGAGCGGGCATCCCTTCGGGCCCCTCCTCGCCCATCTGGGCAGGCGCTTCCGCGGGGGTCTGCGCGCCTTCGCCCTGTGCCATGGGGGCAGCAGGACCTTGGGCTCCAATGCCGGCACCCCCGCCGCTGTCGGCCGGTGTTTCAGCACCTGGCCCATTCCCCTGCATGGTCGAAGTGTTCTGCGGGTCCTGGTCCGTGGCTTCGCCCATGCTGACGTCTTGGTTTGGCGGGCCTTGTTCCGCGGTGGTCGCGGGGTTCTCGGTTTGTGTGGTTGCGGGGGGGGTCGTCGCCGAATCCTCGCCGCACGCCCCCAAGCACACAAGCGATGCCAGCGTGAGCCACGACCGACGGTTCCTCCATCCGCGTGCTTCCGGCTTGGGTGTTGTCGCCGTCTGGGCCATACGCGATGCCTCCTCTTTGCTTCTCAACATGACTACTCGCAAATCAAATCCACCCCGCAGGTTTGACCGTCGGGGCATTCGGCTCCACTGCCCACGGTCGAGCAGGACACGACTCCGGGGATTTCCACGCCCAAAGGGGCCTCGGAGCCCACGGTCAAATCAACGCACCCCAGGTCCGTGTCGAGTGCGTCCGCGCTCTGTCGAGCGATCGTCAGCGAAGGAAAGCCCGTGACCCCCAGGTGATACAGGGCGTCGGTCAACGCCACCGGCAATGCGAGCTCACCGCTGTCGTTGGTTCGGCACACGATGCTGCCCGTGTTCCCCCCGTGGTTGGTCAGGTTCAGTTCGAGCTCAACCGCGATTGCGTCCGGCGTCGCCTCGCTGGCGGACGCGGGCTTCCAGCGAACTTCGACGGGCATGCCGGGTTCGAGGTGCACGCTCTTTAGCTCGGTCTCCAGGGGCGCGACAGCCACCGCTCGCAGGGTACGACCCGACAGGGGGGCCTCCGAAGCTTCCACCCCGATCAGGGTGCCCGCCTCAGGAAGATCGATGGCCTGGTAGTACTTGCTCCGGGTTGGGGATAGCTCCAACGCCTCGGCCAGGCCGGAGACGACAACCGTGCCCACATCAGAGACACCTGGGATTGCCACGCAGCCCGCTTCGCTGCACACCTGCCCGGGCACACATTCGGGATCGCAGAACGGCCGCTGGGGCTCGCGTAGCTCGCAATGCCCGCTGGGTACCTCCGCCTGCATGGTCACAGCCGGCACCTGCGCGGGATTCACGCCGTCGCGCACTTCACCGGTGAAGGCGTAGCGTTCGCCCGCCCCAGGAGTGATCTTGAAGCCCCCGATGCGGGTCGAGAGTTCGCACGCTTTATAGGGTCGCGCGGTGTCGGGCTCGCCGTCCGTGGCCGGCGAGACGACTGTGCTTGCGCCGTCGTCACCGTTGTCTCCTGAGTCCTCAACATTGGCGGCACTCTCAGCCGGCGCGGCACCGCCTGCAGGGGAAGGCCCCTGTGGGCTTCCGTTGTCGTCGTTTCCGCATGCTCCCAGCCACAGGGGCAAGCAGAGCCACATCCAGGTCGAGCTTCGTATCAACACCCAAACACCCAAACACCCTTCAACGCGTACTTCGGCACCAACGCAGCGCTGGAGCACCCATCCAGCAAACAGCCGCAGCGAATTGTGGCGAGTGTATGACGTTCCTGTGGCCCTTGGGGATGCAGGCGGCCGACTTTTTCTTCCAGCGCGCGTCCGTGGAGTGCCAGCCGCTTCGTTCGGGTCGGCAAAGGGTTCGAAAGGACGGCGCTTATCGACGGCGCGGACCAGTGGGCCTGCATGTGCGATCCCACTGCCGCGCGGACACCCATGGCTGGCCACCTTGCTGCTCTGACGGAAAAATCACTTCCTGTCCGGAAATGGCGTCAGTTCCCACGCCTGCAGTGGCCTGCAGGGAGCAGCCCTTCGGCCACGTCGCGACCAGCCGCGCAAACGGCGCCTTCCGTCCGGTGGGTGGGCCCGGGAGCATGCCGTTCCTCGGCCCGAGACGATTTACCAGCAGAATTTACGTTTGCCACGTCACATCCGCCAGGTTGTGCACCTACCAGGTGTCCGCTCGAAACGGGTTCGGCGGGACCACCCCGGGACCACCGGATCCCAACCACTCACACCTGGAAACAAGAGAAGCACGATGCACGAAAAGACACCGTTGAATCCCCCTCGCTTGTCCATTCTGGCGAGCCTGCTGCAGGCTTCCGCACTTTGTCTGCCGGTCGTATCCGCCCACGCCCAAGCCAGCCCTAGCCTTGTGCAGGAGATGTCCGGGACGGCCAACACCTGGCAACACTTCACGGTCGAGGTTCCCCCGGGAACCACGACCTTGACCGTCGCGTTCGCCGGTGGCCGGGGGGATGGAGACCTCTACGTACGCGCCGCCGAAAGGCCCACGGCCTCCACCTTCGACTGTCGCCCGTACCTTGGGGGCAACGACGAGACCTGCGCCATGCCCGACCCGGTTGCCGGCACCTGGCACATCGCCGTCAACGGCTATACGGACTTCAGCGAGGCGACCCTGCGTGTCTCATGGGCCATGCAGTGTGTGACCACAGCCGAAGGAGCCGCAACCAACGGGACCGCGACCACCGCGACCACCACGCCCACCACCGAAGGCGCCAACAACGCGGGCACGACCGCACCGCCAGGTTCCCAGAAAGGGAAGGCGACCACGCCCACCACCTACCCGGCTGGCGCTGCGTGGCTCGAGCGGCGCACCGCGAACCGGGCCAACCACTGTGCCCCTCCTTTGGCATGGGACGAGAACCTGGTCGCCTCTGCCCAGGCCTGGGCGGACCGGTGCGTGTTTGAGCATGAACAGGGCACTGGAGTCGGAGAGAACCTGTTCGCGGCCGTGGGCAACGCAAGTCCCGCTGCGGCCGTCGACGGTTGGTACAATGAGGTCACGGCCTATGATTTCTCAGCTCCTGGCTTTTCAGCCGGGACCGGTCACTTTACCCAGGTAGTGTGGCGCAACACCACCGCTGTCGGCTGTGCCGTGGCGGTGTGCCCGGGCCTATTTCCCGGTTTCGGCGACGCGTCCTTTTACGTCTGCCGTTACGCGCCCGCCGGCAATAACACCGGCGCTGGCCAGTTCGAACAGAACGTGATCGCCAGCGGAACCGCCTGCCAGTAGTGGCGCACCCTCAGGGGGAGCCGGGCTCATCTGTGCCCGGCTTCCCTTCTGCTACCCATAGCGGGCGTCAGTGCAATCCCACGAGCTGAGTGCGCAGCCCCTGCCTTACAGCGCAATGGAAAGAAAAGAGCCGGCGCGGTGTAAGCGATGG
>JAPPOR010000541.1:0-993 GCA_028817905.1 Myxococcales bacterium
CCAGTGGCCTCCAATTTGCGGAACCCGCCACATTGACGCTCTCGTACTCGCAGGGGGCAATGCGGGAGTCCGGCGCGGAAGAGCGGATGGTGGGCTTCTACTACATCCATGACGACTCGAGCGTAGAGGAAGCGCCGTCGGAGCTCGGCATGGAGGCCAACCAAGTTGTGGTGGTTCTCGAGCCCTTCTCCTTCGGGAGGAGATGCTCGCGTTCTTGCGACCGAACCGCCGAGGATATCACCCTGGGATCAGGGCTGCACGGACGGGTGAGGCATCGGCCCCTTCGAGCTTGAGAGGCAGTGCAAGCAACGTGTAGTGCCCTGGGTTCACGTGTGCCAAGACCAGCCCCTCCAGCACGGCGAGGTCGTGACGGGCAACGGCTTGATGGCTTTCGAGGATACGATCATCGAAGGGATCGATGGATGGGGTGTCGATGCCGACCAGCACCACACCGCTTTCGGCCAGAAAGTCGATGGCGTCGGTTGAGAGTCCCAAGAAGTCATCGGTCCAGATGTTGGGGTCTGGGAAGGAGCCGGTGGCCACGAGGACCCTGGGGGCAGAGGGGGTGCCTCCGGGCATCGCCAGGCTGAGCGCCGCTCGATCGATGCGGTGGTCGGGTGGTCTCCGATCTTCAACCCTCACCACCTGGCATGGACCGTAGTAGCGCGACAGCGGTCGCTGCTCGATGCCGCAAGCCCCGCGGGCATAGTGCACCGGCGCATCGGCGTGGGCGCCGATGTGTACGGTTGTCGTGATGGCACTCAACGTCAGCGGATCATCCCGATCCACGTCGAGACTGACCTCGCGCCGATAGGCCACGTCCCCGGGAAACACCGCCATCCGTGCGCTGATGGTGGGGCTAATGTCGATCAGGGGTTCATCGTCGGACATACGTACCTAGCCCGGATTATTCATGAACTCTGCATCGCCTCGCTTGTTTTTCGACTTCACACGCCTTTCGTCGCCCTCGCAAATACAGGCAGTATGTGGGTC
>JAPPOR010000541.1:1003-9028 GCA_028817905.1 Myxococcales bacterium
GTGAAGCCGAATCCCTGCGCGATCCGACGCAGAGTTCATGAATCATCCGGGCTAACGCTTTCGGAGGCGAGCCTGGAACTCCTCGGTGCTGTTTTTGTGAGGAAACGGCTCGTCGGGGACGGGCATCTTCAGGGCTTGGCACAGCGGTCCCCAACCGTCTCCGGTACGCCACTCGATGAGGCGTTCCGAGGCGACCGTCGCACGGACCCTCGCGTTGTGGGCCTCGAACAAGTCGATGCAACGTTCGCGATTGTCCAGATCCAGCGTGAACCGCTGGTCGAACAACTCAGCAACCATGTCGCGCCACGGTCCCTCGACTCGGCTCTGGGCCGGGAAGATCGTGCTGCTGGCGCTGCGCCACCAGTCCTCGGGGTCCCGATACGACAGCAAAACGGGCGCACCGGGATAGGCCTCGCCGAGCTCGCGCCAAAACGCCGCCGCCGGCCAATCAACCGCTGCCACGTAGCCTTCGAACAGCTCCTCCCAGGCGTATTGCCCTCGAAGCGCCGCGCGCCAACGCTCGATGTGCCCCGCGTGGATCCCAACCTCATGCATGTGATAGCACGGTCCACCGAGCAAGCGTTCTAGTGCGCGCTTCAACGACATTGTTCCGGTACGTCCCAGTCCGGCACCGATCAGCTTCAGACCCAACGGCTCACCTCCGGTTGATGTGCCGTCGCGGCACGCGGCGAAACGTAGCGCACTCCCGCGCGATGTTCGACGCCCGCAACGGCCGATCGGGTTCCCTCGCTCCCCGGTTCCCGGCAAGCCCGGGCAGACCGTGCCCAGCGACACGAGGAGCTTCCACAGGGCAGCCGCCCCCGGGGGGTGGAACGGAACCGCCGTGTGCGCACTGAGTTCGAGCCGGCCCGATGCTTCTCGGACTCTGGGCTGCGGGCGACCGTGGCGCGGGGGAGCGCTTCGCCCCATCGATTGCAGCGCCGCGGGGGCATTGGGGGCGGCGACCAGGCATTTCTCCCCTGGTACGGGGCGCTGCAAACGCGTACTAACGTCGTCATGACATCTTCAGGAACTCGCTCTGTCGAACTGGAGGTTACCCTTGCCTCGGTCGGACCTCTGGTGCAGCGACAGTTGCTCGTCTGGGAGGAGCTCACCTTGGGGGAGCTGCACGACCTGATCCAGCTCGCGATGGGGTGGGACGACGAGCACCTTCACGAGTTCGACACTCGCAGCGGCCGCTACGGGTCCAATATCGGGTACGCAGGTGGCCTGGAATGCGGTGACGAGGAAGAGCTCACCATCGGTCAGGCTCTGCCGCGCAGTGGGTCCAAGCTGCGATACACTTATGATCTCGGAGACTGCTGGGAGCACGAAGTCGTGCGCAAGAAGACCCACCCGCGGGGTGACGCCGCAGCACAGGTCATCGGTGGCAAGGGCGCCTGCCCGCCCGAGGACTGCGGTGGCGGTTCCGGGTATGGCCGCCTGCTCGAGGCCATCGACGATCCGACCGGCGATCACGGGGAGGAAGGGTTGGATGAGTTGCTGGAAGAGGGGTTCGATCCGGCGCATTTCGACTTGACGGCCGCCCGTGAGCGCGTTGCAGGCTGGCTCGAAGGCCGTGCGCAACAGAGCGACGATACCGACCTGACCGCCCTCGATGACTCCATGTTTGGGGACTTCGACGAGGACGCCTTTGGCGACTTCACCTGGGCCGTGGACAACCGCGGGCTGCCGCTCCTGTACGACCCCAACGACAGTCGCGGCCCGGAGAAGCAGCGCTTTCAGGATGCGGGTGAGGACGCACAGCTCGCGGCGATCGCCACCTATCACCGGCTCGCCGACGAGGAGGTCGGCGAGAGCATACGGTTGCACTGTGTCATGCACCTGGTCGTCGAGACGCAGCTGATGTTGGGCGAGCCGCCGCAGGCGCGGGTCACGTTCGACCGCCTCCGGGCGGAGGGGCTGGATCGGCACGACGCAGTCCACGCACTGGGCTTTGTTGTGGCGGAGCAACTCTTCCAGGCAAGCCGTGGCGAGGAGGTCAGCGAGGAGGCATACATGCAAGCCCTGGCCGCGCTCACCGCTGAAAGCTGGCGAGCCACGGGTGAGGAAGAAGAAGAGCCAACCGAGGCTGCACCCTTCGGCCGCCAGGCGTCTGTCAAACCCACAGCAGCCCCGAGCGCGGCCAGGCAAACGCGCCCGCGCAAGAGCGAGCGCAAGCGGCGCCGTAAGGCACAGCGCAAATCGCGGGCCGGCAAGTAGACGTCGCCAGCTGCACAGACACGAAGGGCCGGCGCCTTCGCCGCGATGGCCCGGTGACGGGCGGGGATTAGCGCTTGCCGAGCTGATCGAGGATTCGCTCGATCACAGACGCCTCCAGGCCGTAGAGCTCAGTCAGGACGAGCAGGCTCGAGACGCGCGTAGCGTTGGGCGCCAGCATCAGGGCGCTGGCGCGGCGCAGCGGTTCGTGTGGATGGCAGCGAAAGATCCACTCCGCGAGCTGGCGTGTGATGGCTTGGGCGCCGACGCCTTCGATCACGTCGATGCCCGCGTCGCGCAGATAGCGCACCCCGAGTCCATCGACCCGGGGGTTCGGATCGCGGATGCCGGTGACCACTCGCTTGAACCCGGCCTCGACGATCGTGCGCGAGCAGGCCGGTGTGCGGCCGTGAAACGAACAGGGCTCGAGCGTCGAGTACATCGTGCAGGTCGAAAGCTCGACCCCACGTTCGCGCGCGCGCCGCAACGCGACGATCTCCGCGTGATCTTCGCCGGGGCCCTGCGTGTGCCCCTCCGCTAGGACCTCACCCGCCGCATTGGCGATCACGCATCCAACCCACGGATTGTTGCCGGTCGATCCGCGCGCCTTCTCGGCTTCGTCAATCGCGGCGCGCATGGCACGCCCGTCAAGGTCGTCGGAATCGGTGCCACAGGTCGCAGTGCGAGGCGGCTCGGAGCGGGAGGTCGACATGGCGTCGATGATACCGCGTTTCGCAAGGGCGAGAGGACGTGTGGAAAGCTCGCAAGCGCGGCCGTGGGAAGGTGGGTGATGTGGTGTTCGATGCATGCCCATGTTACGGGACACGTTGGACTGGACCATGCAGCTGGACATCGCAAGGGGCGCGCTCGGAGTCGGGCTCGTGTTGCTGGTCGTGGCCGTGGGCACTGGATGCGCTCGGAGCACGCCCTCTGCGATCAACGGTAGCCACGGCACGGATCCCGGGCCCGACGGGGGGGACAACCACGATGCGGCACTCAGCCCACCCGGTGGAAGCGACGCGCGCGACTCCATGACCTTCTTGCAAGGCCAGGCAAGCGCCTCAGGGAAACCGCCACCCGAATCCCTGAACGGGTCGGGGCCGTGCCTGACCGACCTCGACAGTGTGCTCGCCGAGCACGGTGTGACTTTCCCTGTTCGAATCAGCTGCGGCTGCCACGGAGAGCAGAACGTCGGGCCCGGGACGTTGTCCTGTCTGCTCGATGCGGCCGACATGGGTCAGGCAGCCGAGCTCGCGATTCGCTGCAACGCCGGCGCTCACTGGGCCGTGCCCGAGACGACCTTCGTCGCTCTCCCCACTGGCGAGCGCTTCGCGTTCAGCCTGACCTCCTTGGTCCAGCTGTGGACAGATGAGCAAGGCGAACGCTACGACTTCAAGAACGACGTCCTACTGGAACGCTGCGCCGCGTTCGAACTGATCCCGTCCGAGCAGCATGTACCAGGGGAACCCGCATCGGTAGGGCGCATGTTCTGCGTGGATGCTGAGGCGCTGTTTCGGTGCAGCAGTGTGACCCCCGAGCGACCCACCCAGAGGCACCCGCCGGAGCGGCCCCATGTGCGAGTCGATGTTCCGCTGGCCGATGGCGCCCAAGCGGTTCCGCTGCACCTGTTCGTCAGCAACCAGAGCCGCGCCCTACCGACCGTCAAGCTACTGGTGGCGGTCAACGACACGCTGGTTGTGCGCGGTGACTTCGACTTCTCGGATGGTGACAGCTGGCTGCCGTTCGAACTTCGGGTTCCCGCCGGTACGGCCCGCATGCGCGCGTTCCGCCTGGACACCACGCCCTCCACCCGTACCACGCTGGACATCTCGATCCCGGCCGAGCGCTGGGCGCTTCTCAGGTCCTACACGCCCGCCGAGAGCCCGGTTGGTGAAGCCTTTGCGCTCCAAGTGTCCGACACTCCCATCACACCAGACTGACCGGGCTAGCCCGCACGCGGGTCAGGGCGTCTGTTGCGCGCGCTGTAGAATCTGGGCCATCAGGTGGACCAGCTGCACGCGGTCCTGCTCGGTCGCCTGGACCGCGTGCTCCGTATGGCGGAGCATGGGGGTGATGAGTGTCTTGAGCGGCACCCGCCCTGCCAGCTCCTGGGCGAGCCAGCGCGTCTCGATGCTGGGAATCACCGGGTCGTCCAGGCCGTGCACGAGGTAGACCGGCACCGACAGACCCGCGAGTTGCCCCTTCGGCGAGGCCTCCGCGAGCTGCGCACGGCTGTTCCCGATTGCCGCGAGCAATGGCTGTTCCAGCCGACGGTAGCGGTACCGATGCAGCAGGTCTTCCATCCGCGCCCGACCTTCCGCACCCATCGCAGCGGCCAGGTGGTGGGCAGCGTCGCTATCGCCGTCGAGGAAGAGACGCAAGGCGCGGCGGGCTGCCGGCACATCCTGCGGCTCGAAGAAATGCTCGGCATGGGCATGGGCGAGGATGCGAATACCATAGGGGTGTGGTTGGCCAGGGCAGCGCTGTCCTTCGGGTCCGAACACATCAGCGCCGGCGTAGTAGCGTCCCAGGCGGGCTAGATCGTGGTGGGCACCCACCGCTACCACGTAGCCGATGGCGGTCCGCCGACCCTCGCGTGCTGCGGCCATCAGGGCGAGGCCTCCCGCGAAGCTGATACCGATCGCGCCCACCCTACGCCTGCCCAGGAAAGCGGCGTGCCAGCGGGCGAGGGAGGCGATGCGACCGATCGTGCCGACCTCGATGCGATAGGTGGCCAACTCGGGCAAGCTCGGCGTGAGCACTGCGATCCCCGCGGCGGCGAGGGCTCGCCCGAATGCCACGAAGCGCGGCTCGTGGATGCCCTGTGGGTGCACGCCGTGCAGCAGCAACAGACCGCCCTCCGGGGCCTCGTCCGCCGCGGCCGGGAGATACAGGCGGGCCGCCACCTGCTGGCCGGAGAGCTCGAGCAGCAGGTCACGCTCGCGTACCGGTCCAAGGAACCAATCCGGCGAGGGTGCTCCCCCATCGGCTGTGATGCGCGCGAGTACCGACGCGGCTTGCAGGTGCTGCCGATAGATGCAGCCCGCAAGATTCGTGAGCAGCGCGCCCAGGGCGAAGACGAAAACCGCTTGCCGCATCGGGTGCCAGCCTACCGCGACTAGATCCATCCCTGCAGCTTTCTGGCGGCCGAAGAGCCGAGTCCCTGCGCAATCCACTCGCGTCAATTGAGAGCCTCGTCTTGGAAGTGCACGCGTGATAAGACACCGGGCGTCGCGCGGGCGGAGCCTACGAAGCGACGAGGAGGCAAGACATGTCCCAGCACTTCGCAGTGATCCGACCCGCCAACAGAGCCTACCGCGTGTTCTTTCGCGACGAGCTACTCGTCGAAACCAGCGACGTTCTCGAGCTGGAGGAGCATTTCGGGGACAAGACCTATCCAGTCGTGTGCTACTTCGCCAAGCGAGCAACCGAGGGGCTACTCGGCGAAACCAACGCCCATCATTCACACTGCCCGATCAAGGGGCAAGCGAGCTACTTCGACTTCCGGGGCGTGGACAACGCCATATGGACCTACGAGCGTCCCGTACCGGGGGTTGCGCAGATCACCGACCATATCGCCTTCGACACCGCAAAGGGGTTTCGCATCGAAGCGGTAGCCTGAGCCGCGCTACGGAGGCTGCCTTGTCGGCGGCGTGCGGCATGACCGACCACGCTGCGCTGAAGGCTCACCAGCAGGTGTTGCGTGCACCGAGCAGCGAGGGTGTTTCGCTCGCGAGCGCCCCGACGGGGTACGCGTAGGTCTGCAGGTAGCAGCGCGGGCTTAGCGTCGTGTCGCCAAACGCAACGCTGTAGCCAAGGTCGTTGTGGAAGCTGCAGGTGGTTTGCAGCGTGTCCCCCGGCTGCAGTACCACCAGGCCGGGAGGTCAGGGCACTGCACTCCCCTCGTTCAGCCGGACGTTGGTCCCGAGCTCAGCTTCCCAGAGTCCGCGCCGTTGCCGGCCCCACCCGTGACCGGTGGCTCCAGCTTGTGGCGCATGAGCTGGGCGTCGAACGAGCCGCTGCAGCGCTCCCGCTCTCCGGAGGCATCGAACACCGTGGCTCGCACGGTTCCGCCCAGACGGTCCCTGTTGATGATGTCTAGATTGCCGCGGATGGTCGCGATGGGAAGGCCAGCCGGCGTGCGCACCTCGACAACGAGTCCCACGGCACAGCCCATCCAGAAGGTCTCGGTTTGCAGCGACTTGTCTAGATAGTTGCGCTGGCGGTCTTCGAGACCCCGTCGTTTCATGAACGGCAAGAGGAAGGGTCCGATGCCGCAGTCAGCCGGACCGGGATTGCCCTGCAGAAGGCGGAACTCCGAATGAAAGTCCCCTTCCAGGGGCTCGCATACCTTGGGCTCGACTGCTCCTGCACACGCCTGGGCGCCCAGGAGTACTGCGAGACTGGCACTGGCCATAGCCGCGGTCTTCGTCACTCCGCCCCCTTCTGATTCGGTCGCAGACAGAGCCTCGGATAGGGTTTCCTGAGATGCAAGGGGTGCCACGTACAACCCCGCGTTGACTAAGATGCGGTCGAAGCTGTGCCGCCTTCGGCGAGCAGGAAGTACCCCAGTTTGGTCCGCTCGTAGCCCGACACGCTCCGGACGAAACCGGTGCACACCAGTTGGGAACCTGGGGATGCACACGGAACTGAACCACAGCGCCGGTATGTGTGGCAGGAGACAGAACTCATCGTCGGGAAAGCCCGTGTCGTGCCATGGCCAGACGTCGATGCAGCGGAGGCGAACGGATTGTTCTCGGTGGGTGAAACGGCTCGGGCGGCAGCACCGAAAGGTCGCCGCAGCCACGACGGTTCGCGCTTGCGTCGTTGTACTTTGAGCCGCATCGCCATAGATGTGAGCTCCATCCGCATTGCGACCGCTCGCTAAGCAGTGCTACGTGCCGCACGTGCCCGGTTTCCACTGCACTGCGTATGATCGCGAGTCGGGGCCGGGGCCAACTCGATGGTTTGGGGGGCGCGTGCGGTGTTTCGCCTCGGCCCGCGATGCCCCGGCCATGGCCGAGCTCGAACGCTGCGAATCGGATCCCCGTACCCGCCGACGTATTGTCGCACGAGTACGCATGGCGGCCTTTGAGGCGGATCACAAGCGGCTCGGACGGGGCGTTGGCGTAGGAGCCGATGAGAACAACGCCGCCAAAGAGACCCTCGAACGCGAAGTCCCATGAAGGAGAGCATGACAATGCAACTACGATCTATGGTCGCTCTGGTAGCCCTGCTCGGTGCCACAGTCCCGCAGCTCGCCTCAGCCCAGCTGCAACCCAAGACGGTCACGGTTCCTGGGCCGGGTCGGTCCATGATTGGAAACTTCAGACTGAGTACCAATCCGGAGGTGTGGCAGCACGTGTACCACTTTGAGGCTCCCAACGGTCAATGCGGCCACTTTACCTCGCTTGGCGACTCCGAATCGATCATCTTCAGCGTTGTCACCATCGAAGGAACCCAGTGGAACGACAACATCCAGGTCGCGACCACTCCTACGACTTTCTGTGGCATGCAGGTGCAGCCCGCCGTTCTGAACGGCAATCAGATCGTCATCAATGGTCACGGTGGGAACGACTCGATTCACGGCGGGACCACGATCACCGGTGGTGACGGCGTCGACTTCGTCGTCGCGGTTCCCGGCATGACGGGCGACATCCAGGGCGAGGGCGGCAACGACAAGCTATGGCCGGCCAACGGTGTGTTCGTCTTTGGCGGCAGTGGCGACGACCGGACATGCGTCCAGACGCGGAGCGACTACATCCTCGGCAGTGGCGGCTCCGGGGCGGACCAACACTTCGAGGA
>JAPPOR010000274.1 GCA_028817905.1 Myxococcales bacterium
CCCCCGGCCGGCCTGAAGCAGGACGACGAGGATCAGGAAGATGCAAACGATAACGTAGATGACGGTGATGAAGGTAACCATCTTGGCAACAACTCCTCGGGGCCAAACGCTTCGCTGCCCCTGTCCTTAGTCCGCTGCGGCCACGATCGCAGCAAACGATGCGGCGTCCAGTGACGCGCCACCTACCAGCGCACCATCGATGTTTGGTTGAAGCATCAGCTCGCCAGCGTTCTCCGGTTTCACGCTGCCACCGTATAGAATGCGCAGCCCCTCCCCCGCGGGGACGCCATGGGACCTCTGTACCTGCGCGCGGACGGCGGCATGCATCTGCTCAGCGTCCGTCGGGCTGGCGGTCCGCCCAGTACCGATCGCCCAGATGGGTTCGTACGCGATCACGAGCGACGCCAGATCCGCCGGCTGGACACTCTGGAGGGCTGCATCGACCTGAGCGACCACATGGGGTTCCGCGTCACCGGCTTCACGCGTCTGCAGGCTTTCCCCAACGCACACGATCGGCTTGAGACCATGGTCGAGCGCACTACGCACCTTTCGGGCGACCCGCTCATCGGTTTCCGCGAAGTACTCACGTCGCTCGGAATGCCCGATGATCACGAAAGCGCAACCGACGTCGACCAGCTGAAGTGGTCCGACCTCTCCGGTGAACGCGCCTTTGGCCTCCCAGTGGAGGTCCTGGGCACCAAGTGCCACGCGACTGCCCTTCAGTTGGGCCGCAACCCCCATGAGTGCGGTGAACACCGGGGCCACAGCGATCTCCGCGCGACCCCGCTTCGGAAGCAAGTCCACCAGCGCATCTGTGGTCGCCACGCTCTCGCTGACGGTCTTGTGGAGCTTCCAGTTGCCAACCACGATAGGGACGCGGGTAGTCATGGTCGCACCGCCTCGATGCCCGGCAGTTCCTTGCCCTCAAGGTATTCAAGTGAGGCCCCGCCACCTGTTGAAACATGGTCGTAGCGCTCGGCCACGCCCCCTCTATTGACCGCCGCCACGCTATCGCCTCCGCCGACTACCGTGAAACCAGAACACTCGGCGCCGGCGGCCGCTATCCCCAACGAGCCCTGGGCGAACGCAGGCCGCTCGAACAAGCCCATGGGCCCGTTCCAGAAGAGTGCACCGGCGCCCAGAATCACCTCCCGATAGACCTTTAGGGTTTCGGGGCCGATATCGAGCGCCATATCGTCCGTGCCGACCTCGCTCGTGGTCACCACCTGGCCGACCGGCGCATCGACCCCATCGGCAACCACCAGATCCACCGGAAGCAGAAGCTTGACCTTCCGTTCCGCCGCGCGCTGCAACAGCGTGCGCGCGAGCGGTAGCTTGTCTTCTTCTACCAAGCTGCTCCCCATCGGCAGCCCCTGGGCCGCCAAGAACGTGTTGGCCATGGCGCCACCGATCAACAGCGCATCGACCTGCTCGAGCAGAGCGGTCATCACCCCGATCTTGTCACTGACCTTGGCACCACCAAGGACAGCCACGAAGGGCCGGGGCGCACCCTGGCGCAGTCGGTCCAGGGCAGTGAGTTCCTGACCCATTAGCAGGCCGATCCCGCGCTCGGGAACCAGTCTGGGAAGGGCGCTCACTGAGGCGTGCGCCCTGTGGGCGGCTCCGAAGGCGTCGTTGACATAAACGTCACAGAGCTTGGCCAGTTCGCGCGCGAAGCCTTCGTCGTCGTTCTCCTCCTCTGGATGGAAACGGAGGTTCTCCAGCAGGGCGACTTGGCCGTCCCGAAGATCGGCAACCACCTTGCCGGCCGCCTCACTGAGGCAATCCTCGGTGAGCAACACCTCGACTTCCATCCGTTCTGCCAGACGCGCCCCGATTGGCTCCAGGGAAAGCTCGGGTACACGTTTGCCCTTTGGGCGACCTGCGTGCGAGGCCAAGACTACGCGCGCACCTTCTGACAGGGCGTGGCGAATCGTCGGTATTGCGGCGAGGATACGGCTGTCGTCGGTGATGGTCCCGGCCTCCAACGGCACATTGAAGTCCACGCGCACAAACACCCGGCGACCCGCGATGTTCAGCTCTTCGATAGACGCAACCGGGGACGTAGCCGGGGTCATGGCCTCAGCCACGCTCGCCGAGGAAACGAGCCAGGTCTATCATCCGGTTGGAAAAGCCCCATTCGTTGTCGTACCAGCCTTGAACCTCGACTAGGTCGTCACCAACCACCTGCGTCTGGGCCGCGTCGATCGCCACGGACAGCGGGTTTCCGATAAAGTCCGCAGACACCAAAGGACGCTTTTCGACCCCGAGGATCCCCTTCAGGCCGCCCGAAGCGGCGCCTTCGAACGCTGCATTGACCTCATCCCGGCCGGTCTTTGTTTGGACCTGAGCGGTCAGGCACGTGATGGACACGTTCGGAGTGGGCACACGGATGGAGGTGCCATCCAACTTGCCCTTGAGCTCTGGCATCACGAGCCCGATCGCCTTGGCTGCCCCGGTGCTCGTCGGAATCATGGACAGGGCAGCGGCCCGCGCCCTGCGAAGGTCACTGTGGGGAAGATCTAGTGTGCACTGATCATTCGTGTACGAATGAACGGTCACCATATGACCTTTCTCGATACCAAACTTCTCGTGGAGCACCTTCACCATCGGGGCGAGGCAGTTGGTGGTGCAGGAGGCATTTGAAATCACAGTATGTTTTGCGGCATCGTAGGAATCCGTATTGATACCCACACAGAAGGTTCCATCGACGTCCGCCCCCCCAGGAGCACTGATGATGACCCGCTTGGCGCCTGCTCGCAGATGGGCGCTGGCCTGCTCCTTGGTCCGAAAGATGCCCGTGCATTCCATGACCACGTCCACGCCTTGGGCCTTCCACGGAAGCTTCCCTGGATCCCGCTCTGCGGAAATGGGGACTCGCTTGCCATTGATCACCAAACCGTCGCCGTCGTTTGTCACTTCACCCGGAAAATTGCGATGAACGGAGTCGAACTCCAGCAAGTGGGCCAACGTGCCGGCATCGGTAAGGTCATTGATCCCGACCAACTCCAAGTCATCCACACCGCGAGCAACAAGCGCCCTGGTGACGCAGCGGCCGATGCGGCCAAAACCATTGATCGCGACTCTGGTTGTCATCCTCGACTCCGGGGGAAAAAGAGTATGGGTCTTGGTGGGTTGGGCGCGGACCTTAGATCAGAGCGTGCGGCCACGCAAGGTGACGTAGTAGGGGTTCAGGGGGGCGGCGGGGGGAGTGTACGAAAGGCCTTCGGTGAGATGCCCGGTCGGTCGGTTTCCGCGTGGTCCGCTCGCTGCGCTGGGTCGAGAGGTGCCAGGGCAAAGGCCTCTTGGGCGTCCACATACACGCGCATGTTCCGAACCGCCTTATCGTAATGATCGAGCCCATCGTGGGCCCGAGCGAGCAGGTAGTGCAGCTCGGGGTGGTCGATGGCAGTCGCAGGTGCACGCCGCACCACGGCCTCCAGGGTATCGATGGCCCGCTCGTGCAAGCCTGCGCGATGCGCCAGATGGGCCTGCAGGAGTTCGGCCTGCGGACCGGCCTGCACCAGGGCCTGGCGCGGGATGCGATCCATCGCCGCTACCGCCGCTTCCCACGCCCCACGAGCCGCCGCCGTGCGGACGTCCGAGAGCGCCAATTCGACCAGGTTGGCGGGGTCACGGCCCAACTGCGCGCGGTCGACATGGGGCATCTTGAGCTCGACGTTTGGCTGTTCCGCCTCTAGCGCCGCCAGCATGTCTGCGGCCCTTCGGAGCGGTCCCAGATCACCTTCGGCCCCCTCCGCGTGTGCCCGCGCCAACACGGATCTTGCTTCTCGCTTGCGACCGTGCGCGATCAACGACATCACCTGTTGGGCATACGCGGATGCCGCCCGCTCTCCGTGGCCAAATCCGACGAGCCGGTCGCTGAAGTGGGCGTAGGGCCAGCTGGGAGCATACATTGACCGCAGGTACCCTTTGTAGCGCTCGAAGCCGATCAGATCGCGCGGCGCCGCAAACTCGATCAAGGCATTGTCATCGGTGTTGATCGGAGAGGGTCTTCGTCGGCACCGCGCCGGCGGACACGGTCCGCTATTGTCCGCCGCAGGAACGGCATGCCAGCCCCCGTTTCGTCGGTGCTGCTCGACCTGCGTGTAGCGCATAACCTCTTCGCGAGAGGCCAACAATAGGCGCGCAAACACGTCCTGGGGTGCGTGTACATAGGCACGCTCGAGCTCCGCCCGCACCCGGGGGTCCACCATTGTCCGCTCCATCCGCTCCAGATCAAGCGTCAGGGGACTGTCCGACCCCACTAGAATCGTGTCGCTGGAAAGGTCCTCAGCCGAGAAGACCATCACGTGGTCAAAGTGGGAAGCAAAGGTCCGATAGATCACTTTCACGTTTTCGGGACTCAGCTCGTACAGCTGTACCCACTGGCAATACACACCACCAGGAGACAGCTTGCTGCGCGAGGTCTGAAAGTGCTCGCGCGTGAACAGGTCGGAGACGCCAGTCAACCATGGGTTGGAGGGCTCGCTCACGATCACATCGAAGCTTCGCTCACTGGCGGCAAGGAAGTTCCGCCCGTCATCGTTGTAGATGCGAAGACGGGGCGCGCTGGCATAGGGGAAGGTCTTCTGTTCGTAGGTGAGATGATTGACGTCCGCGAAGAACCGCGATGCCTCGACGACGGCGCGTTCGAGTTCGACCGCCTCCACCGACCGAACAGGAAATTGCAGAGCGGCCCCCACCGTGACGCCGGAACCGACGCCCACGATGGCAACGTCCAGGCCCGTCGGCCCGCGCGAATGAAGCAGCAGCGGCAGGGCAGACACCATGATTTGCGTCGGCATGTCGTCGCCATTGCTCGCGTCAACCTTGCCGTTGTTCTTGAGCGAATAGTGTCTACCCCAGCGCTCGACGGTCACAGTCGTGGAAAGTCCGTCCCGATGGTAGACGAGTTCCGGCGCGCCCCAGGCCTCCTCGTCGAGCACATCACGCGCAAGCGAAATGCGGAACGCGCCAAGCGTCATCTTGGAGATGTTCCACGCGAGCCATTGATCTCCGCGACCCGTAGAGGCGTACAGGCCCGCAATGAGACAGGGCACGACGACCGCTGCGGCCCAGGCCGCGCGCTGGGTGCGTTGCTGCATCTGCGTCTGCGGTCTGCGCACGGACGCTGACAAGACGATGGCCGCGGCCAGCAAGAGATTCACGGCGATTCCCACGTGCAGGGTGCCCTGCATCCCGAAGACCGGCATCAGCACGAAGCCCGGAAGCCACGCACCCAGAATCGAACCGACGGTGTTTCCGGTATAGACAACTGAGACGTCTCGCCCGACCCGTCCTCCTCCTCGACTCCACACGCGTATCGTCAAGGGAAACATCGCCCCCATCCCGAAGGCCGATGGCAGCACGCAAAGCCCAGCGGTCATGGACATGGATGCCATGACGGTGCCCACGTGGTTCGGCAGGTCGTCGTACAGCGGCGCGACGGCGCTCGCAAAGGCGATCGACAGCTCGTCCGCCCACAGATCACTCGCAAGCGTTGCACCGGCGATGAACACCTGTAGCGCAAAGAGCATCATCACTGGCTGACGGCGACCGAGCCGCAGCCCATAAAGCAGCGCAGAAAGCAGGATGACCACTGTCAGCGCCATACCCGAAAGGCGGTCTCGATAGATCGCAACCACGCAGGCCGACAGGGCGACTGGCACCAAGGCGATCTGCCCCGCACGATCGCTACCTACGTCATCAGGGTCGATCTCTGGGTCAACAGCTCGCGCCTGTCGCAGTTCGCGCGCGCGCAGCGCTCGGATGAGCGTCACCACAGCGATCGCGCCACCCACGCTTCCCGCAGCCGCCGCCCACCCACCGTGCACCCAAATCGGGCCACCGGCAATCAACGACAGGACCACGCCTGCCACGCTCACAAGTAGGCCATGCTCCCTGCTCGCGAGCGCGGCGGACGCGGCAGCGCTGCCGCCCGCGATGCCCGTCAGGAACGTCATGAGAATGATGCTGAACGCGTACACCGAGGCGCCCACGGTGTTCACAAGGGCCCGTGACCAGACCACCTCGCTGAGCAGCGCGACCGCTCCCGACACGCCGAACACGACCGCGGCCGTGATCCGTACCCGGTCCGGCCACGTCTCCCCGTCGTCGCCGACGTACCCGGCGGGTGTCGCCGCGTCCTGGGACTGCTCGCTGGCAGACCCTTGCGCGGGCGCTAGATCGGCGCCTTCTTCGTTGGGTCCGGGTGGTGAGATCGGACGCAAGCGATGGCCGGAAAGGAAGATCACCAGGGCCAGGGCGAAGTTCGTGCATGCCGCCAGAGTGTTGGTGGCGACAACGCCTACGCTCGGCATCAACACGAAGCCGGCTAGGAACACCCCTAGCACGGCACCCACCGTGTTGATCGCATAGAGCTGCCCAACGCGCTGTGACGCCGTGCGCCCGTCCGCGTTCGCGGGAACGAGATGGCGAGCGAGAAGCGGCAACGTCGCCCCCATCAACGTGGTAGGCACGACCAAGATAGGGACGATGCACAGAAAGCGCGCCAACATGAACTGACCGCTGTCCGCGTCGAGATGGTGGCGCAACCATGCGTTGACCACGGCAAGAAACCCGCGTCCATCCACGAGCGTGGGCACCAGAAGGCCCGCCACACCAATGCCCACTTCTGCACCCGCGTAGGCCAACAGGGGTCGCCGCAGGCGATCCGAGAGCCGTCCAGCGAGCCAGGCTCCCAACGCGAGCCCCCCCATGAAGGCGGAAACCACCGAACTGATAGCGACGCTCGATGAACCGAAGACGTGGTGAAGAAGGCGACTCCAGATTGTCTGGAACACCAGCCCCGAAGCGCCAGAAAGAAAGAAGGCCAGAAAGGGCAGCAGGCGCACGGTCAGGGCTCTCGGTGCAAGTGGGTGGGAGGTGACAATGGTACCGGTTGGAATGGAGGCCGCCTGTACCGTCAACGTGTCACGTGACACATGCGCTCAGCTTCCTAGCTTCAGTACTCACGCAAGCGAGAACGCAAGCGTTCCAGGGCCTTGGCATGCAAGCGGCTCGCCCAGCTCTTGGACAGTCCCGCCTCCGCCGCCAGCTCGTCCAGACGGCGCCCTTCCAGGTCGTGCCCGCGCACCAGCATCTGCTCCCTCTCAGGTAGCTCGGTAAGCGCCTCAGCGATAAGCTTGCGGCGCTGCTTGGCGAGGGCAACCTCCTCGGGCGAAGCGCCGATGCCTTCTGGCTCCCCGTCGGCGAGGCTGGCACAGAACGCAGCGGCGGCTTGCCCGATCACCGAATCCATGGCCCGCAAGGAAGCAGGTACGTCGGCGACAACAGAACGCGACGCCGCGCGCTGCTCGGCCAGACCTTCCGCCGCGCGGTCTGCCACCTCGGCCGCGCGCAAGCGCGCGTAGGCCCGACGCGGGAGATAGGCCATCTTTCGCACGCCGTCGATGATTGCGCCGCGAACACGGTAGTGGGCAAACGACTTGAACGGCACCCCTTTGGTCGCATCGAAGCGCTTGCGGGCTTCTAGCAGACCGGCGAATCCATAGCCCACCAAATCCTCTACGTCGCAGTCGAGTGCGAGCTGTGCGCAGGCCTGTTTGACGATGCCGCGGACGAAGCGTTCGTGGGCGCGCACAAAGTCATCGTCGCTGCTGTCAACAGTAGGATTCATACTGGGTCCCGCCAGCCAAGCGCTTACACAGCCGCCTCTTGCCAGTCAACTCGCCGTGATGCCTAGCCAACCATCCCTAGCCGGGGCGCAACATGATCACGTAATTGATCGGCTTTGCAAGGGGGGCTCGGGGAGCACGCCGCGGCCGAGCGGACGGTCGAGAAGCATTGTGCGGCGTCATCAAATTCGTGGTTGGGGAGCGGTGCAAGTGATCGGCTTCGCAGGAGTTTCTGAAGGGAGCCCGCAATGCTCGGCGCTTGGCTTACGGGCAAGGTGCGCCCACCGCGGTCACTGCCCTGAGCAAGGTACCGCGCAGTTGCATGCATGCACCGCGCTACCGGCTGTGGACATGAGGCCCTGCGACGTTTCTAGCTCGGACATTTCACCAGCTCGCACGCGGATCGCGCAGGGATCCGGCTTCACAGCGCTTTCCGCAACCGACCGAATGACCGCTGCGTTCGCGAGGGAGGTCCAACGCTTGCGCCCTCGAAGTTGCGCGCGATGCGCCGACACACTGGTCCAATGCCTGGGCTCGCCCACGTGATGTAGGCACGTGTCAGGCAGCTGAAAAAAGTCGCCACATGGCCTTCTGCAGCTTCGATTTGTGTTGGAGTTTGTTTTGCGCGCGCGTATATCCACCGGAGTGCCTTCCGACGAACGTAGGATTGGGCCGTCCGTCGCGAACGCTGCTGCAGGACCGGGCTCTGCCTTCGGAGCACTGGTCGTGGCCGCGTCGCTGGAACCCAATGCTGCCAGGGGCCTGGCGATGGCCTACGCGGCTCTGACGCCGTCCCAACGCCATTTCATCATAGATGCGGTCGTCCACGATGCGCAGCTCGAAGGCGTCTGTCCCTCGCTCGTGCTTGCCTCGCTGCTCGCTGCCGAGGAGGAGACCGAGGTGGCGCGCCACATTGCGGAGGCGCTTGCTTCACTCGACAGAACGGAGTTGCGTAGCCATGCTCGCACTCGCGCACTGGTCGCCGGAGACGAGCGGAACGGTGGTCTGGCGGTGATCAGGCCACTGCACGGGACCTTCGTGGAGGTTCTGCTGCTAGCGTGGACGCTGGACCGGGGCATCACGCATACTCACTTCGAGCCGCTCTTGCATGATGCGGCCGCAGGGAAGTGCCTCCACCGCCTACCGGGCGACCTCGCTTTCGAGGAAATGCCCGTCTCCTTCGCGATCGATCTGGTCACCGCACCGCTTTGGAACCATCACCGTTTGCACGGCGCGCTACCGAAGGAAATCGAACGCTTCGCCGACCTCTTCTCACTGGTCGATTCACAGGAAGCCCTCGGCTAGCCCGGATCATTCACCAAGGCACGTGATGATCGTGCAAGTGATCGGCTTCGCAGGGCTTTCGGTGA
>JAPPOR010000760.1 GCA_028817905.1 Myxococcales bacterium
CGCCCGCTTCCTGGTCCCGCTGAACGTGAGCGAATTCGCAATGCCTGCAGGAATCGCTTGAACTGGTCCGATGGTGGCCACTGGATTGGGTCGGGGGCCGCGCCAAACTGTTTTGGCTCCAGCCACATTTCCGGGACCCACGAGATCGTGTTTAGCTTCCCCACAGACGCTGCGGCGTTCAATTGGAACGCTAGCTGGGAGAAGGCGATTCGGTACGGTGGGCACTTCGCAACGGCTGTGTTGACAGTCATCGCTGCGCGGTTCGCTGGTCCTTTCGGCGTAGCGGCCGGTACCTTCGCGGCCATTCTGAAGGACGAGTTCCAGGCGGCGGCCCAGTACCCGCGGGTCGCGCGTGGATGGCGGTACATTGCTTCGTTTCACTATTCGATCGCTTGGAACGCGCATCCATGGGGCAAGTCGGCTTTCTATCAGGAAGCGAGCGGGGCGTCCTACGATCTCAGCAGGGCGCTTCGGTTTCGTACCGTGTCGTGCACGGAGTTCGAGCTTGGCAACTTCCCGGAGGCCGTCGCGGTCGCGCTGGCGTCGACCTCGAAGCGGCAGATGGTGGCGTACAGATGATTCAAAACGATCCCAACGCGATCGACGTAGACTTCGGCGCGGCCTCCAACCGGTGGTTCTCCTTTGGCAGCTGGGTGGCGGCCGTGGCTACCGCGGCTTTGAACTGGGCCTTTCCACGGGTCGAGTTCATGGTCCTCTGGACTTTGTTCGCCATTGCACTGCTATTTTCGGTCCGCGGCTACCGGTTGCGCGATGGTGCCTTGCAGATCCGGTTTCTCTGGGGGGGCGGCCCGGCATTTCCGCTCGTCGGGCTGCAGGCGATTCGACGTCACATCCCGGGGTTCCTGGCGGCTTCGTTTTATTCGCTTGGCACCGGCCTTTTTTCCCACGTCGGTCTCTTTCGACACCGGACCCTTGGGTGGTACCGAGCCTACTTCACGAACGCGAACACGCTTGTTTGGCTGCAGTTCGAGAACAAGGCCGTGGCGGTCTCGCCAGCCGATCCGGACGCGTTCGTCCGGGCGCTCAAGCGGGCGATGGCCGCCGCAAGGGGCAATCAGCTAGCCTTCAGGGCGTCAAGAGCGTGTCGCCGCTCAGAAGTGACCGACTAGGAAGCCGGGGTTCCCGCGGATGTGGACGGGCGAACGCAACTGGTTCTACGATCCCGAAAGCTTCAAGATGGTGGCGGTCAGCTCGTCGGGTCTCGAAAAGTACGCCGAGTGCCCGGCATCGATGCTCTCAACGCGGTCTACGGTGCCAAGGTTCAGCAGTCGATCCTGCAACTCGATGGAAACCGCAGCGTCCTGGGTCAGCCGAATGTATGCGCGTGGCACGCGACCGTAGTTGTCCTCCCTGAGCGTTAGCCGGGTCAGCGCAGGGCGCGATGGCTCCCGTACCAGAAGTGTCCGAGCCAAGCCCACATCGGCTTCGCTGCAGTCGGCGTACAGCGCCTCTTTGTAGGCGGCGGGGTCAAGCCAGTCGCAGAGCGCGAGGCGGTTGACTTGGACGTAACCTGTGAGTTTGGATTGGTGATCCGGCAGGTAGTCGATGACGCGCTTCCGGTGGGGGAGCATGAAGGACGCCAGGTAGATGGTCTGCCCGATCTTGTCTGGAAAGCGCTCTGCCAAGGTCGAGGCGACGATACCGTAGCGGCTGTGCACAACCACCGTTGTCTTGCCCGTGGACGGCAGCAGCCGAGCCACCGACTTCACCATCGTCTCAAGGCCGACCGCAAGGGGGAGTGCAGGGGTGCGGCCCCGTCCCGGAAGATCGGGAACCACCGCGCGGTGCCCTGCGGCCTCCAGGCGTGGGAAGATCTTGTGCCAGCACCAGGCACCGTGCCAGCTTCCGTGAAGCAGTACGAATGTTGTCATGGGAACCGTCCTTTGGTCAGTGGGCTCCCCACAGTAGGGGTAAGCGTCTGCAGGCGCGCTCCGTTTTCTGCTCTCCAATTCGGTGCGTTGAACGAGGACGTACGACTCGGTCCGCGGGGGTGTCACCCACGCGCCCTCCCTCCTTCACCGAAACCCCTGCGAAGCCGATCACTTGCACGAGCATCGCGCGCTTTCCGGGCTACCCGGGACTGACCACCCGGAAGGTGAGGTTGATGCGGGCGCCGACCTGCCTGCTGGTCTTGGGAAGGGCATGCACGTAGTGCCTCTGGGTATGGCCGCGCATAACCAGCAAGCGGCCTTCGCCGAGGCTGTACACCCGGCTGGCGCCCGTGCGGCGGTGCTTGAGCACAAAGCGGCGAGGGGCCCCTAGGCTGAGCGAGGCGATCACGATGTTGTCCGGGCTGGGTCCTAGCTCGGGCTCATCGTCTGCGTGGTAGCCGACGGAGTCGCGCCCATCTCGATAGAGGTTGCACAGGACGCTGTTGAAGGGATGCTGCGTGAGTCGGACCAGATGCGTACGCAGCTCGATCAGCACAGGGTGCCACGGGTGGGGCGCATAGCGGATGCCAGAGTACGTATAGCGGCAGTGGGCATCGCCGTGGAAGCTGGTCAGGCGCGGGGCCGGCACCACGTTTCCGGCGGCTCCGCGCCGGTACACCTCCTGCCACCAGGGCAGCTCCACGCGCAGCCGCTCCATCGCTTCACGGGCCGCCTGGGGTGACAGCGCGTCGTGGAGATCCACATGGCAGCCCTCGCCCAGGTCTGTGTGCCGGGGCTGTGGGTCGAGCGCCAGGAACTGTTGCATCATTCAAGCATGGCCCCGAGGCCCGCGATGGACAACCGCAACCTGTTCAAAGGGCGTCTTCCCCGCCTGCCGCACCACTTCCGGACGGACACAAGCTAGCTACGCTAGCGGGACGCGGCGGCGTGCCAGACCTGGTTGGCTGCGTGCACGCCGGCGCCTCCGGGGACGTTGACACCTGCTGCGCCAAGCACGGACTCAAGCGCGCTCAGCAGGGTTACGACGTGTTCGCGCCGGGCGCCGTGACCCATCAGTCCGATGCGCAGCGCCTTGCCCTTGAATGCGCCCAGACCGCCGCCGATTTCGATGTTGAAGTCGTCTAGCAGCGTGCGTCGGAGCCAGACATCATCGACACCTTCAGGAACCTCGACCGTGTTCAGCTGCGGCAGGCGCAAGGGTGGGGACACCAGCATGCGAAGACCCATGGCTTCGAGCCCCGCGACCAGTGCCCGGTGGTGAAGTTGGTGACGCGCGTACACCTGCGCCAGGCCCTCCTGCATCACCACTCGAAGCGCTTCCCGCAATCCGTAGACCATGTTGACGGGGGCCGTGTGGTGGTAGACGCGTTCGCCACTCCAGTAGTTAAGCAATAGGGTGGCGTCCAGGTACCAGGACGCCACCTTGTGGCGGCGCGTCCGGATCGCTTCAATTGCGCGCTGCGAGAAGCTTACCGGGGCCAGACCCGGGGGACAGCTCAGGCACTTTTGTGTGCCTGCATAGGCCAGATCGACCCCCCAGGTGTCGAGGGCCACCGGGATACCCCCTAGGGAGGTCACGCAGTCGGCCAACAGCAGCGCCTCCACTTCGTGCGCGACCTGCGCGATCTCCTGGAGTTCCTGAGCCACACCGGTCGATGTTTCGGCGTGGACGATCCCGACCAGCTTGGTGGGTTTGTTGGCGATCGCTGCCCGCACCCGCTCCGGGTCGATCGCTTGACCAAAGGGGACCTCGACCCGTACGAGGTCACCCCCCAGGCGCTCGACCATGTCAGCCATGCGCCCGCCGAACACGCCGTTTTGGGCGATCACCACCCGGTCGCCCGGCTCGACTGCGTTGGCCAGGCACGCCTCCATACCGGCCGAGCCCGTTCCTGACACGGGAAAGCTCAGCGCGCTGGTCGTACCGAACAGGCGCTGCAGCAGGGTCCTGGTTTCATCCATGATCGCCAGGAAGTAGGGGTCCAGGTGCCCGACCGTGGGTGCTGAAAGGGCCGCCAGCACCCGCGGGTGTACGGGACTTGGGCCGGGGCCCATGAGCAGTCGGCTGGGGGGATCGAGTTGCGGGGGGATGGGGTCCATCGCAGTACGCACCCGGGGGTGATCAGCTCCGAAACCCTGCCGCTTTGTGGGCCCCATCGCAGAACGGCTTGTTCTTCGAGTGGCCGCAGCGGCACAGGGCGGCCTTTTGGCCCTCAAAGGCGACGCGGCCGGAGCTGGCCAGGAGCCGAAACTTGCCCTGTAGCAGCAGCGGCCCGTCTTCGGCGGCCTTCACCACCAGCGTCCCACCCTTGCCGTCACAGCCCTCGCCCGTCTGGCCTACGGCGCCGTAGTCGCTGAAGCCGGCGGTCTCGTGGGCATTGTCGCAAAACGGCTTGTTCTTGGATTCACCACAGCGGCACAGCGCTGCCCGAAAGCGTACGCCCGGCATGGCATCGGTGGCCCCTTCGATGTCGAGGTTGCCGCGCACATACAAGGGTCCTCGGTTCTGAACCACGACCGTGTTCTCCTCGGCCGGCTGCTCGGCCGTCCCACCGTCTTTGCGCTCATAGGTCAGGGCGCCGGTCGGACACCGCTCGACCACGTCGACCACCTGGCGGATCTGGACCAGGTCTGGCTGGCACCAGGGCTTGCGGCCCCCGACGAACAGGTCACCGGCAGCCCTGCCGCACTCACCGATGTGAATGCACAGCTTCCCGTTCCACCGTACGTCGGCTTCCTTGCCCCCATAGGTCACTTCTTCATCGGCCATCGGTCCTCCCTCCGCGATGCGCGGGAGCATACACCATCGGATCGAAACCGGAACCGCGGTGTGGTCTTCCCGATCGCGCCTGCGGCCTGGACATCCATCGCGGCGCCACCGGGCGCCCGCGGCGGTGGTATGGCGAGCGCCCCCTATCGCCCCCTATCGCCCCCGTCAGCCCTGCGACGTGGACATCGGGCAGGTGCTTGCAACCCATGAGTGCGAGCCCGTCGACTGGAAGCTCATCACCACCGAGCCCATCCGCTCAACGAACAGTTGCGATCACTGTACGCCGGGAACGGAACGCCCGTGGAAGCGCTTCGGTCGCACGCGTGAGCTTCTGACCAAGGATTGGCACTTGCACAGTCCGTGTGTGCATGTCCTGTGTGCGTCCCTCGGCACCCGTTTGGATGCACGACGACACTGGAGGTTGCGGATGCTCAAGCCTGTTCCGTTCACAATGGCCACTGCGCTGGCGGGTATTGGTGCACTAGGGGCCTGCGAATCAGAGGCGCCTAACTCCGACGTCACGGGTGTCACCGTGGTTGCGCTCGCAAGCGACCTGCCGCCCTGTCGCGGCACGCGCGTCCATGCTGTCTATTACACCGAGAATGATGGCCGCTTCTACCACTGCGATGGCGACTGGTCGGAGCTCGACCTACGCGGACTCGACGGCGCGGATGGCATTGGCTATGTGGCCGAGGTATTGGACGGTGCGGCGGGCTGCGCGGTCGGTGGAGTGACCATTCGTGTCGGGCCGGACGCCGACCGCGACGGTGCCATTGACTCGGTAGTGTCGCAGCAAGCGGTGTGTCACGGCGACCGGGGTGAAACGGGCGACCGGGGTGAAACGGGCGACCGGGGTGAAACGGGCGCCCAGGGTGAAACGGGCGCCCAGGGTGACACGGGCGCCCAGGGCCCAACCGGACCGCAGGGCCCTCAGGGCGTCCCGGGTCCAGAGGGGTTGGCGGGCAGGGATGGGGCCGACGGCGCCCAAGGCCCGGTAGGTCCGCGGGGACCCGCTGGGGTAGAGGGCCCGCCCGGTGCCCAGGGCCCGACGGGTCCACCGGGTGCTGAGGGCGCCCCCGGCCCGGCGGGGCCTGCGGGCAGGGATGGGGCCGACGGCGCCCAAGGCCCAGTGGGCATCCCTGGACCGCCGGGTCCTCCGGGAGTTGCCGGCCCAACAGGCCCGCCCGGTGCCCAGGGCCCGGCCGGCACCTTCGGCGACCTCGGTTGTGAAGTCGGCCATTTCGTCCAGTGGGATGGTGCACAGTGGGTGTGTAGCGACGGTACGGGGAGCATGCCGCCAAGCGTCTGCGAACCCCACGCGCCGCGCTTCGGGCTTTCCGTCGAAGTAACCACCCGCACAGAGACCGTGACCGAACCTGCTAACTGGTCAGCGATATGCGACGCCACGCTGACCCGCGGTGTGGTGCCAAGGGCATCGGGTAATCCCCCGGGTGGCGGCATCGCGAGCGTCGCGGAGGTTCTGGTGGCTGCCCCGGTGACAGTGGAAGGTGAGCCGATCATGAGTCACCGGTTCCGACTCGAAGGCATCGGACCCGGCTTTGATCAGGCTGTGATGCAGGTCCACGTCGCTCCGTTGGTCGTACCGCTACATGTCCACGGAGTGAGCTCCGATGGCTTCCAGCGTTGGCGCCCCGGTGCTGCACGGTCACTCGCGGTCACGATCGTGGCGACCCGGTCCGAGCCAGTGCAATCGTCTCCCGCATACCAATGGTGGGAGGACTTCGCGGGTGGGGCGGGCCTGGCGCGGCCCATCGTGCTGGACGCCCTAAACCATGAGGGGGATCTGGTCGCGCCGCACTACCGGTTTGAAGATTGCGTTCCGCTCAGCTGGTCCTTCCGGACCAGCGGGAGTGAGCGCGAGCCGGTGCGCGTCATGGAAACCCTTTCCATCAGCTGTGGACGGTGGACGCAGTTTGATGATGCCTGGGGCTCCGAGCTCGGTGCATGGCTGCTCCAGACGATCAACCAAGCGCCAGAGGAGGCCCTGCCGCGCGACCTTTCCATTCAGTACGGCGACCAAAGCGTTGGTGGAACAGCGATCGACTACCTGGAGTCATGGCCCACGCGCTACATCTTCCCCGAGTTCGACAAACTCGATCCCGCTCCGATCACGCACAGCTTGGGATTCCGCCCGACGCGCATTCGCCTCGATTGACGACGGAACCCGTGATGGACCCCGTCACTCGCCCTGGCGGACACGGGCAGCCAGCGCGCGCAGGAGACCGGCTGATGATCCAGCGGACGGTCGTCGCTGCGATCCTGGTTGGCGGGTCGGGTTCTTCAGTGCAGTTGAGCACGAAGTAGACCATGTAGGTCTATCGCTGTACCGAGGGCAAAACGCCGCATAGGTTGTTTCTTCCATGATGGATTGGCTCCGAAGCGGGCAATCTCAACCATGAAGTTCGGTATTTTCGCGACCAGCGAGGCCAGTCGAGTCCTTCCAGCTGCACACCTACCCCAGTCCTTTATGGCGATCTGTACCTTCGCGAGCCTGTGCGCTTGCTCGGGCATGGCGGGCCCGGGCTTGCCGGGCACGCCCGAAGACATGGGCGGCAGCGATGCCGCCGCCAGGGCCGGAGACGCGGGGGCCCTGTCTGGAGATGTGAGCACATCGGGGTCGCGCACAGATGCTGGGGAGTTCTCCTGGGCCGATGGCGGGGATGGTCCACCCAGCTCGGACGACAGGGACGGCGGCCTACCCGGCTTGACTGGGCGGGACGCGGGTCGGGACTCAGGGTCGGGGTCCTCCGAGGATAGTGGGCAAGACGCGGCAACGGCCCCCACCGGCTCGTACCGGGTGAGCGTCCAACTCGGGACGGGTGGCAGCGTCTCGCCGGCGGAGGCCGTTGTCCCGGCGGGTGAGACAGCGATGTTCACGGTGAACCCGGACAGCGGGTTCGCAATCGACAGCGTGCACGGTTGCGGCGGCTCACTCTCCGGCGGCAGCTACACAACCGCGCCGATCACCGAGGCCTGCAGCGTGATCGCCAATTTCGTGGTGAGCACGGCTGCGGCGGCCGACGTGACCGTCACGCGCAACGCGCAGCAGACGATGATGGGCATCGAGGGCAACGCGGCCATCGGTGAGGGTGAGTGCGACGCCACCGGCCTAGCGAACGCACGCGACGAGCTAGCACGCCGGGCGGTCGAGGACTTCGGGCTCGACCGGGTGCGCCTGGAAGTGCGTGCCGGATCGGAAGCGCCCGGTGACTGGTGGACACAATACCTCGACGGGGTGATCGACCGACCGACCTGGAAGCAGCGCTTCTACGACGAAATCAACGACAACAGCGACCCGATGGTCGCCGATCCAGCGGGCTTCCACTTCAGCGAGGTGGATACGAAGATCGAGCTGGTCGTCGAACCCCTGCGCAAGGCACTGGCCAAGCACGGGAGAGAGCTCTACGTGTCGCTCAACTACGTCGACTTTGCGGCCAACGGCCTGCACCGCGACAACCCTGACGAGTATGCGGAGTTCATGCTGGAGGCCTACCGGCACATCGAGCGCACCTACGGGTGGGTGCCCGATGCGATCGAGGTTCTGCTCGAGCCGGACAAGGCTGGCTGGAACGGGCCGCAGTTCGGCGCAAACCTGGCCGCGCTCCAAGCCCGGATGCAGCCCGAGGGATACTCGCCTGAGTACATCGGACCCTCGGTGATGGAAATGCACTCGACCCGCTACTACGTCGAGGCGGCCTTTGCGGCGGCTGGGCCGAATGCCCTCGACGAGATCAGCTACCACAAGTACGGAGCGCCCGTGACCGCGCAGGACTACGCGGACGTGCGGGCGCTGATGACGCAGTACGGGGTGCGCTCGGGCATGCTCGAGAAGCTTCATGAGACGCACCTGACATTTGAGCGGGACCTCGTAGATGCCAACGCCTCGACCTGGCAGCAACTCGGTATCGCCCACTGCGGCGCCGACAACGGTGGCGACTACTTCGTGCTGGACCTAGCGAACCCGGCAGAGCCGGTGATCAGCATCGGGCAGAATACGCGGTACGTCGCGCAGTACAGTCGGACCGTGTACCGGGGCGCTGTGCGATACGACGCCAACGGAAGCGGCAGCGGCTTGACGCCCTTCGCCTTCCAAAATGCCGACGGCAAGTGGACGGTCGTCGTGCGTGCAGATGGCGGGGGTAGCTTCACCGTGGGCGGTCTACCGAGCGCCGTTTACGGCGTGTTCCACACCACCACGAGCGACTACCTGCACACCCAAGCCGACGTGCAGACCGACAGCGCTGGCCTGCTCACGCTGCAGATCCCGGCCGGCGGTGTGATCACTGCGTACCAGAAGTAAG